>NZ_JANOAL010000076.1:0-16316 GCF_031411155.1 Polaromonas sp. | reverse complement strand
AAGCAGTCGGCGATTCTGGACAACCCGTTTGTCCTGCTCTACGACAAGAAAATCAGCAACATCCGTGACCTGCTGCCGACGCTGGAACAAGTCGCCAAGGCGGGCCGCCCACTGCTGATCATCGCTGAAGAAGTTGATGGCGAAGCCCTGGCTACGCTGGTGGTCAACACCCTGCGCGGCATCCTGAAGGTAGTCGCTGTCAAGGCCCCCGGCTTCGGCGATCGCCGCAAAGCCATGCTGGAAGACATCGCCACCCTGACCGGCGGCAAGGTCATCGCTGAAGAAGTCGGCATGTCGCTTGAAAAAGCCACGCTGGCCGACCTCGGCTCTGCCAAGCGCATCGAAGTGGGCAAGGAAAACACCATCATCATCGACGGCGCCGGTGCCGCTGCCGACATCGAAGCCCGCGTCAAGCAGGTTCGTGTCCAGATCGAAGAAGCGACCAGCGACTACGACCGTGAAAAACTGCAGGAACGCGTGGCCAAGCTGGCCGGCGGTGTTGCCGTGATCAAGGTCGGCGCGGCCACCGAAGTCGAAATGAAAGAGAAAAAAGCCCGCGTCGAAGACGCCCTGCACGCCACCCGCGCTGCCGTGGAAGAAGGCATTGTGGCTGGCGGCGGCGTCGCCCTGCTGCGCGCCAAGCAAGCTGTCGGCACCATCAAGGGCGACAACGCCGACCAGGACGCCGGCATCAAGCTGGTGATGCGCGCCATCGAGTCGCCACTGCGCGAGATCGTGTACAACGCAGGCGGCGAAGCCTCCGTGGTGGTCAATGCCGTGTTGGCCGGTACTGGCAACTACGGCTTCAACGCCGCCAACGACACCTACGGCGACATGATCGAAATGGGTATTCTGGACCCCACGAAAGTGACCCGCACGGCGCTGCAAAATGCCGCGTCCGTCGCATCGCTGATGCTGACGACCGAGGCCATGATTGCCGAGGCGCCAAAAGACGAGTCCGGTGCTGCTGGCGGCATGGGCGGCGGCATGGGTGGAATGGGCGGCATGGGCGACATGGGCATGTAATGACCCGCTGAGTCAGACCTGTTCTGGCTCACCCGCCAAAAGGGCCGCGGCGCGAAAGCGCTGCGGCCCTTTTTTTACGTCTTAAGAAAGGTCAGTTCAGGCGGACGCCGCCTCGTACGCGTTGCCGGCTTCGCCGGTCGGCTGCACCCACCAGTAGACCAGCAGCAGGTAGCCAATGCCGGTCAGCATGACCAGCTGCCACCAGCCGCTTTTGCCGATGTCGTGCAGGCGGCGCGTGCCCACGGCCAGTGCGGGCAGCAGCAGGCCCAGCCCGACCAGGCCATAGGCGATCTCGCTGACCATCGACGCGGCCACCGACAGCAGCGTCTGGAACAGGAAGAACCACCAGTATTCGGCGCGCGAGGCGCGCCCGGCAAAGGTCGCGTACCTGGCCAGGCAGGTGGAAATGGCTTGTCCGAAATTCATGGGTCTGGTGTCCTTGCAGAACCTGCTCAGGGAAAATTCCCGCCGCCATGATAAACGCGGCGAAGCTATTTTGCTATTAAATCAATAGCTGCTCATGCCCGTTATTGCTGGGCTAGAGGCCTATTTTGTGCAAATTCTCTGCAAAAGTCCGGCGCTCGAGCCGTCGAGACCGGCCGCGTCGCCGCTGTGCAGGCGCGCCTCCATGTCTTTCGCCAGCACCTTGCCGAGTTCCACGCCCCATTGGTCAAAACTGTTGATGCCCCAGAGCGCGCCGCTGACAAACACGCGGTGCTCCTGCAGCGCAATCAGCGCGCCCAGGCTGGCCGGCGTCAGCTCGTCGAGCAGCAAGAAGGTGCTGGGCCGGTTGCCGGGGAAGTGCCTGTGACCACCCGCGTCCAGCTTGCCCAGCATCAGCGCCTGCGCCTGCGCCAGCACATTGGCCAGCAGTTTGTCATGGTGGCCGGGCAGATCATGCGCGGCCGTTTTGACGGCGACAAATTCGACGGGGATGATGGACGTGCCCTGGTGCAGCATCTGGAAATAGGCATGCTGGCCGTTGGTGCCGGGCTCACCCCACAGCACCGGCGAGGTGTCAAACGGCAAGGTGTTGCCGTCGGCATCCACGCGCTTGCCGTTGCTTTCCATCTCGAGCTGCTGCAGATACGCCGGCAGGCGGCGCAGCGCGCTGCTGTAGGGCGCGATGCTGCGGCTGGTGAAGCCGTGGAAGTTGCGGTACCAGACATCGAGCAGGCCCAGGCGCACCGGCAGGTTTTCCTCGAGTGCGGCGGTGCGAAAGTGCTCGTCCATCGCGTGCGCGCCGGCCAGCAGCTCGCGAAAACCGTCGCTGCCCACCGCCAGCGCAATCGGCAGCCCAATGGCCGACCAGAGCGAATAGCGCCCGCCGACCCAGTCCCAGAAGCCGAAGGTGGTGTGGATGCCAAAGGCGTTGGCCGCCGCCACGTTGGTGGTCAGCGCGGCAAAATGCCGGCCAATGTCCTGCCCGCCCTGGGCCTCAAACCAGTCCTTGGCCGAGTGGGCATTGGTCATGGTTTCGGTGGTGGTGAAGGTCTTGGAGGCAATCAAGAACAGCGTGCTGTGCGGCTGGCACTGCGCCAGCACACCGGCCAACTCGTGGCCGTCGACATTCGAGACGAAGTGAAAGCGTTTGCCCGTCGTCGCAAATTCGCTCAGGGCCAGCACCGCCATCTGCGGCCCCAGGTCGGAGCCGCCTATGCCGATGTTGACGATGTCGGTGATGGCCGCGTCGGCCCGCACCTGGTCGGCGTAGGCCAGCATCGCGTTCAGCGTGGCATGCACTTGCGTCAGCTCGGTTGCTATGTTTTTAGTAGCATCTGCCGCGCGTTCTGCCTGGGCCAGGGCCGGATTTCGCAGTAAAAAGTGCATCACGGCACGTTGTTCGGTGCTGTTGATCAGCGCGCCGGCAAACATGGCGTCACGGTGCTGCAGCAGCCCGCACTGGCCGGCCAGGTCCAGCAGCAGCGCCTGGCTGGGCGCGTCGATCAGGTTTTTCGACAGGTCGGCAAACACATGCGGCGCCTGCTGGCTGAAGGCTTCAAAGCGCTGTGGGTCGGCGGCAAAGGCCTCGCGCAGGTCAAATGTCTTGCCGTTGGCCTCAAAGCAAAGGTGCAGCGCGGCCCAGGCCGGGGTCTGGTCGCAACGCAGCCGCTTCATGTTTGCCCCCACGCTTGCCACTCCGTGTGCTGCGCTGCCCCCCGAGGGGGCTGAACTTGCTCGGGGCGGCCCGTCGCGGCGTTCGGTGCTCATGCCGCCACCATCAGCTGTTCCAGCTTGACCGCATCGACCGCGAAGGCGCGTATGCCCTCGGCCAGCTTTTCGGTCGCCATGGCGTCTTCATTGAGGGCGTAGCGAAAACCGGCCTCGTCAAAATTGATGACGGGCAGGTCCAGCGATTGGGCGGCGCTGGCGTCCAGCGCGCGCGCCAGCGGCGCTTCGGACGCGGCCAGCTGGGCCAGCAGCTCGGGGCTGATGGTCAGCAGGTCGCAGCCGGCCAGCGCGGTAATCTGTCCGACATTGCGAAAGCTCGCGCCCATGACCTCGGTGGCAATGCCGAAGTGCTTGTAGTGGTTGTAAATTTCGCGTACCGACCTGACGCCGGGGTCGTTGGCACCGGCGTTGTCGGCCTCGACCCAGCCGGCGCCCGCCGACTTTTTGTACCAGTCGTAAATGCGGCCGACAAAGGGCGAAATCAGCTGCACCCTGGCCTGGCCGCAGGCCACGGCCTGGGCAAACGAGAACAGCAGCGTGAGATTGGTATGAATGCCACGCCGCTCGAGTTTTTCGGCCGCCTGGATGCCCTCCCAGGTGGCGGCCACCTTGATCAGCACCCGATCGACGTGAATGCCCTCGGCCTGGTACAGCTCCACCAGGCGCACGCCGCGCGAATAGCTGGCGCCGGCGTCAAAGCTCAGGCGGGCATCGACCTCGGTCGAGACCCGGCCCGGGATGAGGGACAGGATTTCGCAGCCAAAGCGCACCAGCAGCCGGTCCATGATTTCGTCGAGCGGGCGGCCCCTGAACTGGCTCACGATGTGCCGCAAAAGCGGCTGGTAATCCGCTTTTTGCACCGCCTTGAGGATTAGCGAGGGGTTGGTCGTGGCGTCGTGCGGCTTGAAGGCATCAAGCTGCTTGAAGTCGCCGGTATCAGCGACCACCGTGGTGAATTGTTTCAGCGCGTCAAGTTGAGTCATGGTTGGTTCATGGCAAAGCTGCGAAGTTATTCGGAATAAAACACCAGGTCAAGCAGTTGGTGAAAGCCCGGGTTGGCGAGTTACCATTATGCCCATAGAATATGAAACTTTATTACCAACTCAAATTCTGACCATGAGTTTTGACCTCATTCTGTTTGGCGGCACCGGCGACCTGGCGTGGCGCAAAATCATGCCGGCGCTGTTTCAGGCGTTCCGGCACGGCTCGCTGCCGTCGGGCGGGCGCATCATCGGGGTGGCGCGCGACGACCTGTCGGACGACCAGTACCGCGAACTGATCAAGGCCCGCTTCGACCATGTCGACCTGGCCAAGCGCCCGAGCGAGGAGGAGTTCTCGCGCTTCGCGGCGCTGCTGGGCTACCTGCGCATGGATTTGTCCAACCCCACCGACTATGCCGCCCTGGCGGCCAAGCTGCAGCAGCGCCCGGCCGAGGTGGTGGTGATGTATGTGGCCACCGCGCCGGGGCTGTTCACCACCGTGTGCGAGCAGATCGCCGCCGCCGGCCTGAACGGCCCGCAAACCCGCGTGGTGCTCGAAAAACCGCTGGGCCACGACCTGGCCTCCAACCGCGCCATCAACCAGACGGTGCGCAGCGTGCTGACCGAGCAGCAGATCTTTCGCATCGACCATTACCTGGGCAAGCCCTCGGTGCAAAACCTGTTCGCGATGCGCTTTGGCAATTCGCTGTTCGAGCCGTTGTGGCGGCGCGAAACCATTGCCAACATCCAGATCACGATTGCCGAAGAGCTGGGCGTGGAAAAACGCGGCGCGTTTTACGACAGCACCGGTGCGCTGCGCGACATGGTGCAAAACCATGCGCTGCAACTGCTCTGCGCCATCGGCATGGAGCCGCCCATCAATGCCCACGCCGATGCGATTCGCGACGAAAAGCTCAAGGTCTTGCGCTCGCTCAAGCCCTGGACGCCCGAAAGCCTGAGCCAGCACGCAATTCGCGGCCAGTACGCGGCCGGCACCATAGACGGCGAGGCGGTGCCCGCTTACCGCGATGAAAAAGGCGTGAACCCGGCCAGCCGCACCGAAACCTTTGTCGCCCTGCGCACCGAGATTGCCAACTGGCGCTGGGCCGGCGTGCCGTTTTACATCCGCACCGGCAAGCGCCTGGCCGGCCGCGACGCGCACATCGAGGTCAACTTCCGGCCCGCGCCGCATGCGATTTACCAGTCGCCGCTGGCCAACTCCAGCGTGGCCAACCGGCTGGTGATCAATCTGCAGCCCAAGGACGGACTGGAGCTGCACCTACTGGCCCAGGGCGCCGACCAGCGCCACCGCGCCGGCACGCCGACGCTGGCGCCGGTGCAGCTGGACCTGGACTTTGACAAGCGCTTCGGCTCCGGGCGCGTCGGCGCCTACGAACGGCTGCTGCTCGACGTGATTGGCGGGCGGCTCAACCTGTTTGTGCGCAGCGACGAGCAGGAAGAAGCCTGGCGCTGGGTCGAGCCGATTCTGGACGCCTGGAGCAACGACAGCGCCGGGCCAAGACCGTACGCGGCGGGCACCTGGGGCCCAAGCGCCGCCAGCGCCATGATTGCGCGCGATGGCTATTGCTGGAGCGAGGAATGCTAAAAGTGTGGCCCCACACCTTACCGGAGAGGCCAGCAATTTTACGCCGGGCCGCCCCAAGGAAAATTAGCCCCCTCGGGGGGCAGAGAGCGACACGCAGTGCGCGAATGTGGGGGCTATTTTGTTAGACCGGATCAAGGCCTCCCTGCCCTCGCTGGCCCCAGCCGAACAGCGCGTGGGTCGGCTGGTGCTGACCGACCCGCGCGCCTTTGCCAACCTGCCGATCACCGAGCTGGCCGACCGCTCGCATGTCAGCAAGCCGACCGTGGTGCGCTTTTGCCGCAGCATGGGCTATGACGGCCTGAGCGACTTCAAGCTCAAGCTGGCCGGCACCGTCAGCGAGGGCGTGCCCTTCATTCACCGCAGTGTCGATGTGGATGACAAGATCGGCGATGTGCTGGTGAAGGTCATCGACAACACGGTCGCCGCATTTCTGAAATACCGCAACGACGCCAGTTCTGTGGCCATTGACAAGGCCACGCAGGCGCTGCTGGCCGCCTACCACACCGGCAAACGCATCGAGTTTTTTGGCGTGGGCAACTCCGGCATCGTGGCGCAGGACGCGCAGCACAAGTTTTTCCGCCTCGGCATCAACACCATTGCCTACAGCGATGGCCACATGCAGGTCATGAGCGCCTCGCTGCTGGGGCCGGGTGACTGCGTAGTGGTGATTTCCAACTCGGGCCGCACCCGCGACCTGATGGACGCCTGCGACATCGCCCGCAAGAACGGCGCCACCACCATCGTCGTCACCGTCACCGGCTCGCCGCTGGCCGCCGCCGGCAACATCCACCTGACCGCCGACCACCCCGAAGGCTATGACCGCTACAGTCCCATGGTGTCGCGCCTGATGCACCTGATGATCATCGACATCCTGGCCACCTGCGTGGCGCTGCGCATAGGCCCCAAACTGCAGCCGCTGCTCAAGGAAATGAAAAACAACCTGCGCAACAAGCGCTACGCCTGAGGCGGCTGCCGAAGGCCGGTTTTTCTCGGAATTATCGGAATTATCGGCAAAAAGTGCCTCCAGCCCTTATAAATTTTGCCCACATAGCTACTAAATTAATAGCACGCTGGCATTTCAGGCGAGCGGCAGCGAACGCTCCACAATGCCGGCAAACAGGGCCGAACCGAGCGGCAACACGGCGTCGTTGAAGTCATAGCAGCTGTTGTGCAAAAAGCGGCTGCCGACGCCGCCCACGCTGCCACCCTGGCCGTCGGGCAATTGTTCGCCCTGGCCCAGCCGCAGGTAAGCCCCCGGCTTGAGCTTGAGCATGAAGGAAAAATCCTCGGAACCCATGCTGGGCTCCAGGTTGCGCACCAGGTTTTGCGCGCCCACCAGTTGCTCGGCCACGGCCGCGGCCAGGGTGTATTCGGCCGGTGAGTTGATGGTGGCCGGGTAAATGCGTTCGTATTTGACGCTGGCGCTGGCGCCAAAGCCTTGCGCCACGGCACTGCACAGCGCGGTCAGCCGCTGCTCGACCAGCTCCTGCACCTCGGGCCGGAAAGTGCGCACCGTGCCCACCAGCGTGGCACTGCCGGGCACCACGCTCATGGCATTCAAATCACCGGCCTGCATCGCACACAGGCTGATCACCGCGCTGTCCATGGCCTTGACGTTGCGCGAGACAATGCTCTGCGCCGCCGTGATGATGTGGGCAGCCACCAGCACCGGGTCTACCGTCAAATAAGCGTGGGCGCCATGGCCGCCCTTGCCGGTGATCTCGATCGTGACGCGGTCGGCCGCCGCCATCATGGGGCCGGGGTTGATGCCTATGGTGCCGGGCTGCATGGCGGGCCAGTTGTGCATGGCGTAAATGGCCTGCACCGGAAAACGCTCGAACAGCCCGTCCCTGATCATCGCATCGGCGCCGCCGCGGCCTTCCTCGGCGGGCTGAAACACCAGCACCGCATCGCCGGCAAAGTTGCGGCTTTCGGCCAGGTAGCGGGCCGCGCCCACCAGCATGGTGGTGTGGCCGTCGTGGCCGCAGCCGTGCATCAGCCCGGGCTTGGCCGACTTCCAGCCAAACTCGTTGTGCTCGGTCATGGACAGGGCGTCCATGTCGGCGCGCAGGCCGACCATGGGCCGCACGCCCGACTGGAACGCCACGCCGCCCTGCTGGCCCCGGATGACGGCCACCACGCCGGTTTTGCCGATGCCGGTATGCACCTCGTCGACGCCGCACAGCTTGAGCGCGTGGGCGACCCGGCTGGAGGTGTAAACCTCTTCGAAGCCGAGTTCGGGGTGGGCATGCAGATCACGCCGGAAGGCCGTCAGCTCAGGGTGAAACTGTGAAATCTGGGCAAAGGCGCGGCCACTGGCGCGCAACGTGGCGCCCGCATTTTTGCTTGAAACGGGCGGGGTGCCCGCCTCGCCATTGACGGGAAACGGCTTGTCAGTTCGCATGGGTATACCGTCAGAAAATTACAGGATTGCTACTTTTTTCGGAGCGCATCGCACACCAGTGTAACGGGGCGATACCAGGCCACGGTGCTGCCACGGGTGTTATCCGTGTCGGTCATGATGCCAATGGCCAGCAGTGCGGCAGGTATCTGACGGGGGTCAACATGGCATCCATGAGCTACAGCAGGGAAAATTCATACAAAAAAAACCCCGCCATGTTGCCACGGCGGGGTTTGATTTTTTCATCTCATCAGCTAGCGTGTGCTAGCGGAAGATCAGAAGTTGTGGACCAGGCCCAGACCGAAGCCGGTGCCCTTGACATCGCCCGTACCGCCAGCCAGAGGAGCGGCGAGGTTCTTTTCGCGGCCAGCAGCAGCGTACACGTAGGTGCGCTTGCTCAGGTCATACGTGGTGCCGAGCTGGAAGCCACGGGTCTTGACTTCGGTGGTAGCCAGGCCGGTAGGCGTGGTCTTGATCTTGCCGCCGGACACAGAAATGTGCGGAGTGAAAGCACCGAGTGGGAACTTGGCGCCCAGCTCGTAGCCGGTGGTCTTGACTTCACCAACGACGGCAGTGTTCGTGCCTTTGGCAGACTCAAGCTGGATGTATGGAACAGCCACGCCCAGGTTGTAGCTGGCAACAAATGCCACGTCGTTGACCTTGCCATTGCCAGCAGGCGTCGACAGTTTGCCCTGACCCAGAGCCAGCAAAGCGCTGATAGGACCATTGTTGTAACCAATGCCGCCGATGTAGCCGGTGGTTTTGGTGGTCAGGTTGAGACCGGTTGGGTTGGTAGCCGTCACAACATTGGTTTCGGCTTTCTCGTAGGTGGTGCCGATACGGAAATCGAGGCCGCCAAACGATGGGGAGCGATAGCCAATGGCATTTTCCGAACGTGGGCCCAGACCGCGGATGTTGTCACCGAACGATTTGGCCAGGAAGTCGCCGCCGGCAACGCCAGCCGTTGCCACGCTGACACCGCGCACATCGTCAAACGTGTTCAGGTAGGTACCGATGGTGGCCGAACCGAAGCCGCCTTGCAGTTGCAAAATGGCGGTACGAACCTTGCCAAACGTGCTGGCAGGAACGGTACGGTCGATGTTGACTGCAGTTTCAATATTGAAGTTGGCGCGCAGACCGCCGCCCAGATCTTCAGTACCGCGGACGCCCAGGCGGTTGCCAGTGCGGGTGCCTTCAGCGCCAGCCAGGCTGGTGGTCTTGACGGTGCGCGTGCCTTGCTCAGTCTTGGTGACGAGCATGCCGAGGTCCATACGACCGTACAGGGTCACGGAGGACTGGGCGGAAACGGTGCCAACAGCTGCGAGTGCAGCCAGAGCAATCAGGGATTTTTTCATTAAGAGTTTCTCCAAGGTTAAACATAGGGCTCCAGGACTTATGGATCCCCGGGCCAACCTCCATTTAGGAAGTTGTATGTATTGCAACAGAGGCGGCGCGCTTAGGCAAAGGAATTGGCAGGAAAACGGGGTTTTCGTTGCAGCCACGCCACAACCGCCGAATGACTGTGGAAGTCGCACCACAAACCCATGGTCAGGGGCAGGACCCGGCAGGGGTCGGTGTTTCCAACTGTAAGCGCGCGCAGAGCGCGTTTGCCCTTATGCTTTGAAGCAAGCGAGTCAACAAATGCCCATGAACCCCCTCCCTCCCACCGCCCGTTTAAACCGGCCCGGCGCCCTCGATGCGCTGCTCAACGCCACCGATGGCGCGCTACGCACCCTGTTTGCCAAACCGCGTGCCAGCCGGACCTGCCCGACCGTGCCAAGCCAGAGCACCGAGCTGACGACCCAGGACAAGGCCCTGTCGGGCGCGTTGATGCGGGTCAACCATGTCGGCGAGGTCTGCGCGCAGGCGCTGTACGCGGCGCAGGCGCTGGGCACGCGTGACCCGGCGCTGCGCGAGCATTTTCTGGCGGCCAGCCGCGAGGAAGGCGATCATCTGGCCTGGACCCGCGACCGGCTGGACGAACTCGGCGCCCGGCCTTCGCTGCTGAACCCGCTCTGGTACGCCGGCGCTTTTGGGCTGGGGCTGGTGGCCAGCCGTCTGGGCGACCGGCTCAGCCTGGGCTTTGTGGTCGAAACCGAACGCCAGGTGGAGGCGCATCTGGCCACGCATCTGCAGCGGCTGCCCGAGGGTGACCATGAGTCGCGCGCCATCGTGGCGCAAATGAAAGACGACGAGGCGCGCCACGCCCAGGAAGCGGCCCACGCCGGCGCGCTGGACTTGCCGGCTCCGGTCAAGGCGCTGATGGGCGCGGCCGCCAAGGTAATGACCGGCACCGCGCATTACCTGTGAGCACCTCCTCGCAAGTCCGGTCGCAGTGAAGTCTGTCCAGACAGAAGAGGTTTTGCAGGATTTTGCTATTTTTTTAATAGCTACCAGATCGCGTTATTATTGGGCTAACGGCCAAAACAATGCCTGACTGTCGATCAACTCGGCCTTTCTGACGATGGCGCTTGTGCAGGCGCTTCATGGGAGTTTCCCAACCGGTCCTTCGTGCATGAACATTGCCCCGATGTATTGCCAATCATCAAAATAAATGCTTTAATAAACATCTTATTTGATGCTTATTGATATTTATTTTCATTCGGAGGCGGCATGGACGCAGTTCTTTCTCATTTCGCAGTCAGCGTGACTGAGCTCAAACGAAACTACGCCGACATCCTTAAACAGGCGGATGACGCCCCGGTGGCCGTGCTTAACCACAATCGACCCGAGGCTTACCTGCTGCCAGCCGGTCATTACGAAAGGCTGATGGCGCATCTGGAAGACCTGGAAGATGCCAGGCTGGTAAACGAGCGCGCCGATGGCCCGTTTATTGAGGTCGACTTCGACGCACTGTAGGCACGCCGTGGATGCGCTACAAACTTCGCTTTCACGAACAGGCCCTGCGGGAATGGCAGCAGCTTGACGCCAGCATTCGAGAGCCCTTGAAGAAAAAACTGGCCGAGCGTCTGGAGGTGCCCCGGGTGCCTTCCGCCGCCCTGCATGGCATGGCAGATTGCTACAAAATCAAGCTGCACAGCGTGGGCTACCGCCTCATTTACCGGGTGGACGATGCAGCGATTTTTGTGACCGTGATTGCCACCGGAAAGCGCGACAAGAGCCGGGTCTACCGCCGCGCGGCAGAGCGTCTGTAGCCGACGGGCATTCCCGTCTTCACGGGAATCGCGAGGCCGGTAAAGGCCTCTCAAACCTCCAGAATCTCGAAACTGGTCGTAATGTCCGCGGTTTTGCCCAGCATGATGGTGGCCGAGCAATACTTGTCGTGGCTCATGGCAATGGCGCGTTCGACGGCGCTGGCGGCCAGGCCGCGCCCGCTGACCAGAAAGTGCATGTGGATTTTGGTGAACACCTTGGGGTCGGTGTCGGCGCGCTCTGAGGTGAGCTTGACCGAGCAGCCCTGCACATCGTGGCGGCCGCGTTTCAGGATCAGCACCACGTCATAGGCGGTGCAGCCACCGGTGCCGGCCAGCACGGTTTCCATGGGCCGGGGCGCCAGGTTGGCGCCGCCGTTTTCCGGCTTGGCGGCGTCGGGCGCGCCGTCCATCACCAGGGTGTGGCCGCTGCCGGTTTCGGCCAGAAACGTCATGCCCGACCGCGACCCGCTGCGGGCGCTGTTACCGGTCCAGCTCACTGTGCATTCCATAACCTGCCCTTTTCGTTGGTTAAATAATTTACTAAAGCCGGGGAAAATGTGCCGAATTAGTGGAATCAGTCAAATTTTGGCCCCGGCGTATTGTGCGGCGCAGCATTGCTCCGCTATACTGAAATCATCGCATCAATACTGACACTTAGGTATTTTTGCACCGGTTGTCTCCTCCACTCCTCTAAGGGTGGATTTACAGGCCCAGATCGCAAGATCTGGGCCTTTTTTCTTGGCCCTTATCATTCAGGACCAAGAGAAAACCATGACACCACAATCCAAACCCGCCGCCAAAGCCCCCCTCAAACGTGGCAGCAAAGGCCTGACCCCCGCTGACTACCTGAAAAAAATCCTCACCGCGCGCGTCTATGACGTGGCGATCGAGTCGGCGCTGGAGCCAGCCAAAAGCCTGAGCCGGCGGCTGGGCAACACGGTGCTGCTCAAGCGCGAGGACCAGCAGCCGGTATTCAGCTTCAAGCTGCGCGGGGCCTACAACAAGATGGCGCATCTGAGCGCGGCGCAGCTCAAGAAAGGCGTGATTTGCGCCTCGGCCGGCAACCATGCCCAGGGCGTGGCGCTAAGCGCCCAGAAGCTGGGCACGCGGGCGGTGGTGGTGATGCCGACGACCACGCCGCAGCTCAAGATCGATGCGGTCAAGGGCTGGGGCGCTGACGTGGTGCTGCACGGCGACAGCTATTCAGACGCCTACACCCATGCGGTGGTGCTGGAGAAAAAGCAGGGCCTGACCTTTGTGCACCCGTTTGACGACCCGGACGTGATTGCCGGCCAGGGCACGATTGCCATGGAAATCCTGATGCAGCTGCAAAGCCTGGGCTCGACCCGGCTCGATGCGGTGTTCGTGGCGATTGGCGGCGGCGGGCTGATTTCCGGCGTAGCCAATTACATCAAGGCGCTACGGCCCGAGATCAAGGTGATTGGCGTGCAGATGAACGACTCGGACGCGATGATGCAGTCGGTGGGCGCCAAAAAACGCGTCACGCTGCACGACGTGGGCCTGTTTTCCGACGGCACGGCGGTGAAACTGGTGGGCGAGGAAACCTTTCGCATCAGCCGCACGCTGGTCGACGAATTCATGACCGTTGACACCGACGCGGTGTGCGCCGCCATCAAGGACGTGTTCGTCGACACGCGCAGCATTGTGGAGCCGGCCGGCGCGCTGGCGGTGGCGGCCATCAAGCAGTATGTGGCCACCCACAAGACCAGGGGCGAAACCTACGCCGCGATCTTGTGCGGCGCCAACATGAACTTTGACCGCCTGCGCTTTGTGGCCGAGCGGGCCGAAGTGGGCGAGGAGCGCGAAGCGCTGTTCGCGGTGACGATTCCCGAGGAGCGCGGCAGCTTCCGGCGCTTTTGCGAGGTGATTGGTGAATTGCCGGGCGGCCCGCGCAGCGTGACCGAGTTCAATTACCGCATCAACGACGCGGCCCAGGCCCATGTGTTTGTCGGCCTGACCACCTCGGCCAGGGGTGAAAGCACCAAGATTGCGGCCAATTTCTCGCGCCACGGCTTCAAGGCGCTCGACCTCACGCACGACGAACTGGCCAAGGAACACATCCGCCACATGGTGGGCGGGCACAGTGCGCTGTCCAAGGATGAGCGTTTGCTGCGCTTTGTCTTTCCCGAGCGGCCCGGCGCGCTGATGAAGTTCCTCTCGCACATGCGGCCGGGCTGGAACATCAGCCTGTTTCATTACCGCAACCAGGGCGCCGACTACGGCCGCATTCTGGTCGGCCTGCAGGTGCCCCGGGCCGACGACAAGGCGTTCAAGGCCTTTCTGGACACGCTGGGCTACCCGCATGTCGAGGAAACCGGCAACCCGGTGTACCGGCTGTTCTTGCAGAGCGCAGCGTGAGCGCGCTGGCCAGCACATCACTGATGAACAGCGCATGACCCACGCCCTGCCCCCGATCGAGGCGATCGCCAACCCTGACCTGGAGGCCCGGCTACGCCACAAGATCGACCACAAGACCAAGCCGCTGGGCGCGCTGGGGGCGCTGGAAGGCCTGGCGCTGCAACTGGGGCTGATTCAGCAGCAGGAAAACATCAGCCTGCGCGAGCCGCAAATGGTGGTGTTTGCTGCCGACCACGGCGTGGCCGCCGAGGGCGTTTCGGCTTATCCGCAGGCGGTCACGGTGCAGATGGTGGCCAACATGCTGGCCGGTGGCGCCGCCATCAATGTGTTCGCGCGCCAGCACGGCTTTGCGCTGCAGGTGGTGGACGCCGGCGTGGCCGCCGATTTGCCGGCGCACCCGCAACTGCTGCAACGCAAGATCGCGCACGGCACGAAGAACCTGTGCCTTGAGCCCGCCATGTCGCGCGACCAGGCCCAGGCCGCGCTGACGGCGGGCAGGGAAATCGTGCAGGCCCTGCCGGGCAATGTGATGGCTTTTGGCGAGATGGGCATTGCCAACACCTCGGCGGCGGCACTGCTGCTGGTGCGGCTGGCCGGTGTCAGCCTTGCAGACGCCACCGGACGCGGCACCGGCCTGAGCGATCAGCAGCTGGCGCACAAGCAGGCGGTGCTGCAGCGCGCGCTGGCGCGTCAGCCACGGGCCCGGGAGCCGCTGGACGCGCTGGGCGTGCTATCGGAGGTAGGCGGCTTTGAAATCGCCATGATGGCCGGCGCCATGCTGCAGGCCGCCAGCGAACGCCGCGTGGTGCTGGTGGACGGCTTTATTGCCGGGGCGGCGGCGCTGCTGGCCCATGCGCTGGTGCCGCAAGTGCACAACTACCTGGTGTTTTGCCACCGATCGGCCGAGCGCGGCCACCGCCTGCTGCTCGATCACCTGAAGGCCAGGCCGCTGCTGGAACTCGATTTGCGCCTGGGCGAAGGCACGGGCGCCTTGCTGGCCTGGCCGCTGGTGCAGTCGGCGGCCGGCTTTCTGAATGAGATGGCAAGCTTTGAGTCGGCCGGCGTGAGCGAAAAAGAAAGCACCTGAACCTGCCATGGCCTTCATCAGCCAGTTTGTGCGCGAGTACCTGCTCGCGGTGCAGTTTTTCACCCGCATCCCCATCACCGGGCGGCTGGCCGGCTGGGTCGGTTACAGCCCCGCGTTGCTGCGCGCCAGCGCCGCCCACTTTCCGGGCGTCGGCGTGCTGGCCGGGCTGGCGGCGGCGGCGGTCTATGCGCTGCTGCTGGCCGTGCTGCCCGACACCTCTTTCTCGCCACTGGTGGCGGCGGCGCTGTCCAGCGTGGCCACGGTGCTGCTGACCGGCGGCTTTCATGAAGACGGCCTGGCCGACGTGGCCGACGGCCTGGGCGGAAGTTACGACCGGGATCGCGCGCTGGACATCATGAAAGATTCGCGCGTGGGCGCTTTTGGGGCGATGGCGCTGATGCTAGCCTTGCTGGCCAAGGTCGCGCTGCTGGCGCTGCTGGGCTCGGTGGAGGGCGTTCCGGTCAGCCTCGAGGAAGCGCCGTTTGCCAGCTGGTACCTCTGCACCGCCCTGCTGGCCGGCCATGTGGTGTCGCGCGGCCTGCCGTTGCTGCTGATACGTCTGCTGCCGCATGTGGGCGACAGCGCCGCCTCCAAATCCAAACCGCTGGCCGACCAGATCTCACTGGGCCGTCTTGTGATCGCTTTTACCTGGTGTTTTTGGGCTCTGGCCCTTGCAGCACTTGCGCTTGATGCTATCAATTTAATAGTAGCCTGCAGCTTTGCGGTGCTGGCGCTGCTGTGGATGGGCCGGCTTTTCAGGCGGCGTTTGCAGGGTTTCACCGGCGACTGCCTGGGGGCGACGCAGCAGGTCTGTGAAATTGCCTTTTACCTGGGCCTGGCGGTAAGTCTGTGAACAAAAACGGACCATGAAACTCTGGCTGATTCGCCACGCCCAGCCGCTGGTCGAGGCGGGCGTCTGCTACGGCCGGCTTGACTTGGCGGCCGACACGCAGGCGACCCGCCTTTGTGCCCAGGCGCTGGCCCGGCTGCTGCCGCAAGGTCTTGCCGTGGTCACCTCGCCGCTACAAAGATGTGAGCAGCTGGCGCAGGTTCTGCTTGGGCTGCGGCCCGATTTGGCACTCAAAACAGATGGCCGGCTGCGAGAAATGGATTTTGGCGCCTGGGAAGGCCAACGCTGGGACGCCATCGGCCCGGCCGCGCTGGATGCCTGGGTCGCCGACTTTGGCGCGCACCACCCGGGCGGTGGTGAATCGGTGCAGGGTTTTATGCAGCGGGTCGCCACCGCGTGGGACCAGACCTGGGGTGAATCAAGTGGCGCAGCCGACACCGCGTGGATCACCCACGCCGGGGTGATACGCGCCGCCACGCTGCTGCACCAGGGCCGGCGGCAGGTCAGCCGGGCCGATCATTGGCCTGCCGCGGCGCCGGGTTTTGGCGAATGGACCATGCTGGGTTGACCGGTATTGCTACTGAATTTGTTAATTTGTTGCTTTAGTTACAAAAAGACACATTCAAGGAACGCTTCCCGGCCCTGACCACGGCATCGCCT
>NZ_JANOAL010000075.1:0-2181 GCF_031411155.1 Polaromonas sp. | reverse complement strand
ATTCAGGCGGTGGGTTTGCAGGAGGCCAAGATTTCGTCGGAGATCGAAAACATCGTGACGACCGACGATGCGCTGTACCGCGGCTTTGCCAATGACGGCGAGGGCTCAGACCCCAAAACCAAAGAGGTGCTGCACTACAAGGATGCGCTGTGGCAGGGCTACCAGTGGGTCAAGCAGGACAACATGCCGCTGACCACACGGCTGTTTGACACGCTGTATCAGGTCGTCAAGCAGGCCGACGATGGTGTGCGGCGCCTGCCCGGCACTCGGCTGGCCAACCCGGCTGGCGAAACGATTTACACCCCGCCCGAGGGCGAGGGCGTGATCCGCGACAAGCTGGCCAATCTGGAGCGGTTTATCAATGAACCATCGGAGCTTGATCCCCTTGTACGGCTGGCGGTGATGCACTACCAGTTCGAGGCAATTCATCCGTTTCCGGACGGAAACGGCCGGGTGGGGCGGATATTGAACATCCTGTACCTGATTTCCGAGAAGCTGCTGGACGTGCCCATCCTTTACCTGTCGCGCTACATCATTGAACACAAGGGTGACTACTACCGGGGCTTGTCTGGCGTCACGGAGGAAGCGAAGTGGGAGGCTTGGGTGCTGTACATGCTGCGGGCCGTGGAGAGTACGGCCAAGCTCACCGGCGAACGCATTCTGGCCATTCTGGAGCTGAAGCAGGCCTCAATGGCCAAGGCTGAATCGGTACTGCCGAAAGTCCAGGTACCGGCAATTCTGGACGTGGTGTTTCGCCATCCGTACTGCAAGGTGAAGTTTCTGGAGCAGGCCGGCCTGGGTTCGCGCCCCACTTGTACCAAATACCTGCGGGCTTTGGTGGAGGCGGGTTTGTTGCGGGAGCAGCCTGTGTGGCGTGAGAACTACTTTATCAATGACGCGTTTTTCGAGGTTTTGGTGAAGTGATGCGCGTCGCTCATGTTGACTTTGTGTACATGAATCGGCTTTCATGTTAATAAAATTGGTTATTTTTTACATGACAAGACGCTCATGTCAAAGTCTTTGAGGTGACCCGATGACTGAAGACCAACTCGAACAAGAAGCCCTCGGCTGGCTGGCCGACGTGGGCTACAGCGTGGTTGGAGGCCCGGACATTGCGCCCGACGGTATCTCGCCCGAGCGCGAAAACTATCGACAGGTGATCTTGACCGGGCGGCTGCGCACCGCGATTGACCGGCTGAACCCTGGCGTGCCGGCTGCGGCGCGTGAAGACGCGCTCAAACAAGTGCTGGACCTGGGGATTCCGGCGCTGCTGACAGCCAACCGGCGTTTTCACCAGTTGCTGGTGACGGGCGTGCCGGTGCAGTACCAGAAGGATGGCGAAACGCGGGGCGACTTTGTGCGGCTGGTTGACTGGGCGCGCGCTGATAACAATGACTGGCTGGCCGTTAACCAGTTCAGCATCAAGGGGCCGAACCACACGCGCCGACCCGACATCATTCTTTTCGTGAACGGCTTGCCGATTGTTCTGCTGGAGATCAAGAACCCCGCAGCTGAAAACGCCAACGTCTGGAAGGCCTACGACCAGATACAGACCTACAAAGAGCAGATCCCGGACGTGTTCCAGACCAACGAGGTGCTGGTGATTTCTGACGGCACCGAGGCGCTGATGGGGTCGCTCTCAAGCGACGCCGAGCGCTTCATGGCCTGGCGCACGATTGATGGCAGCGTGCTGGACCCGCTGGGCGAGTTCAACGAGTTGCAAACGCTGGTGCGCGGCGTGCTGGCCCCGGCCTATTTGCTGGATTACCTGCGCTACTTTGTGCTGTTTGAAGACGACGGCACGCTGGTCAAAAAGATTGCCGGCTACCACCAGTTTCATGCGGTGCGCTCGGCCATTGGCAAAGTGATTGAGGCGTCACGCCCCGGCGGCAGCCAGAAGGGCGGCGTGGTGTGGCACACGCAGGGCAGCGGCAAAAGCATCACCATGACCTGCTTTGCCGCCCGCGTGATGCAGGCGCCGGCGATGGAAAACCCGACCATCGTGGTGATCAGCGACCGCAATGACCTGGACGGGCAACTCTTTGGCGTGTTCAGCCTGGCGCAGGACTTGCTCCGCGAGCAGCCGGTGCAGGCGCGCACGCGGCAGGAGCTGCGCACGCTGCTGGCGAATCGGCCGTCCGGCGGCATTGTGTTTGCGACCATCCAGAAGTTCATGCCGGG
>NZ_JANOAL010000074.1:0-19689 GCF_031411155.1 Polaromonas sp. | reverse complement strand
ACCCTTGATAGCCATTCCGTCATTTGGGCGTTGGCAATTTCTGTCGGGTTTGCGCAGGCCGCTGTGCTGGGGGCGACATTCAGGCAATACGAGGCGGTCGCCGGTGCAAGCGGTACGCTGTTAAAGATGCCGGCATAGGGGTTGCCAACGGTTAACAAGGCAATGTTTTTATTGTTTCGCATCATTTCTGCCAACTCACGTGCCAGCGAACTTGCGGTTGATTGCAGGCGCGCCTCGCGGTTTGACTGAAGCGCCGCTGCCTGCAGTCCCACCATGCCCAAGATTCCAAACGACAGGATGATGATGGAGATAAGGACTTCGAGAAGCGAGAAGCCTCTTGCTCCCCGCAAGTTCGAGTGAGCGAGCCCCCGCCGGGGGAGTTGCCGCAAATGAAAGCCCGGAAAATGTTTCATTTGGTAATGATAGGTGGGGACGCTTCCCAGGCAAACCCCAAGCCCTACCGCCTGTCCGGCAAGACTGACCGCTGGGAGGGAAAGGTCTTTAGCGCGCGAGTTGAGACGGTTTCAACTGTGTCTGAAAGGGCTTTTTACAGACAAAAGGCCTGTTTTGGCCTACTCCCTCGCCCCCAGCGCCAAAGCCGCTGCCCGTGACGCAGCCAGCTTCTCCGGGTCGGGCGGCGCCTGTGTCGGCCAGCCCGCCAGTTGCTGCGCGCTGAAGTCGGCCAGCGCGGCGATCCAGGCCGGGCTGTCGTTCAGGCATTCGATGTAGCGAAACTCCTTGCCGCCGGCCTGCAGGAAGGCGTGGCGCGCTTCCATGTTGATTTCTTCCAGGGTTTCCAGGCAG
This sequence comes from Polaromonas sp., assembly GCF_031411155.1. Classification (GTDB taxonomy): domain Bacteria; phylum Pseudomonadota; class Gammaproteobacteria; order Burkholderiales; family Burkholderiaceae_C; genus Polaromonas. Next base: position 18,885 of record NZ_JANOAL010000074.1, on the reverse strand, counting down.
TCGCCGGTAAAGCCGGGGCACACCACGTCGACGCTTTTCACACCGGACCGCGCCATGCCGGTCAGCGTGGGCTCGGTATAGGGCTGCAGCCATTTGGCCTTGCCAAAGCGCGACTGGAAGGTGACCTGGTAGCGGTCTTTGGCCAGCCCGAGCTTTTCGGCCAGCAGCCGTGCGGTCTTGTGGCATTCGCAGTGGTAGGGGTCGCCCAGCGTTAGCGTACGCTCCGGCACGCCGTGAAAGCTCATGACCAGCTTGTCGGCCTGGCCGTGGTGGCGCCAGTGGCTGCGGATTTTTTCGGCCAGCGCGTCGATGTAGCCGGGCGCGTCGTGGTAGTTATTGACGAAACGCAGTTCTGGAATGCGGCGGATGCGGGCGGCCCAGCTATAGACGGCGTCGAACACGCTGGCGGTGGTGGCGCCGCTGTACTGCGGGTAGGCCGGCAAAATCAGGATGCGCGTCACGCCATCTTGCTTGAGCTGGTCCAGCTGCGACGCAATGGACGGGTTGCCGTAGCGCATGGCGTAGCGCACGTCCACGCTGTGCCCGCGCACGGCCAGGTAGCCGCGCAGCATCAGCGCCTGTTTTTGCGTCCAGACCTTGAGTGGCGAGCCCTCCGGGGTCCAGATGCTGGCGTATTTGGCGGCCGATTTTTTGGGGCGTGTGCGCAGGATGATGCCGTGCAGAATCAGCCACCAGACCGGCCTGGGGATCTCGACCACACGCGGGTCGCTTAAGAACTCTCCGAGGTAGCGGCGCAGCGCTGGCGCGGTGGGCGCATCGGGCGTGCCCAGGTTGCAAAGCAGTATGGCGGTGGTGGAACTGGCAGCCGGGGGCACGCCGTGGGTAAAGGGTGGCTCGGGCTTGAAAGACATGGGTTATTCTCGCCTACCTATGCTGGACCTGAGCAAGATCAAAGCCATCACCCTCGACCTTGACGACACGCTGTGGCCGGTCTGGCCCGCCATTGACCGGGCCGAACGGGCGCTGGACGAGTGGCTGGGTCGCCATGCGCCGATGACGGCTGCGCTGTTTTCGAGCCCGGTGGCGCGGCATGACATTCGAGGCCAGGTGGTGCAGGCGCACCCGGAGTGGAAGTACAACCTCAGCGCGATTCGCCGCGAAGCGATCCGGGTGGCGCTGCAGCGCGCCGGCGAAGACCCTTTGCTGGCCGGGCCGGCTTTCGACGTTTTTTTTGACGCGCGCAATCGGGTCACCCTGTTTGAGGATGCGGTGCTGGCACTGGCATTTCTGTCCAGCCGCTTCCCGCTGGTGGCGCTTTCCAACGGCAATGCCGACATTCAGCGCATCGGCCTTGGCCCTTATTTTCAGGCCAGCATCAGTGCCCAGCAGTTTGGCGTGGGCAAGCCCGACCCGCGCATTTTTCATGCGGCCGCTGGCGCCGTGGGGGTGGAGCCGGCCGGGGTGCTGCATGTGGGCGACGACGCAGCGCTCGATGTGCTGGGCGCGCTGAACTGCAACATGCAGACGGTGTGGGTCAACCGCGCCGACCATTTGTGGACGCACGACGCCGTGCCGCATGAGACGGTGACCACGCTGACCGAGCTGTGTGACCTGTTTCCGCGCTGAATTCAGCATCCCGTCGCCGTCGCCGTCGCCATCGCCGGGCGAGATTGACGATCGCCGATGGCGCGCCCGGCCTTCCAAAAGGCCAATTAATAGCAAAAAGTGCCTCTGGCCCAATGTTTTTGCGCATTTTATGCTATTAATTTGATAGCTAGTCTGCAGTGATCTGCAGCGATCTGCGCGGTCAATGCAGGCTTCGGGCGGCTTCAAGCCCCGAGCGCACGGCGCCTTCCAGCGTGGCGGGATAGGGCCCATCGATGTAGTCACCGCAAGCCAGCAAGCCGGGGGCGACAGGGGCAGGCGGGCGCTGCAGGCCCGGCGTGCAGGCAAAGGTGGCGCGCTTTTCCACAATGGTTTGCAGCGTTTCCAGGCGGCCAAGCCCGAGTTGCCGGCCCGCTTGCGCCAGCACCTGGCGCGTCAAGGTGGCGCCGTCGCCCACGCTGGCACTGACCACGAAGGCCAGCAAACCCGCCGGGCCACCGAGCTGGCCGCGGTCAAACACAAACTGCGCCGGAAATTCCGGCGTGGCGGGCAGGGCCAGCATGGGCTGGTCCAGCCGCGCGCCGGGTGCATGGAGATACACGGTGGTGAGGGCTTCGTGCTGCAGCTGGCGGGTGGCGCTGAGCCAGGCTGCGGCCGGCACACCGGCGCCCTCGACCAGGCGCGCCGCCTCCAGCGGCGGGCAGGCTAGCAGCGCGCGGTCAAAGGTGCTTTGGCCGTCAGTGCTGACGACCCAGCCCGCCCCGTCGGCCGGCAGCAGCTGCTGCACCCGGGCACCCAGGCGCACCGTGCCACCCTGGGCCGCCAGCCAGGCCAGCGCGGCATCGGGCAGCAGGGCGCTCAGGTCAGCGCGGGGCAGCAGCAGGTTGGAGCCGCCAGTTTCCAGAAACAGCGCATCACGCAGCACGCGCAAAAACACCTGGCCGCTGGCGCGCCCGGCCGGGGTGTTGAGCGCGGACACGCACAGGGGCTCGATCAGCGCCGCGAAGGCGCCTGGGGCCAGGTCCTGGCATAGGTCCGCCACCGATTGCATGGGTGCGCACTGAAAGCCCTTGAGCTGCCAGCCGATGGCGACCTTGAGCAGCGACAGGCGCTCGGCCCACGACCAGCCGCGAGCGCCCAGGATGCCGGCCAAGGCGTCGAGCGGCGCCGGCAGCCGGGGAAACCTGAGGCCGCTGCCACCCGGAAACTGCAGCGTCAGCGGCAGGCGCAGCAGGGCGGCGTCCACGTCAACGCCCACGTCCTTCATCAGGCGCAGGCTTTGCGTGTAAGCCCCAATCAGGATGTGCTGGCCGTTGTCCAGTGCCAGCGGCTGGCCCGCCAGCATGGCCTCCACACGCCGGGCGCGCCCGCCGGCACTGCGCGCGGCCTCGAACAGCGTCACCTGGTGGCCCAGCCGCGTTGCTTCCACGGCGGCGGCGCAACCGGCCCAGCCCGCACCAATGACGGCGACTTTCACGGTGCGAGAACCATGGGCCGCAGGGGCGTTTCACGCCAGCAGGGGCCGCGGAACCGGCTTTGCCGGGCCGCAGGCGCAGCGGCCCCCCCGGGGGGCAGCGCATTACACGAAGTGAAAAGCGTGGGGGCCATTTACACCGCGCGGCCGAAGGCCTGCGTCTTCCAAGCCAGCCAGAACTTGCGCAGCGGTGTCAGGCTGACGCGCTGGTGCAGCACCTGGTAGCCGTCGGCGGCGATCTCGCGCAGCAGGGTGCGGTAAATACTGGCCATCATCAGGCCCGGCTTTTGGGTGCGGCGGTCAGCCTCGGGCAGCATCGCCAGTGCTTCGTCATACAGGCCGAGCGCGCGCTCGGTCTGGAACTGCATCAGCGCGCTAAAGCGGTCTGAATACTGGCGCTTCAAAATCTCATGCGCCTTCACGTCAAACTGCTGCAGTTCATTGAGCGGCAGGTAAATCCGGCCGCGCATCGCGTCTTCGCCCACGTCGCGGATGATGTTGGTGAGTTGAAAGGCCAGGCCCAGCTTGTGGGCGTAGGCGGTGGTGGCCTCCTGCGTCTGGCCAAAAATCTGCGCCGCGACTTCGCCCACAATGCCGGCCACCAGGTGGCAGTAGCGCTGCAGGCCGGGAAAGTCGAGGTAGCGGTTTTGCGCCAGATCCATCTGGCAGCCTTCAATCACCGCCTGCAAATGCCGCGCTTCAATGCGGTAGGGGGCCGCCAGTGGCATCAGTGCCTTCATCACCGGGTGGCTGGGCGCGCCGGCAAAGGACTTGTCGACCTCGGCTTGCCACCAGGCCAGCTTGGTATGCGCCACGCCGGGGTCGGTCACTTCGTCGACAACGTCGTCTATTTCGCGACAAAACGCGTAAAAAGCCGTGATCGCGGCGCGCCGCTCCTTGGGCAAAAACAAAAAAGCGTAATAAAAACTGCTGCCGGAGGCGGCGGCTTTCTGCTGGACATACTGCTCAGGATTCATGCGGGGGATTGTTGCATGCTGGAAGGTGGCCCCCACGCTCCCCACTGCGTGTGGTTCGCTGCCCCCCGAGGGGGCCGCTGCGCCTGCGGCCCGGCAAAGCCGGTTCCGCGGCCCCTGCTGGGGGGAATAGGAAGTCAGGCGCGAAAACGCCCCCAGGCTTGTCGCTTCGCGTACTGCGCTGCCCCCGAGGGGGCTATTTTTCCTTGGGGTGGCCTTGCGGAAAAATGTCTTGTCGCTGCGATGCGTGGCCTTTGCAGGCAGCCCTCACATCCAAAGGCTGCGCCAGCCCATCACCAGCACATCCCAGACATTGAGCTTGGGCCGGGTTTTCAGGGTGTTAAAGCCCAGCGCCTCGATCTTGTCGACGATGCGCAGGCCGCCCTGCACCACCAGCCGCAGCTCCCAGCCGCCGCGTCCGGGCACCTTTTTTGCCAATTGGGAGCCTTTTAGCATGGTAGCCCTTGCAGAATGCGCGCTGGCAGCTATTAAATTGATAGCGTTCGGGCTTGCTTGCAGCGCCAGCAACTGCGCCTCGGTCACGCCGTGCGCGGCCCAGGCGTCGGCCGGCAGGTAGATGCGTCCGCGCGGAATGTCCACGCTCAGGTCTTGCCAGAAGTTGATCAGCTGCAGGGCGGTGCAGATGCAGTCGCTTTGGGTCAGCGCGGTCTCGTCCCGCACGCCATACAGATGCAGCAGCAGCCTTCCGACCGGATTCGCCGAGCGGGTGCAGTAATCCAGCAATTCGTCCTGGCTGGCATAGCGCTGCTTCACCACGTCCTGCTCGAAGGCGCTGAGCAAATCGGCCAGCAGCGGCACCGGCAGGGCAAACCGGGTGATGACTTGCCCCAGGGGACCAAACACGGCAGCCCAGCGCGGCGAGGCGGGCAAGCCTGCGGCAGTGGCGGTCAGATCGGCGCGGTAGGCCGCCAGCTCGCTCAGGCGTTGCTGCGCCGGGGCGTCGCCTTCATCGGCGATGTCGTCGGCGGTGCGGGCAAACCAGTAAATCGCCGCCACGGCCGGCCGCAGCTGCGGTGGGCAGAGCAGGGACGCGACCGGGAAATTTTCGTAATGGTTAACCCCCGCCGTCAATTTCTCTGGACTCAAGATTCGCGCGCTGATCGGGTGGTCGGGCATGGGGCAGGATGGAATCGGTAGGGCGGCTTGCGGGCCAATGAGGAACTGGTGCGCCGCGCGGGCGCGGCGGCCCATTGTCCTTCAGGCGGCGAGCCGGCCCGGCATGCGGGTGATGAAGTCGGCCAGGTAGTTCGCTTCCTCGGACGCGCCGCTGCGGGCGTACAGGCCAATGCCGAGCTGGATCGGGCTGGGATAGTCGGGTGTGAAGGGCAGCACCCGGCAGCCGGCGGGAATGGTCGCTGAAATCATGGGCCCGATGCCGATGCCGACCTGTACCGCGGTTGCCATGGCGACCAGCGTCGAAGCCTCGCACACCATGTTCCAGCGCAACTGGCTGTCTGCCAGGGAGGTCATGACCGGCATGCGCCAGGGGCAGGTTTCGGTGAACAGGATGACCGGCAGGGGGGCGCCGGGAGACAGCGTCAGGTCGGAGCGCGCCACCCACAGCAGCTTTTCGGGCCATTCGACCAGGGGCTCGTGCGCCAGACCCTGGGTGTCGCCGATCAGCAGGTCGAGTTTGTCCTGTTCAAACAGGGTGGTGAGTTGCCGGTTGCCGGCAATGATCAGGTCCAGGTGGACATTCGGGTTCTGGTCACGAAAGGACTTCAAAATGTCAATCAGCCGCGTCGCGGCAAAGTCCTCCACCACCCCCAGCTTGACCCGTCCCTCCAGCCGGTGGCCGCAGATGCGCTGCCGCGCCACTTCATTAAGGGTGATGATTTCACGCGCATAGGGCTCCAGAATCCGGCCCTCGGCGTTGGCCGTCAGGCCCTTGGGGGAGCGCTCAAACAGCGGCGTGCCCGCGATATCTTCGAGGCGCCGAATCTGCATGCTGACCGCGGCCTGGGTGCGGTGCAGCGCCGCGGCCGCACCGTTGACGGTGCCCACGTCAATCACTGACAGGAATGCACGAAGCAGGTGCGGGTCCAGGTCTTGCATTCAGTTTTATTGATAGGTGCACGACAATTTTGTGACTACCGCGACTCTAGCAGAGCTAATACGATGGCTTTGAGATTTTTTGAAGGGCTGCAGGGAGGAATTCCGCGGTCAGGCAAATTATTCTTATATCTACCCCAACAGGAGACAATCGACATGACACACGATATTCAACGGCGCACTCTGGTCAAGGCGGGCGCTGCGCTGGCCTCCACGGCGCTCGGATTCCCGGCACTCAACGCGCTGGCTCAAAATCGCCGCTTTGCCGGCAAAACCATTCGCATCCTGACCTGGTCGGACGACACCGGCCTGGCGGTGCTGCGCAACATCGCGCAAACCTTTGAAGCGCAAACCGGCGCCAAGGTGATTGCCGACCGTACCGGCAGCACGTCGGAGATGGTCGCCAAGCTCAAGGCCGGTGGCAACCGTCCGCAATACGACGTGATCACGCTGGCAGGTGTGGGCGCGGTGACGCTGGCCAATGCCGGCCTGCTGGAAAAACCCGACCTGAACCAGCTGCCCAATCTGCAAAGCGTGGACCCGCGTTTTCGCATCGGGGCCGATGGCCATGGCGTGGGCTACCTGCTGTGGACCGGCGGCATGCTTTACAACACCCGTACCTTCAAGGCGGCGCCGACCAGCTACGAGGAAATGTGGAACCCCAAATATGCCAAGCGGGTGTTTTTGCCGCCTGCGACCTGGACCGATTCGCTGGACACCATCGTGGCGGCGGCCAAGCTGACCGGCGGCAGCGCCACCAATGTGGAAGGCGGCTTCAAGAAGCTGGCCGAGCTGAAAGACCGGGTGCTGACCTTTGGCGAAAACCCGACGCAGATTGCCGAGCTGTTCCGCTCCAACTCGCTCGACATTGGCGCGGTGTATGCGCCGGCGTTTTTTGCCAAGGAACTGAAAGACCCGAACTCTGGCCTGGGCGCGACCTACAACCTCAAGGAAGGCTTTTTCGCCGACCTGATGTACACCATCATGCCCAAGGCGCACCCCGGTGAGTCCGCGGTGATTCACGCCTTCCTCAACCACACGCTGGACCCGGTGGTGCAGGGGAAAATGGCCGAGGACGTGCTGAACGGCCCGGTCAACCTGAAGGCCGTGCTGTCGCCCGAGGCGCTGAAAAGCCCCTTCATCATCAAGCCCGAACAGCTGGGCTCCACCGCCGTGATCCATGACAAGGCGGTGATTGCGGCGGTGCGCGACAGCTGGATCAAGCGTTACACGCAGACCTTCTCCTGATTGTCTCCGGGTAGCTCCTTGATTACCGTTGATGCCCATCCTGGCCAGACCGCAGCGCGCGGTCTGGCTGCCCGGAAAGTCCCGTCCATGACCTCTTTGCCGTCAGGCCGTTTGCGGCTGGCCCTGCTGGCCTTGCCGGCCCTTGTGCTGTTGCTGCCCTTCCTGATGGCCATCGTCTTTGTGCTGCGCTTTTCTTTTTCGGCCGACACGCAGACCGTCGAGGGCTTCAGTCTTGAGCGCTATGCCGGATTGCTCGACCCATTCTTCCTGCGCTCGGTGGTGCTCACGCTCAAGCTGGCGGCGCTCAGCACCGTCATCTGCCTGGTGCTGGCGGTGCCGGTGGCGATGCTGATGGCGGCGATTACCCAGCCGATCTGGCGGCGGGTGGTGACCAGCCTGATTTTGCTGCCCATGATTTTGAATCTGCTGATTCAGTCTTATGGCTGGATCATGGTGCTGGGACCCAACGGCATCATCAATGGTGTGCTGCTCAAGCTGGGCCTGCTGGATCGCCCGGTGCAACTGTTGTTCAATGAAATCGGCGTTCTGGTGGGCCTGGTGCAAACGGCGCTGCCGCTGGCGGTGTTTCCGATTCTGGGCTCGATGCGCGCCATCTCAGGCCAGTACCTGGAGGCCAGCGCCAGCCTCGGGGCCACGCCCTGGGTGGCGTTTCGCGACATCACGCTGCCGCTGCTCAAGCCGGGGCTGATTGGCGCCGCCTCCATCGTCTTTGCCTTCAACGCCAGCGCGTTTGCGGTGCCCTTGCTGCTGGGCGGTCGCCGGGTCCAGACCATGGGCGTGGCAATCCGCGACATGATTTCACCGATGTTTGACTGGGCCGGCGCCTCGGCGGCCGGTGTGGCCCTGATTGCCATCACGCTGGTGACCCTGATGGCCGCGACCTGGCTGTCCACCCGCCTGTCTTCACCCGCCACAACGGCACGGGGAGCCCATTGATGGTACCGATCACCTCACCTTCTGCCGCAACCGGTCGCGGCTCTTTCGGCTGGGTCATGGGGCTGCTGGCCGGTCTTGGCCTGCTGATTGCCGCACTGCCGGTGGTCATCATCCTGATCATGTCGTTCTCGGGCGGCACCAACCTCGATTTCCCGCCGACTTCGCTGTCGCTGCGCTGGTACGGCGCCGCCTTCGATGTGCTGTTTGGCGACAAAAGCGAGGGCAGCATGTCGGCCTTCAGCGCCATGACCAGCAGCTTCGTGGTGGGCCTGATCACCATGCTGGCCAGTGTCAGCGTGTGCGTGCCGCTGTCGTATGCGGTGGTGCGCAGCCATGGGCGCTGGCGCCAGGTGGCCGAGCTGCTGTTCACCTTGCCCATCGTGTTTCCGCTGGTGGTGCTGGGCGTGGCCTACCTGCTGATGACCGAAGCGCTGAGCCGCGAAACCGGGGTGGACCTGGGCCTGTTCCGGCTGGCGATTCCGCACATCACGCTGGCGCTGCCCTTTGTCTTGCGCAACTGCCTGAGCGCCATGAACGGGGTCGGGGTGGATCTGGAAGAAGCCGCGATGTCGCTCGGCGCCTCGCCGCTGCGTGCCATTTTGCATGTGGTGGTGCCGCTGATGAAGCCCGGAATCATGGCCGGGCTGATCTTCGCCTTCATCATTTCATTCAACGAATTCACCGTGACTTTCTTCATGTACACGATTGACGTGCGCACCTTGCCGATCTGGATGTACAGCCGCACCGTCTCGTCGCTTGACCCGACCACGCTGGCCATTTCGACCCTGATCATTGCGCTGGACGTGGCGCTGATTGCCTGGGTCGACAAGATTGTGGCCGGCAAGGGCAGCCTGTTTTGAGCCCCGACTCCCGAAACCTGATTAACGAAAGACTGTTGCACATGGACAAGCATCTGGAACTCCGCGGCATAGGCAAACGCTTTGGCAGCGCCGAAGTGCTCAGCGAGGTGGACCTGAGCATCGCGCGCGGCGAATTCGTCTGCCTGCTCGGCCCCTCGGGTTGCGGCAAGACCACCTTGCTGCGCATCATCTCGGGCTTTGAGCGCGCCAGCAGCGGCCAGCTGCTGCTGGACGGCCAGGAGATCAGCCACGTGGCGCCGCACCTGCGCGGCTTTGGCATGGTGTTCCAGTCGCTGGCGCTGTTTCCGCACATGACGGTGGCCGAAAACATCGCCTACGGCATGAAGCTCAAGGGCGTGGCGCCGGCGCAGCGCGCCAGCCGCGTCGAGCAGCTGCTGCACATGGTGCAGCTGCCGGCCATCGCCGACCGGCCGGTGTCGGCGCTCTCGGGCGGGCAGCGCCAGCGCGTGGCCATTGCGCGTGCGCTGGCCGTGCCGCCCAAGCTGTTTTTGCTCGATGAGCCGCTGTCGGCGCTCGATGCCCAGCTGCGCGACAGCATGCAGATTGAGCTGAGGCAGCTGCAGCAGCAATTCGGTGTCACCACCATCGTGGTCACGCACGACCAGCACGAGGCCATGATGTTGTCCGATCGTCTGGTGGTGCTCAAAGGCGGGCGCGTGCAGCAATGCGACACCCCCTCGCAGGTTTATCGCAATCCGGCCAATGCCTTTGTCGCCGAATTTCTGGGCGCCGCCAATCTGCTGCCCGGCGTGGTGCGCAGCCCGGGCGTGATCGAGGTGCTGGGCAGCCCGCTGGCCCTGCCCAACAGCCTGCCCGCCGGCAGTGCCGTGACGCTGGCGGTGCGCTCCGAAGACCTCACCTTTGAGTCGGCCGGCACGGGCGCATCGGCGCGGCCCAACAGCATCGCGGGCGAGATTGATTTTCTGCGCGACCTCGGTGCCAAGTCTGAATTGATCCTGCGCTGCGGCGATGAGCGCTTGCGTTGTCACGGCAGCGGAGACCAGTTTCAGAACGCGCTGTGCGGCCAGCGCGTGAACGTGCTGATTGATGCCGGGCGCTGCTCGGTCTTTGCCGCCTGAGAAAGAAAAGTTTTTATGGATACGTCTTTGCCGTCTGGCTCCCCCCTGTTTGTCGATGCCGCTGCGGTGGCCCGCCATTTGCCCTGGCCCGAACTGCTGCAGGCCTTGCAACAGGCTTTCGCCGCGACCGATCTGACGACACCCACGCGGGCGCACCATCACATGCCGGGCATGGGTGGCGCCGGCACACCGGTGCTGCTGTCCATGCCCGCCTGGAGCCCCGGCCTGGGCGTGGGCGTCAAACTGGTCACGGTCTACCCCGACAACGCCGGCCTGAACCTGCCTTCGATTCACGGGCTGTATCTGCTGCTGGAGGGCGCCACCGGCCGGCCTCAGGCGGTGCTGGATGCGGGCGAGCTGACCGCGCGCCGCACGGCCGCCGCTTCGGCGCTGGCCAGCCAGTACCTGTCGCGGCGCGACAGCGCGACTTTGCTGATGGTGGGCAGCGGTCGCCTGTCGCAGTACCTGCCGCTGGCCCATGCCCAGGTCCGGCCCATCACGCGGGTGCTGGTGTGGGGCCGGTCGCCGGCCAAGGCGCAGGAAAGTGCGCAAGCCCTGCAGGCGCAGGGCGTGAACGCGCTGCCGGTCACCAGCCTGCAAGAGGCCTGCGACCAGGCCGACATCATCAGCTGCGCCACCCTGTCCAAAACCGCGCTGTTGCAGGGCGACTGGCTGCGCCCCGGCACGTATGTGGACCTGGTGGGCGCTTTCACGCCGCAGATGCGGGAGGCCGATGACGAGGTCTTCAAGCGCGCCACCTCGGTCTGGTGCGACACCACCGTTGGCGCGCTGGCCGAAGCTGGCGACCTGATTCAGGCGCTGGCCTCGGGGGCTCTGACCCAGGAACGCATCCAGGGCGATCTGCTGTCGCTGTGCCGCGCCGGACAGACGGTACCGCGTAGCGACGCAGACATCACCGTTTTCAAATCGGTCGGGGCCGCACTCGAAGACCTGGCCGCCGCACGGCTGTGCCTTCAGCGCCAGGCCGCTTACCCCATTTCTACCTCACCATGAGCCATGCCATGACCACCAATGCAGAACACCTGGCCCGCTTGCGGGCCCGCTATACCGACGCCTCGGGCGCCGACATGTTTCATCCGGCCTTCAAGGCCGTGGCCGAGCAGATCTTCAGCAGCTCGGACCGCCGCAAGTGGCCGTTTGCCGATGTCGCCACCTTTCTCGATGCGCCTTACCGGCCCGACGGTCTGGCCCAGCCTCTGCCCAACCTGGCGGGTCTCGATGTCGCGCTGATTGGCGTGCCGATGGACCTGGGCGTGACCAATCGCGCCGGGGCGCGGCTGGGGCCACGGGCCGTGCGCAACGTGGAGCGTATCGGGCCTTACGAGCATGCGCTGGGCATGGCGCCCATCACGCGGCTGAAAATGGCCGACGTCGGCGATGTGCCGATGCACAGCCGCTTCAGCCTGGAGGAATGCCATGCCGACATCGAGGCGTGTTTTACCCAGGTCGTGAAGGCCGGGGTGATTCCGCTGGCCGTGGGCGGCGACCATTCCATCACCGGCTCCATTTTGAAGGCCGTGGGGCGTGACCGGCCGGTGGGCATGGTGCACATCGACGCGCACTGCGACACCGCCGGCACCTACGAGGGCTCCAAATTTCACCATGGCGGACCGTTTCGCGAAGCCGTGCTGGCGGGCGTGCTGGACCCGCGCCGCAGCATCCAGATCGGCATTCGGGGCGGCGCCGAGTACTTGTGGGAGTTTTCGTTTGATTCCGGCATGACCGTGATCCATGCCGAGGAGTTTTCGAAAATGGGTGTCGAGGCCGTGATCCGGCGCGCCCGGGAAGTGGTGGGTGACGGCCCGACCTATGTGACGTTTGACGTGGACAGCCTGGACCCCGCCTACGCGCCGGGCACGGGCACGCCCGAGGTGGGCGGGTTGACTCCGCGCGAAGTGCTGACCCTGCTGCGCGGCCTGTCGGGCCTGAATATTGTGGGCGGCGACGTGATGGAAGTCGCCCCCCAGCATGACCCGACCAGCAACACGGCCCAGGTGGGCGCCCAGATGCTGTTCGAGATTCTGTGCCTGGTCGCCTTGTCACCGGCCATGGCCAATCGATAATTTTCTCCCGTTTTTTTAAACCTTCACCTCTCAGGCAACCCATGTCCATCCAGCGCATTGAAACCGGCCCCCGCATGTCGCAAGCCGTGGTGCACCAGAAAACCGTTTACCTGGCCGGCCAGGTCGCCGACCCTGATGCCGGCCCCAGTGTCTACACCCAGACCCAGCAGGCGCTGGCCAGCATAGACCGCCTGCTGGCCGCCGCCGGCAGTGACAAAACCCGCATCTTGAGCGCCACCATCTGGCTCACCGACATGGACACCTTTGCCGACATGAACCGCGCCTGGGAGGCCTGGGTCGTGCCCGGCGCCACCCCGGCACGGGCCACCGTGCTGAGCGCGCGGCTGGCCGCACCTGAATATCGGGTCGAGATCGGGGTGATTGCCGCCCAGGCTTGAGTCGGCGCCAAGTCTACTCAGCCCGGGTAAGTTTCGGGCGTTGGGTTCCGGGCGCTGGAGAAGAATGTTATTTCCGTTTGATTCAGTTGACGGGCTGCTTGACAAGGCCTGGCGTTTGCTCTAGATTACTAACCAGTCAGTCAGTAATTTCGACAACAGTGCTTTTCACGGCGCTGCGCCTTCTTTCCGTCAAGTCCATTTCTCCTGAATCAGATGATGAAAATATCCGTCTTTGCCCTGGCCAGTGCCGCCGCGCTGCTGGTTGCCTGTTCCCCGACCGCACCGCCGCAGGAGCCGATCCGGGCGGTGAGGGTGATCACGGTGGGCACTACCGAGTTGACCGCTGCGCACGAGTACGCCGGCGAAGTCAAGGCGCAGGTCGAATCGCGCCTTGGGTTTCGGGTCGGCGGCAAGATCATCAAACGCCAGGCCGAGTTGGGCCAGCGCGTCAAGGCCGGCCAGGTGCTGGCGCAGCTGGATCCGCAGGACTACCGGCTGGCCGCCGATGCGGCGCGCTCCCAGGTGACGGCGGCGCAGACCACCCGTGACCTGGCGGCGGCAGACTTCAAGCGCTACCAGGAGCTGAAAGACCAGAATTTCATCAGCGGCGCCGAGCTGGAGCGCCGCGAGGCCACGCTCAAGTCGGCCCAGGCGCAGCTGGCCCAGGCCCAGTCGCAGTCGGCGGTGCAGGGCAACCAGGCCAGTTACGCCGCGCTGCTGGCCGATGTGTCGGGGGTGGTCACGGCGGTGGAGGCCGAGGCCGGGCAGGTGGTGGCCGCCGGCGCGCCGGTGGTGCGCATTGCCGCCGATGGCGTGCGCGATGTGGTGTTTTCGGTGCCCGAAGACCGGGTGGCCGGCATCAGGGTCGGCGCGCCGGTCAGGCTGCGGGTCTGGGCCCAAAGCACCGAGTTGGCCGGCAAGGTGCGCGAAGTGGCGGCCAGCAGCGACCCGGCCACGCGCACCTATCCGGTCAAGGTCTCCCTGCTCGACGGCCAGCCGGCGCCCGCGCTGGGCGCCACCGTGTCGGTGATTCCGCAAGGCGCGCCCGTTGCGCCGGTGCAGGGCGTGGCGGTGATCAAGCTGCCGACCACGGCGCTGCGGCAAGAGGGCCAGTCCACCGCGGTCTGGGTGCTGGAGCCGGCCAGCATGACGCTCAAGTCCCAGGTGATCCAGATTGCCACGGCCGACGGCAATGAGGCGGTGGTGGCCGCCGGCCTGGCGCCGGGCATGCTGGTGGTGAGCGCCGGCGTGCATGTGCTGTCACCTGGCCAGAAAGTCACCATTTACAAGGAAAAAGTGGCCCTGTCCCAGGCAGAACGTGCACATGATGCTATAAAATCAGGAGCAAATGCGCTCGCGCCTGCGGCCTCCGGTCCGGCCCTGAAGTGAGCCGGCCATGACGCAGACGCAGCCAAAAGAGGCGTTCAACCTCTCCAAATGGGCGCTCGACCACCCGGCGCTGACCCGCTACCTGCTGCTGGTGCTGATGGCGCTGGGCTTTGCCGCCTACTTTCAGCTCGGCCAGGACGAAGACCCGCCGTTTACCTTTCGGGCCATGGTGATACGCACCAACTGGCCCGGCGCCACGGCCCAGCAGGTGGCCGAGCAGGTCACCGACAAGATCGAGCGTACGCTGCAGGAAGTGCCCTACGCCGACAAGATACGCAGCTATTCCAAGCCGGGCGAGTCGCAGATCATTTTCCAGATCAAGGATTCGTCCAGGGCCGCCGACGTGCCCAACGTCTGGTACAGCGTGCGCAAGAAGGTGGGCGACATGCGCTTTACCCTGCCGGGCGGCGTACAGGGGCCGTTTTTCAACGACGATTTTGGCGATGTCTATGGCGTGATCTATGCGCTGGAGGCCGACGGCTTCAACTATGCCGAGCTCAAGACCTTTGCCGATGACGTGCGCCAGCAGCTGCTGCGCGTGCCCGATGTCAGCAAGGTCGAGCTGTTTGGCGCGCAGGACGAGAAACTGTTCATTGAAATCTCGCAAAAGCGCCTGGCCCAGCTCGGGTTGGACATGAACCAGGTGCTGGCGCAGCTGGGCCAGCAAAACGCGATCGAACCGGCCGGCGCGGTGCAGACGCCGCTGGATGTGGTGCAGGTGCGGGTGGCCGGCCAGTTCGAGGCGGTGCAGCAGTTGCGCGTCATGCCGATACGCGGCAGCTCGGGCAACCAGCTGCAGCTGGGCGACATTGCCGAGATCAAGCGCGGCTACGTCGACCCGCCCGCCGTCAAGGTGCATCACCAGGGCAAAGAGGTGATTGCGCTGGGCGTGTCCATGGTCAAGGGCGGCGACATCATCGGGCTGGGCAAGTCGCTCGGCAAACTCTCGGACAGCGTCAAAACCAGCCTGCCGGCCGGCATCAAGCTGGTGCAGATTCAGGACCAGCCCACCGCCGTGGCGTCTTCGGTCAATGAATTCGTCAAGGTGCTGATCGAGGCCGTGGTGATCGTGCTGGCCGTCAGTTTCATCAGCCTGGGGCTGCACAAGCGGCCTGGCCGGCATCCGCTGTACAAGCGCTGGTACATCGACATCCGCCCCGGCCTGGTCGTGGGCATCACGATTCCGCTGGTGCTGGGCATGACGTTTCTGGCCATGTGGTACTGGGGCATAGGCCTGCACAAGATTTCGCTGGGCTCGCTGATCATTGCGCTGGGCCTGCTGGTGGACGACGCCATCATTGCCGTGGAAATGATGGTGCGCAAGATGGAGGAGGGCTACGACAAGGTGCGCGCCGCCACCTTCGCCTACGAAATCACCGCCATGCCGATGCTGACCGGCACGCTGATCACCGCCGTGGGCTTTTTGCCGATTGGCCTGGCCCGGTCGGTGACCGGCGAATACACCTTTGCGATTTTTGCCGTGACCGTGATCGCGCTGGTGCTGAGCTGGATCGTGTCGGTTTACTTTGTGCCTTCCCTCGGCACCTTGCTGCTCAAGCCGCCGCCGGGCCGCCCCAAGGCGGCGACGGCCCCCCCGGGGGGCAGCGAAGCCAACGAAGTGGCGAGCGTGGGGGCGAAGCTATTGCTGCCGCCCCATGTGCAGGAGGTGGCTGCGGCCCAGGACAGCCCGCACGAGATGTTCGACAGCCCGTTTTACAACGTGTTTCGCCGGGCCGTGAACTGGTGCGTGCAGCACCGCTGGATCACGATTGGCAGTACCGTGCTGATTTTTGCGCTGGGCATTGTCGGCATGGGCAAGGTGCAGCAGCAGTTCTTCCCCGATTCAAGCCGCCCCGAAATCCTGGTGGACATCTGGTTCCCCGAGGGCACCTCGTTTGCCGCCAATGAAGCCACCGCCAGGCGTGTCGAGCAGCGGCTGATGCAGGAGGCGGGCGTGACGACGGTCAGCACCTGGGTCGGCTCCGGCGTGCCACGCTTTTATTTGCCGCTGGACCAGGTCTTTCCGCAGACCAACGTGTCGCAGCTGATTGTGCTGGCCAAAGACCTGAAAGTGCGTGAATCGTTGCGCGTGCGGCTGCCGGCGCTGCTGGCCACCGAGTTCCCCGAGGTGCGCGGCCGGGTCAAGCTGCTGCCCAACGGACCGCCGGTGCCCTACCCGGTGCAGTTCCGGGTCGTTGGCCTGGACCCGCTGGTGCTGCGCGAACGTGCCGATGAGGTCAAGGCGGTGATGCGTGAAAGCGCCAACACGCGCGGCGTCAACGACAACTGGAACGAGTCGGTCAAGGTGCTGCGGCTGGAGGTGGACCAGTCCAAGGCGCGCGCGCTGGGCGTGACCAGCCAGTCGATTGCCCAAGCTTCCAAAACCATTCTGGCCGGCACCACGGTTGGCCAGTTCCGCGAAGGCGACAAGCTGATCGACATCGTGCTGCGCCAGCCGCTGGACGAGCGCAACGCCATCACCGATATCGGCAATGCCTATCTGCCCACGGCGTCGGGCAAATCGATTCCGCTGACGCAGATTGCCAAGCCGGTATTTGGCTGGGAACCGGGCGTGATGTGGCGCGAAAACCGCGACTACGCGATCACGGTTCAAAGCGATATCGTGGAGGGCATGCAGGGCGCCACGGTGACGCAGGAGTTGCAGCCCCGACTCAAGGCGCTGGAGGCGAAATGGCATGGCAGCGGCATGAACGGCTACCGCATTCAGGTGGCCGGTGCGGTCGAGGAAAGCAGCAAAGGCTCGGCCTCCATCGCGGCGGGTATTCCGGTCATGCTGTTTTTGACCTTCACCTTGCTGATGCTGCAGTTGCACAGCTTTAGCCGCGCCATGCTGGTGTTCCTGACTGGCCCGCTCGGTATTGCCGGCGTGGCCGGGGCGCTGATCCTGCTGGGTCGGCCGTTTGGCTTCGTGGCCCTGCTGGGCGTGATTGCCCTCATGGGCATGATCCAGCGAAATTCGGTGATCCTGATTGACCAGATCGAGCAGGACCGTGCCCGCGGCGTGCCGGCCTGGGATGCGATTGTCGAGTCGGCCGTGCGCCGCCTGCGCCCCATTGTGCTGACCGCCGCCGCTGCGGTGCTGGCCATGATCCCGCTGTCGCGCAGCGTGTTCTGGGGGCCGATGGCGGTGGCCATCATGGGCGGGCTGGTGGTGGCCACCGTGCTGACCCTGCTGGCACTGCCCGCCATGTATGCGGCGTGGTTCCGGGTGAAGCGGGAAACACCCACGGCCTGAGCAGGCATGCCGTAAAGGCCGGCCTGATACAGGCTAAAATAGAACGTTGACCGATTTCGAACGGGATCTGGAAGTTTTTTCCGGTTCCCGTTTTTATTTCAGGCGCGCGGGTGGCGAAATTGGTAGACGCACCAGGTTTAGGTCCTGACGCCAGCAATGGTGTGGGGGTTCGAGTCCCCCCCCGCGCACCATCCCTGATGCCTTGTGGGCGGCATGTGCCGTCCGCAAGCCTTCAGGCCTTGCGAAATTTCCGCATGTCAGGTGAAAACCCTGTTTTGACTAATTTTTGATCTTAGGAACCATCATGGCCGTGACTGTTGAAACCCTTGAAAAGCTCGAGCGCAAAATGACGCTGACGCTGCCCGTCAATACCATCCAGTCGGAAGTCGATACCCGCCTGAAGAAGCTGGCCCGCACGGTGAAGATGGACGGTTTTCGTCCCGGCAAGGTTCCCATGAACGTGGTGGCCCAGCGCTATGGCTACTCGGTGCATTACGAAGTCATGAACGACAAGGTCGGCGAGGCTTTTGCCGTGGCCGCCAATGAAGCCAAGCTGCGTGTCGCCGGCCAGCCCCGCATCAGCGAAAAAGAAGGCTCGCCCGAAGGCGAACTGGTGTTTGACGCGGTGTTCGAGGTCTACCCCGAAGTCAAAATCGCCGATCTGGCCAACGCCGAAGTTGAAAAGCTCAGCGCCGACGTCAGCGACGCCGCCATCGACAAGACGATTGACATCCTGCGCAAGCAGCGCCGCACCTTCGCCCAGCGCGGTGCCGACGTGCCCGCCCAGGACACCGACCGTGCCACGATTGATTTTGAAGGCAAGATTGACGGTGAGCCTTTCGCCGGCGGCAAGGCTGATGACTACCAATTCATCATCGGCGATGGCCAGATGCTGACCGAGTTTGAAGACGCCGTGCGCGGCATGAAAAGCGGCGACAGCAAAACCTTCCCACTGAACTTCCCGGCCGACTACCACGGCAAGGACGTTGCAGGCAAGCAGGCTGATTTCCTGGTCACGGTCAAAAAGCTTGAAGCCGCCCACCTGCCGGAAGTCAACGAAGCCTTGGCCAAATCCCTGGGCATTGCCGAGGCAACGGTTGAAGCCCTTCGTGCCGACATCAAGAAAAACCTGGAGCGCGAAGTCAAGTTCCGCGTGCTGGCGCGCAATAAAAACGCTGTCATGGACGCGTTGATTGCCAATGCCGAACTGGACCTGCCCAACGCCAGCGTGCAGTCCGAAGTGGCCCGCATGATCGAAGGCGCCCGCGCTGACCTGAAGCAACGCGGCGTCAAGGACGCGGACAAGGCGCCGATCCCGGAGGATGTGTTTCGCCCGCAGGCGCAGCGGCGGGTCCGGCTCGGGCTGGTGGTGGCCGAACTGGTTCGGACCAACAACCTGCAAGCCAGGCCGGACCAGATCAAGGCCCACATCGACGAACTTGCGGCGAGTTACGAGAAGCCCGCAGAGGTGGTGCGGTGGTATTACGGTGACAACAAACGCATGGC
>NZ_JANOAL010000073.1:0-16512 GCF_031411155.1 Polaromonas sp. | reverse complement strand
TTCGCGACCGGCTGGCTGATCGAGCACGCCAGCCCCCTGGTCTCCGCCTTCTTCTACGTGCCCGGTGTGATGTCGGTCCCCCTGGCGACCGTCGCGGGCGTGGCCTGGATAGGGTTTCAGGTCTGGGACTGAGGGCTGCCTTGCCATCAAGAAAATGGCACCCCGCCCCTGCAGGGATCCAGAGCCGGGTTCTACTGGCGGATTCTGGTGCCGGAAAATCAGGAGTTCGTGTCAGCCCACAAGCCAAAGCTGGCCGGTAGCGGCCAACGCCGGACTGAGAAGCAGCACCGATTCGCTGTCTGCTTGAGACTGACTGCCGACACAGAGTTATTCAAGCCGCACGCTCCATACCCGACGTTGACATGGGCAGGTTGGGTGTCAGCAATGTGGCGCCGATTTCGACGAGTGCTGCACCCGCACCTGACCAATGACTGGAATCAGGAAGTGAAATAGATCCGCGTTGTCGCCCAAGACATCTCATGAAATGGGGGAATGGTTTCCAGGCCGCAGTTTAATCGTCAATCCGAGGGCTGAGCAATCGACAAGTGGCCGCTAAGCCCGCACACGCCATTGCTGGAGACGCGCCTCAATGAGTTAATAGAGCGCGTGTTCAATGCGGACAAGCCAATTAGGGATGTCTGGTTCGGCCTGTACAAGACGCAGGCAATTCCGAATACCGAATTTGTGGGTCTGGAGCGCGAACTCACCCGGAGCCAATTCGAGGAGCAGCAGCGCGCCCACATGAGTCTGGCGGCCATGGCTGCTCCGAGGAATAAGCCCGAAACCCACATGAAGGCTTGCGCCATCGCCCACCACTGGGCTAGGAAGCTGCAGGGTTTGGGTCACACAGTCAAGCTGATGGCGCCACAGTTCGTCAAGCCCTACGTCAACACCACAAGAACGACGTGGCAGATGCCGAGACGATTTGCGGAGCAGTGGCGCGGCCTAACATGCGCTTTGTGCCCATCAAGAATGTCGAGCAGCAAAGCGTGCTGGCTCTGCACCGTGTACGCCCGGGCTTTGTGAAGGCCAGTAGGGCCCAAGCCAACCAGATTCGCGGACTGCTGGGCGAGTTCAGTTGGGTCCTTCCCCAGGGCATTGCTTGCATCGCTGCGCGCGTGCCCGAACTCATCGAGGATGCCAGCAACGAACTACCGGGATCGTTTCGGGTACTCCTGCAACGCCTGCTGGATCACCTTAAGGAACTCGATCGACAAGTCGATGACCTTGAGTCGCAGATTCAAGTATGGCACCGCGCCAACGACTCTAGCAGCAAACTCGCACAAGTTCCCGCGATCGGCCCTATCACGGCCAGCGCGCTGGCGGCCTTTATCGGTGATGCGAAGAACTTCGACAGCGGCCGTCAGTTGGCCGCGTCGCTGGGCCTCGTGCCTAGACAGCATTCTTCCGGCAGTAAATCCAATCTGCTGAGCATCAGCAAGCGCGGCGATACCTACTTGAGAACGTTGCTGATGCACGGTGCGCGCGATGATCTATCACAGTTGCGAACATTACAATGGCGAATCAAGGCCTGTCCCGCTGAGAAAACAAAGGATTTTATCCTCGGTCACCTGGAAAAGGCATCATCAACTGAGACGAACAAAGATGAGAAAGGTCCCAAAGTGCCAACCAAACGACAACCACCCAAGGAGTAACGTTTCTTGGTGAGGAAACACGCAGTCTCAAAAAAGATCGGTACGTTATTGTGAGATCTTCTTATGATTTGTAGACAAGATTTGGGAAATCTTCAGGAAATCAACGCCGGCCGTGCGGTTCAATTAACGAACTAAACAGGCACAATACCGATCTTTTTAAACAAGTTGGAATACATACATGCCGCAACTTCATTTCGTGAAACAAGGCCAAGGTCCGTTGGTCGTATTAAGCCATGCCCTGGGTTGCGACTTGACCATGTGGGATGGCGTGGCCGCCGCACTTCAGGATCGTTACACGGTGCTGCGCTATGACCACCGTGGCCATGGCCGCTCTGCCGCCGCCGCTGGCGCATACACCATTGACGACCTCGCCGACGACGCGGCCGACCTGATTCGGACGCAAGCCACCGACCCCGTGCATTTCGTCGGCCTGTCCTTGGGCGGCATGACCGCACAAGCACTGGGCGCGCGCCACCCGCAATTGGTACGCAGCCTGACCATTGCCAACTCGGCCAGTCATTACGACGATGCTGCCCGGGCCATGTGGCAAGCGCGCATCGACACGGTGCTGGCCCAGGGGGTGTCGCCGATTGCCGAAGGTGCCATGCAGCGCTGGTTCACGCCTGAATTTCGCGCTAACGCGAACGGCGGCAGCACCCGCGTGGCCGCCCTGCGCGCGGTGCTGGAAGCCACAGCGCCCGCGCCCTACGCAGATGCCTGCGCTGCCGTGGCGCATATCGACCTGGATGCTGGCAACGCCCGCATCACCTGCCCGACGCTGGTGATAGCCGGCAGCCGTGACGAGGCCACACCGCCAGCCATGTCGCAGGCGATTGCCCGGGGCATTGCGGGCGCTCAACTGCGTAGTCTGGACGCTGCGCACCTGAGTGCGGTGGAGCAGCCCGAGGCCTTTGCCCGCCTCCTGACCGATTTTTGGCGGGCCTTGTAAAACCCGGTCGCCACCTTAGCGCAGGGGGGGCGTGAGCAGCAGGGCCGCAAATGCCCGCGCCGCTGCGCTGCGTGAGGCGCCGCGCCGCCACAAAATACCCGCGTGGCGCACCATCTGCGGCTCGGTCAGTGCGATGGCGTGCAGATCCGGCGCCTGCCGCGCTGCGCGTTCAGGCACGATGCTCGCCAGATCGCTGTAGCGGCACACGCCAAGCAAAGACTCCACCGAATCCATTTCCACCCGGACTGTCGGCACCACGTCTGCCTGACGCAGGCTCGCATCAATCAGCCTGCGGGTGGCAAAGCTGCGCGGCAACAGCGCAAGAGGCATGCCCGTCAGCGCTTTCATGGCCAGGCTGCGTCGGCTTGCCAATGGATGTGAAGGCCCCACCACCAGCAGCATGCGCTCGTCAAACAGCGGTTCGGTTTCGATCTCCTCGTGTTCGGTCGGGTGAAAGGCAATGCCCAAGTCCAGTTCGCCACGCAGCAGTAACTCTTCAATCGACCCGGCGCGCAAGTCGCGCACCTCCACCATCACTCGAGGGTGCGCCTGGCTGAAGGCGGCCACCGTGGCCGGTACCACCGTGTTCAAAAACGTTGGAAAGGCGCCCACCGTTAGCTTGCCTGACTGCAGTCCGCTAAGGTCGGCCAGCGCCGTGCGGCCAGCCTCAATCTCCTTCAAGGCCCGAGTGGCATAGACGCGAAATTCGATACCGGCTTGCGAAAGCTTCAGCCCCCGCCCCAGCCGGTCAAACAGGGTCACGTTCAGCTCCTGCTCCAGTTGACGCAGCCCGTGCGACAGCGTGGACTGCGTCACAAACAGATTTTGTGCCGATTGCGTCAGGTGCTCGGTCTGGGCAATGTCGAGAAAGTAGCGGAGCTGGCGGATTTCCATCCTCTTATCGTACTTCAGCCGTTCGAATGTATCGAATGATTTATTTCAAATAAATCATTGGAAGCGGGTCTTGTTTGCCCTTAATCTTCAGATGTCTTTCACTTCCGAAACAAGGGTCACATCCATGACGAGTCGTTTTCCGATTGAGCGCATCGAAGCGCGGATTCTGGACATTCCCACCATCCGTCCGCACAAGCTGTCGTTTGGCTCAATCAGCCGTCAAAGTCCCGTCATTGTGCAGCTCTGGCTCACCAACGGCGCTTGCGGTTTCGGCGAGGCCGCCACCATTGGCGGACCGTCATGGAACGAAGAGTCGCCAGAAGGCATCCAGCATGCCATCAGCGCTTACCTGTCGCCCGCCCTGCTGGGCCAGGACGGCGCCTGCTTTGAAACCGCGCTGACCCGCATGGATCTTGCCTGCAAGGGCAACGCCTTTGCCAAGAGCGCCGTGGAAATGGCGTTGATCGATGCCGTGGCGCGATCCCTGAACCTGCCAGCCTGGCAACTGCTGGGCGGCAAGCGCCACCAGAGCCTGCCCCTGGCCTGGACGCTTGCCAGCGGCGACGTGGCCCTTGACCTGGAAGAGGCCCAGTTGCGTCTGGATCAAAAACGCCACCGCATCTTCAAAATGAAGATTGGTGGCCGAAGCCCGGAACAAGACGTAGCCCATGTTTCGCAAATCGCGCGCGGCCTTGAAGGCAAGGCAACGCTGACGGTCGATGTCAACCAGGCCTGGAGCGGCAACACCGCGCGCCGCTACCTGCCGCAACTGATCGAGGCGGGCGTTACCCTGATCGAGCAACCCGTTGCCAAGTGGAACGTCGAAGCGCTGAAAATCCTCACTGCTTCGCTGGGAGACAGGGCCAGCATCATGGCTGATGAGACCGTCTGCACCCCGCAGGACGCCATGCTGCTGGCGCGCGCCCAAGCCTGCCATGTGTTCTCGCTCAAGGTGGCCAAGCATGGCGGTCTGCTGCGCACCCGCCAGGTGGCGGCCGTGGCCGAAGCGGCCGACATCGGCTGGTACGGCGGCACCATGCTGGAAACCTCCATCGGCAGCGCCGCCTCCGCGCACCTGTTCTCCACGCTGGGCACGCAGCACCACGGCTGCGAGCTGTTTGGCCCGCAGCTGCTGGTGGACGACATCGTCACCGAACGCATGTCGATCCTCGACTTTGAGTTGCAACTGCCTGACGGCCCCGGCTTTGGCGTCGAGGTGGACATGGCCCAGCTCAATCGTTTTGACCGCGCCCGTACCGGCTTGACGCAAGTACATATCGACCTCGGCCAACGCGCCGCCACTATTTAAGGAGCAAGGACATGTTATTTCTGGTTCGTATGGATGTGAACATCCCACGTGATGTGCCGGCCGACGAGGCCAACGAGATCAAGGCCCGCGAAAAGGCCTATTCGCAGGACCTGCAGCGAGACGGCCGCTGGAAGAGCATCTGGCGCGTGGTGGGCGAATACGCCAACTACAGCATTTTCGATGTGTCGTCGAACGACGAGATGCACCAGCTGCTGCAAGGCCTGCCACTGTTCCCGTTCATGAAGATCGACGTGACGCCGCTGGCAGCCCACCCCTCGGCCATTGCCTGAGCTGAAACCGCACAACCTTTTCCCTTTCCCACCCTAGAACCACCCCCAGGAGATACCACCATGACTGAACTCAACCAATCCCAGCTGTTAGAACTGGTCAATACCAAGCAGATAGCTGAAGGCAATCCGCGCGCGCGCGCCTTGACCCAGCGCATCGTGACCGATCTGTTCAAGACGATTGACGAAATGGACGTCACACCCGACGAGTTCTGGACGGCCGTGGACTGGTTGACCCGCCTGGGTCAAAGCGGCCAGGTTGGCTTGATCACAGCTGGTCTGGGCTTTGACCGGCTGATCGACATCCGCATGGATGAAGCCGATGAAAAAGCGGGCCGCGCAGCAGGTACGCCACGCGCCATCGAAGGCCCGTTGTTCGTCGCTGGTGCGCCCACCACCAAGCGGGAAACCCGCCTGGACGAGGGCGAACCCAAGGGTGAAATCTTCGTGATGGAAGGCCAGGTGCGCGACACGGATGGGAAGCCTGTGGCCAACGCCATGCTGGACGTGTGGCACGCCAACGAAGTGGGCGGCTATTCGCATTTCTTCCCCGGCATGAAGCCCTACGAGCTGCGCCGCAGGATCGAGACCGACGCGCAAGGCAATTACCGCTTCCGCAGCTTTCTTCCGCCCGGCTATGGAATTCCGCCCAACAGCCCTACCTCCGAGTTGTTCGAGGCGCTGGGCCGTCACGGCAAGCGCCCTGCCCACATCCACTTCCTGGTGGTGGCGCCTGGCCTGCGCACCCTCACGACGCAAATCAACATTCCCGGCGACACCTACATCGATGACGATTTTGCCTTTGCTACCCGCGATGGGTTAATCATTGAACTGGAAAAAGATGTCGCTCCCGCCGGCTATGAATCGCTGGGCATCACAGCGCCGTTCACCCGCTCGCGCTTCAACTTCGTGATGCAAAAGGCCGTCAACGAAAGCGAAACGTCGCCCGCTGCGCGCATGGCGCGTGTAACGGCACAAGCCTGAAGTTCAGCATTTAGCGACTCACCATCGAAATTTGAACTTAACCCAGTACTGAGGCGAGATTCTGCTTCAGTACCTGGAATCAACTCGTCCCTCGACGATTTAATGCATCAAACGCCTACCCAAGCGTACCCTCGATTCCGACAGCGAACAGGAGATCAGCATGATTCAGATTCACCTAGACAATTCCACGAACCTCAAGAGGCTTGAGGCCATGCTTGAGGATGACCCGGTCGAGCACCGCTATCGGCTGGACCGCGCCGCGTTCACCGACGAGCAGTTGTTCGATCTCGAGATGAAGTACATCTACGAGGGCAACTGGGTCTACCTCGCACACGAGAGCCAGATTCCGAATATCAACGACTTCCTGACGGTTTTCATTGGCCGCCAGCCAGTAGTGATCACGCGCAGCAAGGACGGCAAGCTCAACGCGCTGGCCAATACCTGCACGCACCGCGGCGCGATCCTTTGCCGGCACAAGAAGGGCAACAAGTCCAGCTTCACCTGCCCCTTCCATGGCTGGACCTTCAACAACAGCGGCAAGCTGCTGAAGGTCAAGGACAACACGCCTGACGCAGGCTACCCGCCGAGCTTCAACTGCGAGGGCAGCCACGACATGAAAAAGCTCGGCGCTTTCGAGAGCTACCGCGGCTTCCTGTTCGGCAGCGTCAACCCCGATGTGTTGTCCTTGAAGGAACATCTGGGTGAGGCGGCCAAGATCATCGACATGATCGTCGACCAGTCGCCCGAAGGCATCGAGGTGCTGCGCGGCGCGTCCACCTATACCTTCGACGGCAACTGGAAGCTGACCGCCGAGAACGGTGCCGACGGCTACCACGTCTCGTCGGTGCACTGGAACTACGCCGCCACGACGAGCCGGCGCAGCGCTGACGGCAAGGTCGACACCGTCAAGGCGATGAACGCCGGCAAATGGGCGCAGATGGGCGGCGGCTCGTATTCGTTCAAGCACGGTCACATGGTGCTGTGGACCAACTGGTCAAACCCGGAAGACCGGCCTTTGTATTCCAAGCGCGCCGAATGGATCGAGAAGTTCGGCCAGGCACGGGCCGACTGGATGCTGAGCAAGTCGCGCAACCTGTGCGTGTACCCGAACGTCTACCTGATGGACCAGTTCAGCTCGCAGATCCGCATCGTCCGGCCGATCTCGGTCAACAAGAGCGAAATCACGATCTACTGCATCGCGCCCAAGGGCGAAGCCCCCGAGGCCCGCCAGCGCCGCCTGCGCCAGTACGAAGATTTCTTTAATGCCACCGGCATGGCCACGCCAGACGATCTGGAAGAGTTCCGCTCCTGCCAGCAGGGCTACGGAGCGCGCGCGGTGAAGTGGAACGACCTGAGCCGCGGCGCAATGCACTGGGTCAAGGGCCCCGACGAAACTGCCAACCTGATTGGCCTGAAGCCCGAGTTGAGCTGCATCAAGACCGAAGACGAAGGCCTGTACATCGGGCAGCATGAGTTCTGGCTCGAGACCATGAAAAAGGCTTACGTGGCCGAGCAATCCAGCGGAGGCCAATGATGTTGTCCTACGAAGCCATTCAAACCTTCCTGTACCAGGAGGCCCGCGCGCTTGATGAACAGCGCTGGGCCGACTGGCTGGAGTTTTACGCCGCCGACGTCGAGTTCTTCATGCCGTCGTGGGACGACGATAACAAGCTCACCAACGACCCGACCAACGAGGTCTCGTTGATCTACTACCCCAGCAGGCAAGGGCTTGAGGATCGGGTCTTTCGCATCGAGACCGACCGGTCGAGTGCCAGCACGCCCGACACCCGCACCGGCCACGCGATCACCAACCTTGAAGTGCTGTCGCAGGACGAGACCCGCTGCGAGCTGCGCTTCAACTGGGTAACGCACAGCTTTCGCTACAACGTTGTCGATGTTTACTTCGGCAGCTCCGACTACACGCTCGACACCTCGGGAGCGAAGCCGCTGATCAAGCGCAAGTACATCGTTCTGAAGAACGACTACATCCACCACATGCTCGACATTTATCACATCTAGGCCGGCGGCCGAGTAAAGGAAACACATGTCTTACAACATCGCTCTGCAGTTCGAGGATGGGGTGACGCGGATCATCCCCTGCGAAGCCAATGAACTCGTCGCCGACGCCGCCTACCGTGCCAAGATCAACATCCCGCTCGACTGCCGCGACGGCGCCTGCGGCACCTGCAAGTGCCATTGCGAGAGCGGCACGTTCACGATGGGCGAGTACATTGAGGATGCGCTGGCCGAAGACGAAGCCGCCGAGGGTTATGTGCTCACCTGCCAGATGAAGCCCACTTCGGACTGCGTGGTCCGTATCCCGGCCTCGTCAGCGGCGTGCAAGACCGAAGTCAGCACCTATGCGGGCCGGATGGCCCGGATCGCGCGCGATTCATCGACCACGGTGTCATTCACGCTGCAGGCCGAGCGGCCTATCGCCTTTTTACCCGGGCAGTACGTGAACCTGCTTGTGCCGGGCAGTAAGGAGACTCGCTCGTTCTCGTTCAGCTCGGCACCGAACCGTACCGAACTCGCGTTCCTGATCCGGGATGTGCCGAACGGCATGATGAGTACCTACATGCGCAGCAAGGCGCAGACCGATGACTTCATGATGTTCAGCGGCCCCTACGGCAGCTTCTACCTGCGCCCGGCGGTGCGGCCGATCCTGATGCTCGCCGGCGGCACCGGCCTGGCGCCGTTCCTGTCGATGCTGCTGTGGTTGAAGGATAACCCGACCGAACAGCCGATTCTGCTGGCCTATGGTGTCAACAGCAACGAAGACCTGGTCGAGCTCGGTGCACTGGCCGAGTTGAAATCGGCCCTGCCGAATTTCAATTTCTTCACCTGCGTGGTGGATCGCGAAAGCGGCCACGCGAAGCTCGGCTATGTGACCGAACACCTGTCGCCAGGCGACCTGCGGGACGGCAACGTCGACGTCTACGTCTGCGGCCCGCCGCCGATGGTGGAAGGCGTGCGCAAATGGATGGCGGGCGTGGGCGTCACGCCGAAAAACTTCCTGTTTGAGAAGTTCTCGTCGGCCAACGAGACAGCGGCGGTAGCAGCATGAGCCGCGTCGCGCGCTTCGCGGGCAAGGTGGTCATCGTCACCGGTGCCGCTCAAGGCATTGGACGCGGCGTGGCACTGAGCGTCGCGGCCGAAGGCGGCACGGTGCTGGCGGTGGACCGTGCCGACATCGTCAACGAGGTGGTAGCCGAAATAACCGGCAGCGGCGGCAAGGCAGCCGCTTTCCAGGCCGACCTCGAGACCTTCGCGGGGGCACAAGCCGTGGTGGCCGAGTGTCTGGCAAAGTTCAAACGGGTCGACGTGCTGATCAACAATGTCGGCGGCACGATCTGGGCCAAGCCCTTTGAGCACTACGAAGAGGCGCAGATCGAGGCCGAAATCCGGCGCTCGCTGTTTCCCACACTGTGGTGCTGCCGCGCGGTACTGCCGTTCATGCTCAAGAAAAAGAAGGGCGTGATCGTCAACGTGTCGTCGATCGCAACACGCGGGGTCAATCGCGTGCCGTATGCCGCGGCCAAGGGCGGCGTGAACGCGCTGACGGCGGCCCTGGCAATGGAGCACACCAAGGACGGCATCCGCATCAATGCCACCGCGCCGGGTGGCACCGATGCGCCGCCACGCAAGATTCCGCGCAACGCCAGCAAGCAGACCCGACAGGAAAAAGTCTGGTACCAGGCGATCGTCGACCAGACCACGGAGTCGAGCCTGATGCACCGCTACGGCTCGATCGACGAGCAGGTGGCGCCAATCCTGTTCTTCGCATCCGACGAGTCCTCCTACATCACCGGATCGGTGCTGCCTGTCGGCGGCGGCGACCTCGGCTGAGGTCCTCTCTTTCGTCACCTTAGTTACCTTAAGCAAGATGCTACGAATCCTGCCCATCAAAATAGATCTAGAAAAGCGAGACAAATACCATGCGACAAATTGACGTTCACAAGCTGTCCGACGAGGCCAAATTTAATGGCTTTCACGGCAAGGTTCTTTTATGGTGTGCCCTGATCATCATCTTTGACGGCTACGACCTGGCAGTGGCCGGTATCGCACTGCCGTCGATCATGAAGGAAATGGGTGTCACCGCCCAGAACGCCGGCTTCATGGTCAGCTCGGCACTGTTCGGCATGATGTTCGGCGCCATCTTCCTCGGAACCATCGCCGACAAGATTGGCCGGCGCAAGGCCATCGCGATCTGCATCTTCCTCTTCAGCGTGTTTACCGCAGCAGCGGGCTTTACCCACGACCCGTATACGTTCAGCGCGATGCGCTTCATGGCGGGTCTGGGCATCGGCGGCGTCATGCCCAACGTTGTGGCGCATATGACCGAGTACTCGCCCAAGAAGATTCGCTCCACCATGGTCACGCTGATGTTCAGCGGCTATGCCGTGGGCGGCATGCTGGCCGCCTTGCTGGGCAAGGGCCTGATCGAAACCTACGGCTGGTCGTCAGTCTTCCTGGCCGCCGGTTTGCCCGTGGTACTGATCCCGTTCATCCTGAAGTCGCTGCCGGAGTCGATGCCCTTCCTGATCAAGGAGACCCGGCTCGAAGAACTGAAGAAAATTGTGTCGCAGATGGAGCCAGGCTACCGGCCTGAGGCCAATGACCGCTTCGCAGTGCCATCGGCAGACAAGGCTGAAGGCGCTCCGATCGGCAAGCTTTTCCACGACGGCCGCGGCTTCAGCACCGTGATGTTCTGGATTACCTTTTTCATGTGCCTCTTCATGATCTACGCCCTCAGTTCGTGGTTGACCAAGCTGATGGCCAGTGCCGGCTACAGTCTCGGCTCTGCGCTGACCTTCGTGCTGGTGCTCAACTTCGGCGCCATGATCGGTGCGGTCGGCGGCGGCTGGCTGGCCGACCGCTTCCACATCAAGTATGTGCTGGTGGGCATGTACGCGCTGGCGGCTGTGTCGATCACGCTGCTGGGCTACAAGGTGCCGACCGAAGTGCTGTTCCTGCTGGTCGGGCTGGCCGGCGCATCGACGATCGGCACGCAGATCGTCACCTATGCCTATGCCGGCCAGTTCTACCCGATGGCGGTTCGCTCGACCGGGATCGGCTGGGCGTCTGGTGTGGGTCGCAGTGGCGCCATCCTGGCCCCCATCGTGATCGGCACACTGGTAGGCATGTCGCTTCCGCTGCAGCAGAACTTCATGGTCATTGCCATTCCCGCCGTGATTGCGATGATTGCATCGTCGATGATCAACCACAGCCGATCCGCCTCTGCCAGCCATGAAGACGTGAGCATGGTGACGCCAGATCCGTTGCCACGCAGTGCGACTGCGGCGATGGCGAGGAAGTAAGCGTTACGGTTCAAGCCGAGTCCCGGCACCTCGCAATTCCGTGCGACTGTATAACGAAACGAAAAAACCCCGTCGATGCATCCGAACGGGGTTTTTTTATAGCGGTATTTCTGTTCGAAGGCAGCTTTTTGATGAAAAAAGACTTTTCCCTGTCAGCCGTCACGGCTGGATTCCTGGCCGTGCTGATTTCCTATGCCGGTCCGCTGGTGATATTTTTCCAGGCCGCCCAAAGCGCCAGCGTCTCCACGGAAATGATGTCCTCCTGGGTCTGGGCCATCTCAATCGGGGCAGGGGTATCTGGCATCGTGCTGAGCTGGTGGCTCAAGGTGCCGATCATCACGGCCTGGTCTGCACCGGGCACGGCCTTGCTGGTGACCTTGTTCCCCAGCATCACGCTGGAGCAGGCGGTGGGGGCCTACCTGGTCTCGGCCGTCATCATTTTCATCATCGGGGTTTCAGGCTATTTTGATAAATTGATGCAGTCCATTCCCAAGGGCATTGCCAGCGCCATGATGGCGGGCATTCTGTTCCAGTTTGGGGTAGGCGCATTTCAATCGGTCACATCGATGCCGCTCATCACCTTTTGCATGATTGGCATTTATCTGCTGTTCAGGCGCTTGCTGCCACGCTATTGCCTGGTGATTTTGCTGGTGGCCAGTCTGGCCCTGGCCGTCGCCCTGGAAGGCGTGAGCCTGGCCGGTGTGACATTGACCCTGGCCAGCCCGGTCTTCATCACACCCGCGTGGTCCTGGGGCGCTACCTTGAGTCTGGCGTTGCCGCTGGTGCTGGTCAGCGTGACGGGGCAGTTCTTGCCGGGCATGGCCATTTTGCGCAGTTCGGGCTACGACACACCGGCCCGCCCCATCATCATCACGACCAGCCTGGCCTCGTTGGGGGTGGCGTTTTTTGGCGGCATCACGATTGTGATTGCGGCCATCACGGCGGCGCTCTGCACCGGCAAGGATGCCCATGAAGACCCCCAGAAACGCTATGTGGCGGGCATTGCGAACGGCGTGTTTTACCTGGTGGGCGGCTGCTTTGCCGGCACCATCATTCTGTTTTTTGCGGCCTTGCCCAAAGAGCTGATTGCGGTGCTGGCCGGACTGGCCCTGGTGGGCGCGATTGGGGGCAGTCTGGCCGGTGCGATGAACGAAGCCGATCACCGCGAGGCCTCGATCATCACCTTTTTGGCCACTGCGTCGGGCATGACTTTCTGGGGCTTGGGGTCGGCTTTTTGGGGCGTGGTGATTGGAGCGGTAGCCTATTTGCTGCTGCACAAGCCATTTTCTTCTCCAGCGCAGGCGCGGCCTTGAGGCTTTGATGATGGCCTATTTTTTTTATCTAAAACCGTTTTCAGGAGTCTGTAAATGATCAACAAAATCGCCGCCTCGATTGCCGAGGCAGTGGTCGATACGCAAGACGGCGCCACCGTGCTGATCGGCGGCTTCGGCACCGCCGGCATTCCCAACGAACTCATCGACGGCTTGATAGGCCAGGGAGCGCGCGACCTGACGGTGGTCAATAACAACGCCGGCAACGGCGACACCGGGCTGGCCGCGCTGCTCAAGGCCGGGCGCGTGCGCAAAATCATCTGCAGCTTTCCACGCCAGGCCGACAGCCATGTGTTTGACGCGCTGTACCGCAGCGGCCAGATTGAACTCGAACTGGTGCCCCAGGGCAACCTGGCCGAGCGTCTGCGCGCCGCTGGCGCGGGCGTGGGCGCCTTCTTCACGCCCACCGGCTTTGGCACTGAACTGGCCAAACAGGCCGACGGCAGCCCGAAGGAAACCCGCGTCATCGACGGCAAGCCGTATGTGCTGGAGTACCCGATCTACGGCGACGTGGCCTTGATCAAGGCCGAAAGCGGCGACCGCTGGGGCAACCTGATCTACCGCAAGGCGGCGCGCAACTTTGGCCCAGTGATGGCCACTGCCGCCAGGCGCACCATTGCCACCGTGCACCAGATTGTCGAGCTGGGCGCGCTGGATCCCGAAGCCATCGTCACGCCGGGCATCCATGTGTCCAGGATCGTCAGGATCGACCACGTCGCCACCCAGGCCGGTGGTTTCAAGCAAGCCGCCTAAGCCGGAGAACCCTCATGAGCAACTACACCAAACGCACCAAAGACGAGCTGGCCAGGCGCGTCGCCCAGGACATCCACGACGGCGCCTACGTCAACCTTGGCATCGGCATGCCGACGCTGGTCGCCAACCACATCCCGGCGGGTAGGGAAGTGGTGCTGCACAGCGAAAACGGCATCCTCGGCATGGGCCCGGCACCCGCTGCCGGGCAAGAAGACTTCGACCTGATCAACGCCGGCAAGCAGCCCGTGACCCTGCTGCCGGGCGGCGCTTACTTTCACCACGCCGACAGCTTTGCCATGATGCGCGGCGGCCACCTGGACATTTGTGTGCTGGGCGCGTTTCAGGTGTCAAGCACCGGCGACCTGGCCAACTGGAGCACCGGCGAGCCCGGCTCCATCCCGGCCGTGGGCGGCGCCATGGACCTGGCCATCGGGGCCAAGCAGACCTGGGTGATGATGGACCTGCTGACCAAGAAGGGCGACAGCAAGGTGGTGCGCGAGTGCACCTACCCGCTCACCGGCATTGGCTGCGTCAAGCGCATCTACTCCGAGCTGGCGACGCTCGAATGCACGCCGCAGGGCCTCAAGCTGATCGACAAGGTCGAGGGGCTGGCGCTTGCCGAACTTGAACGCCTGCTGGGCTTGCCCATCCAGGCCTGACCTCACCCCACCATACCCAGGAAAAAACCATGATGACCCAAGCCTTTATTTGCGACGCCATCCGCACGCCTTTCGGCCGCTACGGCGGCGCGCTTTCCAGCATGCGTGCCGATGACCTTGGCGCGGTGCCGTTGCGCGCGCTGATGGCGCGCAACCCGAATGTCGATTGGCAAGCCCTCACCGACGTGATCTACGGCTGTGCCAACCAGGCCGGTGAAGACAACCGCAACGTGGCCCGCATGAGCAGCCTTCTCGCCGGCCTGCCGCTGGAAGTTCCCGGCGGCACGGTTAACCGCCTGTGCGGCTCTGGCCTGGACGCCATCGGCACCGCCGCCCGCGCCATCAAGGCCGGAGAAGCCGGGTTGATGATCGCCGGCGGCGTCGAGAGCATGAGCCGCGCGCCCTTCGTCATGCCCAAGGCCGAAAGCGCCTTCAGCCGGAACAATGCAGTCTATGACACCACCATCGGCTGGCGCTTCGTCAACAAGCTGATGAAGCAGATGTACGGCGTGGACAGCATGCCCGAAACCGCTGAAAACGTGGCCATTGACTTCAAGATCGAGCGCGAAGCCCAGGACCGCATGGCCCTGAACAGCCAGCTGCGCGCCGTGGCCGCGCAACAGGCCGGCCACCTGGCGCGCGAGATAATTGGCGTGAGCATTTCCCAGAAAAAGGGCGATGCCCTCGTTGTGGACAAAGACGAGCACCCGCGTGCGACCAGTCTGGAAACGCTGGCCAAGCTCAAAGGCGTGGTGCGCCCGGACGGCAGCGTGACCGCAGGCAATGCCAGCGGCGTCAACGACGGCGCTTGCGCGCTGCTGCTGGCCGATGAAGCCAGCGCCATCAAAAACGCCCTGACGCCGCGCGCCCGCGTGGTCGGCATGGCCACGGCCGGCGTGGCGCCGCGCATCATGGGCATCGGCCCGGCGCCGGCTACCCAAAAAGTGCTGACCTTGACGGGCCTGAAGCTCGAACAGATCGACGTCATCGAGCTGAACGAAGCCTTTGCCGCACAAGGCCTGGCGGTGCTGCGCCTGCTGGGCTTGCGGGATGATGACGAGCGCGTCAACGCCTGGGGCGGCGCGATTGCCCTGGGCCACCCGCTGGGCGCGTCCGGTGCGCGACTGGCCACCACGGCCATCAACCGCCTGCACGCCACGGGCGGCCGCTATGCGCTGTGCACCATGTGCATCGGCGTCGGGCAGGGCATTGCAGTCATTCTGGAGAGGATTTAAATCCTGCAGCCCCACCAGTCGGCCACCAACCTCCGTGGCGCGAGGCCGGCCAGATGATTGTCAGAGCCAGAACGCGCCCATGCTGGGCGCACCAAAAAAAAGCTCCCTAGGGCGCCGTTGTTTCAAGGCTCTGCGGCTGGCTCAGACCAAAAAGCGTTGCGCCAGCAGCGCCCAGTAGGCCGCGCCTATGGGCAGGTCGGCGTCATTGAAGTCATAGCCCGGGTTGTGCACCATGCAGGCGCCAGCGGAGTCGCCATCGCCGTTGCCGATCAGTAAATAGTCGGCCCTGCAAAATTCGATTTTCAAAAAGTACCCTGCGCGGTGTGACCAAAAATCAATTTTTAACGACCACGATTCCGATCCAATTGTTCATACGTGCAGTCCCCACGCGCCCAGACGCATCGTATGACGTCCTTGCGGCCTGTCGCTGTGACAACGCTGCCTGCAACAGGCGCAAAAAAACTGCCCCTATGCCCAGACGGGCAATGGCGCGCAGCAGCCAGCGCAGGTTGTAGCCCGCAGCACAGCTGATGGCATGCAAGGCATCTCCCAGCGCGCCTTGCAGCCAGCAGCGATCCATGCGGTGATCGGACTTCAAGTGGCCAATGGCGGGCTCCACTGCTGTTCGCCGTTTGAGCCAGCCCTTTTGCTGCTTGCTCAGACTCTTGAATTTGCCCCTGTGAATGATCTCCTTGTCCGGGTTGTCGGCGTCCACGCCGCGAAAGCCCAGATCGACCACGATGTGTTTGAGCGTGACGGCAATGTCTTGCGTCAGATTGGTCGCCTGCTCCAAAACTGCGCTCAGGATGTGGCCGTCATAGGGGTTACCGGGGAACGTGCGTGCGCCCAGCATCAGGCCATCTAAGGCTACGCTGAACAAGTACCGTCAAGACAGCGGCGCGGGCCGATGACGGCTCGATTTGGCCGAAACGGGTCGCCAGGCGGCTCATCTGTCGGCCCATCAGGCCTGTTTTGCGGGCCTTCTCGCCCGCTTGCCGTCCTCATGGGCGCACCTGTGCCATCAGCCGTTGCCGACTGAGGTAGATGTTGGCCAGTGCCAGGGCCGTGAACGCGCGCGTGGCGTTCTTGGTCAGGCCGCGGTAGCGCACCTTGCCAAAGCCCCACAGCCGCTTGA
>NZ_JANOAL010000072.1:0-14600 GCF_031411155.1 Polaromonas sp. | reverse complement strand
GCCCGCGCCCAGCGCCAGGATGCAGGCCTGCTCGTTGAAGTTTTGCACCGCGATCGAGCGCCCGGCGCCCATCAGGTTGTGGCCGCGGTGCTGCAGCAGCGCGTTCATCGGCACCACCAGAAAGCCGCCCAGGCCGCCCAGCAGAATCAGAAAAGGCGCGGCGACCCAGACATTGCTGATGAAGTTCATCAAAATCACCAGCAGGCCCATGGCAATGCCCAGCGGCATCACGCGGGTGGCCTGGTCCAGCCGCATGCGCATCGAGGCCAAAATGGCGCCGGCCGCCGTGCCAATCGCCACCACGCCCACCAGCGACGAGGCCTGCGTGGTGCTGTAGCCCAGCGCCGCCGCGCTCCAGGCCAGCACGATGTAGCGCAGGTTGCCCGAAACGCCCCAGAACAGCGTGGTCGTGGCCAGCGAGATCTGGCCCAGCTTGTCGCGCCACAGCGCCGCATTGCAGTACCAGAAATCGGGCAGCAGCTCGAGCTTGTTGTGCGGCATGTGCCGCATCTCCACGCCGGTGTGCGGAATGCGCAGGTTGAACCAGGCGGCAATGACGTACAGCACGATCAGGATGGCAATGGCTGCCTCGGGCGCGGTGTCAATGCTGGTGTCGATCAGCGGCAGATCGAAGGCCAGCAGCCGATGCGACATCGCCTGGCCGATCAGCTGGCCGCCCAGCAGCACGCCCAGAATGATGGAGGAAATCGTCAGGCCCTCGATCCAGCCATTGGCCTTGACCAGTTGCGAGGCCGGCAGCAGCTCGGTCAGGATGCCGTACTTGGCCGGTGAATAGGCGGCCGCGCCGAGACCGACGATCGCATAGGCCAGCAGCGGGTGCGAGCCAAACAGCATCATCAGGCAGCCCACGATCTTGATGGCGTTGCTGATGAACATGACGTTGCCCTTGGGCCGGGCGTCGGCATAGGCGCCGACAAACGGCGCCAGCACCACGTAAAACAGCGCAAACATCGGCACCAGCGCGGCCGGCTGCCACTTGGGCGCGCCGCTGGTTTTCAGCAGTTCCACGGCAGCGACGAAAAGGGCGTTATCAGCCAGTGAGCTGAAGAACTGGGCCGCCATGATGGTGTAAAAACCGCGCTTCATTAATTTGTTGTGATCACAGCAGGGAATGCATCAGCAGGTCTGATGCCGCAAGATATGCGTGAATGTCTCCGGTCGATTCCGGTTTATAGCATGGGGGCTGGTGTCAGAATCGGCAATAAGCGTCAACCCGCTGTATTAAAGATCCGGCCGCGATGCAGGCGCGCCACTCTCCCTCAAGGACTATTTTTCGCCATGCCCCGTCCCATTCTCGCCACCATTCACCCCGCCGCGTTCACGCACAACCTGGCCCGCGTGCGCGTGGCCGCACCGGACGCGCGGGTCTGGGCCATCGTCAAGGCCAACGCCTACGGCCACGGCATCGAGCGCGCCTTTGACGGCCTGCGCAGCGCCGACGGCTTTGCGCTGCTCGATCTGGCCGAGGCCCAGCGCCTGCGCGCGCTCGACTGGCGCGGCCCGATTCTGCTGCTCGAAGGCTGCTTCGAGGCGCGCGACCTGGAGCTGTGTTCGCGGCTGGGCCTGTGGCACACGATTCACTGCAACGAGCAGGTCGACATGCTGGCGGCGCACAAGACCCAGCTGCCGCAGCGCGTGTTTCTGAAGATGAACTCCGGCATGAACCGCCTCGGCTTCACGCCCGAGCGTTACCGCGCCGCCTGGACGCGGCTCAACGCCCTGCCGCAGGTGGAAGAGATTTCGCTGATGACGCATTTCTCGGACGCCGACGGCCCCAGGGGCGTGGCCGAACAGCTCAAGGCCTTCGAGGCCGTGACCCACGACCTGCCCGGCGAGCGCACGCTGAGCAACAGCGCCGGCCTGCTGCGCCATGGCGACTTGCTGGCGGCCCGCTCCGACTGGGTGCGCCCGGGCATTGCGGTGTACGGCAGCGCCCCCGACTTTCCCGACCACAGCGCCGCCGACTGGGGCCTGCAGCCGGCCATGACCCTGTCGGCCAGGATCATCGGCCTGCAAAACCTGGCGGCCGGCGACACGGTGGGCTACGGCTCCAGCTTTGTCGCCGACGGCCCGCTGCGCATCGGCGTGGTGGCCTGCGGCTATGCCGACGGCTACCCGCGCCACTGCACGACCGGCACGCCGGTGCTGGTGCACGGCGTGCGCTGCCGCATGGTGGGCCGCGTCAGCATGGACATGATCACCGTCGACTTGACGCCGGTGCCCGAGGCCGGCATGGGCAGTGAAGTGACCCTGTGGGGCCGGGCTTCGAATGGCACTGTGTTGCCGATCGACGAGGTGGCGCGCGCCGCCGGCACCGTCGGCTACGAGTTGATGTGCGCGCTGGCGCAGCGCGTGCCGGTGGTCGTGGGGGACTGAATCACTGGGTGTGGCCGATTCGCCCCTTGCAGCGGGCGGCCTGTCAGTACAGCCCTTTCACCCGCGCCTGCAGCCGCGCCAGCCCCAGCAGCGCATCGGTAAATGGCGTGGCCACGCCGGTCAGCGTGCCGAGTTCTTG
Source organism: Polaromonas sp. (assembly GCF_031411155.1). Lineage (GTDB taxonomy): Bacteria > Pseudomonadota > Gammaproteobacteria > Burkholderiales > Burkholderiaceae_C > Polaromonas. Next base: position 12,064 of record NZ_JANOAL010000072.1, on the reverse strand, counting down.
CACCACCGTCACCAGCGCATCGAGCTCGACCGCCTTGCCGGCCTCCACGTCCTGCAGCATCGAGGTCTTGAAGGCGCCCAGCTTGAGCGTGACGGCGTGGCGGTCCTCGGGTTGCTGCTCGATGCGGATGCCCAGCCGCGCGCCGATCTCCTTGGCTTCCAGCATCACGCGCGAGATAAAGCCGCGCACCTGCGCGTCGGCCATGATCCGGTCGGTGGTGGCGCCGGTCAGGGCGCTGATCGGGTTGACCGTCATGTTGCCCCAGAGCTTGAACCAGATGTCGTGCTGGATTTGCGCCGACACCGGCGCCTCGAAACCGGCTTGCTGCAGCAGCGCGGCCAGCCGCAGCACGCGGGCGGTTTTTTTGCCCGAGGGCTCGCCCAGAATCAGCTTGTTGCCAAAGTGATGGCGCACCAGACCCGGCGCGTCCAGCGAGCAACTGGCGTGCACCACGCAGCCGACGATGTGCGGCGCGGGTATCGCCCGCGCCAGTTCGCCGCCGGGGTCCACCGCGTTCAACGGCGTGCCGGCCAGCGCGCCGCCAAAGCCCTGCAAAAACCACCAGGGCACGCCGTTCATGGCGGTCAGCACCAGGGTGTCGGGGCCGAGCAGCGGCGCGATGTGGCGCGCCACCTCGGGTAGCGACGGCGCCTTGACCGCCAGCACCACCAGGTCCTGCACGCCCAGCTCGGCCGGGTTGTCGCTGCAGGCCACGGCCTGCGCGCTGAGGGCGCCGGCCTGGTTCAGCCGCAGGCCGTGCTGTCGCAGCGCCTGCAGCGTCGCGCCGCGCGCCACCACGCTGACCGGGCAGCCGACCCGCGCCAACGCGCCGCCTATCCAGCCGCCAATGGCGCCCGCGCCGTAAATGCCTGTTTTCATCGGTTCAGCCTCAAAAAATGAATCAAAATGGTCGCTAGCCCACGAATAATAAGCACCTGCAGCTATTGATTTAATAGCAAACGACGGCTGGCAAAACACCGCCCTGAAGCCCGCAATTATTCACGCTCTGCACCGTCTGTGTGAATTTCCGCCGGCCCGGGCCGCTATATTCAAACCATGGCCCAAAAAGAAAAGACGATCTACACCTGCACCGAATGCGGCGGCAGCAGCCCCAAGTGGCTGGGCAAGTGCCCGGCCTGCAATGCCTGGAACACGCTGATCGAGTCGGTCGCCGACAGCGCCGGCGGCAAAAACCGCTACAGCAGCCCGCGCCAGGGCCTGGCCAGGGCCTCTGAAGTCACCACCCTGGCCGACATCGACGCCACCGACATGCAGCGCACGCCCACCGGCCACGAGGAGCTGGACCGGGTGCTGGGCGGCGGCATTGTCGAAGGCGGCGTGGTGCTGATAGGCGGCGACCCCGGCATCGGCAAATCGACGCTGCTGCTGCAGGCGCTCGATTCGCTGCAGCGCGCCTTCGACGCGCGCTTGAGCGCCGCCGGGCCGCCCCAAGGCGCGAAGGCCCCCTCGGGGGGCAGCGACCCACACGCAGTGGGGAAGCGTGGGGGCACTTTGTACGTCACCGGCGAGGAAAGCGGCGCGCAGGTCGCGCTGCGCTCGCGCCGGCTCGGGCTGGACGGCTCGCAGGTCAAGGTGATGGCCGAAATCCAGCTCGACAAAATCCTGGCCACGCTGGAGGCGCTGCAGCCCGACATCGCGGTGATTGACTCGATCCAGACCGTGTATTCCGACCAGCTGACCTCGGCCCCCGGCTCGGTGGCGCAGGTGCGCGAGTGCGCGGCGCACCTGACGCGCGCGGCGAAATCGAGCGGCGTCTGCATCGTGCTGGTCGGCCATGTCACGAAAGAGGGCGCGCTGGCCGGCCCGCGCGTGCTCGAGCACATGGTCGACACCGTGCTCTACTTTGAAGGCGACACGCATTCGAGCTTCCGGCTGGTGCGCGCCATCAAGAACCGCTTTGGCGCGGTCAACGAGATCGGCGTCTTTGCCATGACCGAAAAAGGCCTGAAGGGCGTGACCAATCCGAGCGCGATCTTCTTGAGCCAGCACAGCGAGCCGGTGCCCGGCAGCTGCGTGCTGGTCACGCTCGAAGGCACGCGGCCCCTACTGGTCGAGATTCAGGCGCTGGTCGACAACGGCGGGCCTTCGCCAAGACGCCTCAGCGTGGGTCTGGACAAGGACCGGCTGGCCATGCTGCTGGCGGTGCTGCACCGCCATGCCGGGGTCGCCTGCATGGACCAGGACGTGTTCGTCAACGCGGTGGGCGGCGTGCGCATCAGCGAGCCGGCGGCCGATCTGGCGGTGATGCTGGCGATTACCTCCAGCCTGCGCGGCAAGCCGCTGCCCAAGGGCTTTATTGCCTTTGGCGAAGTCGGCCTGGCCGGTGAAGTGCGGCCCGCGCCACGCGGCCAGGAGCGGCTGAAGGAAGCCGCCAAGCTGGGTTTTAGCGTGGCCGTGGTGCCCAAGGCCAATGCGCCCAGGAAGCCGATCGAGGGCCTGACCATCCACGCCGTCGAGCGCATCGAGCAGGCGCTGGAGGTGGTGCGGCGCCTGGACTGAAAAACTGATGCTATTAAAACAATAGCTGCAGGCGCACGTTGTACGAGGGCTAGAGGCCTAAAACACCTGTAAAACGCGAAAAAACGCGGCGCCGGGCGGCTACGCACTCCCCACAGGGCGGGCCCGGCGCCAGCGCTGCGAAAATAGCGCCATGAACTTTCAGAAAATTATGGTTCCCGTCGTCGGCCTGGCGGGCGTGGTGCTGGCTTACCGCTTTTATGGCTGGCCCGGTGTGGCTGCCGCTGCCAGCGTGCTGGTGTTCTGGCTACTGCTGCATTTCAGCCGCATGATGCAGGTGTTAAAGCGCGCCGCCAACCGGCCGATTGGCCATGTCGACAGCGCCGTCATGCTCAATGCCAGGCTCAAGCCCGGCATGACCCTGATGCATGTGATTGCCATGACGCGGGCGCTGGGCGAGCGCCAATCGGCCAGGGACGAGCAGCCCGAGCTGTTTCGCTGGACCGATGGCACGGCCTCGCATGTGACCTGCACCTTTGTCGGCGGCAAGCTGGCGCAGCACGAGCTTTTCCGGCCCGATCAGGCGGCCTCGTAAAATCAGGCTTTCTTCAACATCCCCACAGGAACGCACCATGGCCCCAGTAGCCCCTCCCCTGGACGACCGCGACGGCAAGATCTGGATGGACGGCCAGATGGTTGACTGGCGCGACGCCAAGATTCATGTGCTGAGCCACACCCTGCATTACGGCTGCGGCGCGTTTGAAGGCGTGCGCGCCTACAAGACGGCCGATGGCGGCACGGCGATTTTCCGGCTCGAGGAGCACACCGAGCGCCTGTTCAACAGCGCCAAGATCCTGCGCATGAAGATTCCTTTTTCCAAGGAAGAAGTCAACGAAGCACAAAAAGCCGTGGTGCGTGAGAACCAGCTGGAGAGCTGCTACCTGCGCCCGCTGACCTGGATTGGCTCGCAAAAGCTCGGCGTCAGCCCCAAGGGCAACCAGATCCACCTGATGGTGGCGGCCTGGGCCTGGGGCGCCTACCTCGGCGAAGAAGGCATGAAGCGCGGCATCCGCGTCAAGACCTCCAGCTACACGCGGCACCACGTCAACATCACCATGACGCAGGCCAAGGCGGTCAGCAACTACACCAACTCGATTCTGGCCAACATGGAAGCGCTGGACGACGGTTACGACGAAGCCCTGCTGCTCGACGCCTCGGGTTTTGTCAGCGAAGGCGCGGGGGAGAACATTTTTGTCATCAAGGGCGGCGTGGTCTACACGCCCGACCTGTCGGCCGGCGCGCTCAACGGCATCACGCGCAACACCGTGCTGCACATCTGCAAGGACCTGGGGCTGGAACTGGTGCAAAAACGCATCACGCGCGACGAGGTCTACATCAGCGACGAAGCATTTTTTACCGGCACCGCCGCCGAAGTCACGCCGATTCGCGAGCTCGACCGCATCGAGATCGGCGCCGGCTCGCGCGGCCCCATCACCGAGAAAATCCAGAGCGCCTTCTTTGACATCGTCAACGGCCGCAATCCGAAATACGCCCACTGGCTGGCGAAAATCTGAACATATGGCCCCCACGCTTGTCACTGCGTGTACTGCGCTGCCCCCCGAGGGGGCTGCAGTCGCCTTGGGGCGGCCCGGCGGCGCTGCGGCTTCTCCAAATTGACCAAGGAATTTATGACCAAATCATTCAACGTCGAACTGCTGGCGGCCGACCTCAACGACCAGGGCGGCGTCTACTGCCCCAGCCCCAAGGCCGACATGAAGCTCTGGAACAGCCACCCCAAGGTCTACCTGGACGTGGCCCGCACCGGAGCAGCCAAGTGCCCTTACTGCGGCACGGTGTACCAGCTCAAAGAGGGCGAGCACTTCGGTGGTGCACATTAAGCCCCCATGCTTTTCACTTCGTGTAATGCGCTGCCCCTTTATTCGCGATAAGGGGCTGGCCTTGCTTGGGGCGGCCCGGCGCTGCGGCCGATGACAGCTAACGCGCAAACGCTGAACTCCCTCATCATCGCGCCGCAGTGGATAGGCGATGCCGTGATGACCGAGCCGCTGCTGCGGCGCCTCGCGGCGCGCGGTGAGCGCCTCACGGTGGGCGCCTTGCCCTGGGTGGCGCCGGTGTACCGGGCCATGCCGCAGGTGGCCGAGGTGATTGAATTTCCGTTTGCCCATGGCGGCCTGCAGTTCAAGGCGCGCCGCGCCATTGCCCGGCAGGTCGAGGGCCGGTTTGACAAGGCCTACGTGCTGCCCAACTCGCTGAAAAGCGCGCTGCTGCCGTTTCTGGCCAGCATTCCCGAGCGCATCGGCTACTTTGGCGAGGCGCGCGTGGGGCTGCTCACGCAGCGGCTGAAAAACCCCAGGGACAAGCCGCCCATGGTGGCGTTTTATTCGGCGCTCAGTGGCGAGGCCGGGCTGCAAGCCGACCGGCCGCATCTGCAGCTGGCGGTCGCCGAAGTCGATGCCGCGCTGCAGGCGCTGGGCCTGCAGCGCGGCGGCTATGTGGTGTTTGCGCCGGGCGCCGAGTTCGGCCCGGCCAAACGCTGGCCGGCCGCGCATTTTGCCGCGCTGGCGCGTTCGCTCGATTTGCCGGTGCTGTTGCTCGGCTCGGGCAAGGAGGCGGCCCTGTGCGAGGAAATCAGCGCCGCCGCGCCCGGCCATTGCCGCAACCTGGCGGGTAAAACCACACTGGTGCAGGCCTTGTGCGCCATCGCTGCCGCAAAAAGCGTCATCAGCAACGACTCCGGCCTGATGCATGTGGCGGCCGCGTTTGGCACGCCGCAGGTGGCGATTTTCGGCTCGTCCAGCCCGCTGCACACGCCGCCGCTGAGCGAACAGGCCAGCGTGATCTGGCTGAAAAACGATGCGGCCTACCAGCCGCCGCTGGACTGCGCGCCCTGCTTTGCGCGCGATTGCCCGCTCGGCCACACCCGCTGCCTCAACGACATCGGCCCGGATCGGGTGCGGCAGTTGTTGGCGCAGGGCGCCGCTGCCTCCGCCGTCACGGCGGGAACGCCGCCAGCGCGCTAAGGCCCGGCACGCCCGGCGCCGGCGTGCGCGCAACGTTCATGACCCAGCAGACGGTCACGAAGTAACCGACCAGGCTGACCAGCTCCACCACGCCCTGCTCGCCAAACAGCGCCAACGCTTCGGCATAGCTCCCATCGCTGGCGCCGTGGTGCTGCAACACCTCCTGCGCCAGCTCGAGCGCCGCCAGTTCGTCGGCCGGCAAGCCGCGCGGGTGCTTGCCGGCAGCGACCGACGCGAGGGTGGGCGCGGCCACCCCGGCTTGCAGGGCCAGCGGGGCGTGCATCAGCCACTCGAACTGGTTGCCGACCGCGCGCGCCACCACGCACATGACCAGCTCGCGAATGCGGGCATCGAGCACGCTGTCGAAGCGCAGGTACTCGCCGACCTTGCCGAGCCGGCTCATCAGCTCCGGGCTGCGCAGCAGCGCGATGAAGGGGCCGAAGACCGCCTTGCGCGGCCCGGCCACCAGGGCGTCGGCGGCGGCCTGCTGCGCTGGCGTCATGTCAGCGCGCGCCATCGGCGGCAGCCGGTCCTGCGCTTGCGGTGAAAAACCTTGCGGCACGGCAAATGGCTGGCCGGCCGGCTTGTCTTTAGGGTTCATGGGGGAGGTCCTTGGGTTGAATAATGGTGAGGGGCCAGCGCCGCAGCAGCCACAGCGCGCTGGCGACCAGCACCAGCGTGGCAATGACCAGCGCAACGCGAATGCCGTCCATGGCGCCCGCAAAGCCCAGGCCCAGCAGGGCCGAGGCGATGGGCCCGGCGATCTGGCCGACGGCGAATGCCGCCGTCATTTGCCCGAGCAGCCGGGTGGCCTGCGCACCCGCGCGCGCCCTGGCTTCCTGCAGCCCGGCCATGGTGATGACCATGAAGCTGCCGCCGACCAGGGTAGCCGATAGCAGCACCGTGGCAGCCGAGGGCCAGAAGGCCGGCAGGGCCGTGCCTGCGGCCATCAGCAACTGGCTGGCGACCCAAAGCTGGATGCGCGACGCGCTGGAAAAATAGCGGCTCGCCAGCCAGGTGGAAGCCGCCGCCGCCAGGCCGAACACCGGCCAGGCCCAGCCGAAAAACGCCGGGTCGTCCAGCACGGCGCGCGCCATGGCGGGCAAAAAAGTGGCCGGCAAAATGTAGCCAAAGCCAAAGCAGCCATAGGCGATGACGAGCCGGCGTTGCGCCGGGGGGGAAGCGTCGGCCGAGGCAGCGGCTGCGGCCACTGGCGCGGCGGACCGCTCCGGGCCGTCGGCTGCGGGAACCAGCACCAGCACGGCCGCGGCCAGCAGCGCGGCCAGCGCCCCGAGCTGCCACCAGAGCGTCGTGGCCGGCAGCTGCAGCCCGGCGCCCAGCAGGCAATAGAGGCCGGCCAGGCTGATGCCCGTGCCGACGCCGGCGTAAAGCAAGCCGGCCAGCGCCGGCCGGCCGCTTCGCGCCAGTTCGGCCAGGCACCAGGCACTGGTGCCGACCAGCACCCAGGCGCTCAGCACGCCGGCGCCAAAACGCAGCGCGAACCACCCGGCCATCTGGTCGGTCCAGCTCATCGCCGCTGTCAGCAGGGCGATCAGCGGCACGCTGGCGCGGATCAGCGTTTGGGGGTTCAACCCGAGCCGCGACACCGTGCTGGCGCCGGCGAAATAGCCCAGGTAATTGGCGCTGGCCAGCCAGGCAGCCGCCGTGAGGTCCAGCTGGCCGGCGGCCTGCATCAGCGGCAGCAGCGGGGTAAAGGCAAAACGCCCTATGCCCATGGCAATCACCAGCGCCACAAAGCCCGCCAGGCAGGCCCGGCCGGCGCTCAGGGGCGCGGCGGCAACATTGGTGGCAAGGGCTTGCGGAGCGGGCATGGACCCATTAGAGCGAGCTCCGCTAAAGTTGACAAATGAATAATTCTGAACTTTCATTCTGTTTATGAGAATGCTGGACCTGGACTCGCTGCAGATTTTTCGGGCCGTCGTGAGCGAAGGCGGCATCATCCGCGCCGCGCGCAAATTGCACCGGGTGCAGTCGAACGTGACAACGCGCGTAAGCCAGCTGGAACAGCGCCTGGGCGTCGCGCTGTTTCGCCGCCAGGGCCGCGCGCTGGTGCTGACGCCCGAAGGGCAGTTGCTGGTGCAGTATGCCGACCGCCTGTTCCGGCTCGCCGATGAGGCGCAAAGCGCCCTGCAGGCCGGGCAGCCGCGTGGCGTTTTCCGCCTCGGTTCGCTCGAAAGCACGGCTGGCAGCCGCTTGCCCGCCGTGCTCTCGCGTTACCACCTGACGTTTCCGGCGGTGACGGTCGAGCTCGTGACCGGCACCACGGCGGCGCTGGTGCACAAGGTGGCGAACTACGAGCTTGAAGCCGCGTTCGTTTCCGAACCCTTCACGGCGCCCGAACTCAGTTCGCGGCCACTTTTTGATGAAGAGCTGGTGCTGATCACCGCGCACGGCCAGCGCAAAATCGCCAGGCCGGCGCAGTTGCGCGGCGCGACGCTGATCGCCTTTGCCAGTGGCTGCTCGTACCGAAAGTGCCTTGAAGACTGGCTCGGGCGGGCCCGCGTGATGCCGGGCCGGGTGCTCGAGTTTGCCTCTTACCAGGCGATGATTGCCTGCGTCTCGGCGGGCACGGGCGTGGCCATCGTGCCGCGCTCCCTGCTGGCCGCGCTCAAGGCCACCGACGACGTGCAGCTGCATGAGTTGCCGCTGCGGCTCAGGCGCAACCGTACCCACCTGGTCTGGCGCGACGCGCCCTCCGTGGCGCTGGCCGGGCTGATGGATTTGCCGCTGGCCTAGGCCTCGGGGTCGCAGCCTGTCGGACCGCAGCGGCCAAAAAAAAGCCACCCGAAGGCGGCTTGTGGAAAATCCTCCGTCGGGAGGACTCTTTGGGAGACCCCATAGATTCTTCCGACTTTTGGGGCTTGCGGCCCGGGTCGTTGATTTCCTGAAATTTCCGGAGTGTTGTGACAGCAACAGCCTTACTTTGGCTCAGGCGGGCGCTTTTGACCATTACCCAAACGGGGGATGGCGCGGGTTTTTCTCGATAAAAGTGGTGCTTGACGTGACTTAGTTCACGTTTTTTGCGAGCTGAGCGGTAGCGCGACCACAAAGGAGGCGCCGCCACCGGGCCGCGCTTCGCAGCGCACGCTGCCGCCGTGGCGCTGGCTGATGGACTTGACCAGCGCCAGCCCCAGCCCCACGCCGCCTTCGCGTTCGCTGGCGCCGGGCAGGCGGTAAAACGGCTCGAAAATCCGCTCGCGCTGGTCGGCCGGCACGCCCGGGCCGCGGTCATGCACCTTGATGACGGCCAGCGGCTGGCTGCCGACCCGGGTTTGCGCCAGTTCCAGGCTGATGTCGCCCTGGCTGTAGCGCCTGGCGTTTTCCAGCAGGTTGCGAATCAGCCGGCGCAGCAGCCGCGGTGAGCCTTCGAGCGTCAGGCTGTGCGCGCTGGATGCCGAGCCCAGATCGGCGTTCAGCTCGGCATTGACGCGCGCGCATTCCTCGGCCGCCAGCCCGGTCAGGTCCAGCGTCTCAAAGGGCTCGGCATCGGCCTGGCGCGCATCGAGCCGGCTGGCCAGCAGGATTTCGTCGATCAGCTGGTCCAGCTCGTTGATGCTGCGCAGGATTTCAATTTTCTGGCGGCTCTCCAGCGTGGACGCGAACGGCCGCTGCGCCGGGCCGCCCCAAGCCAGGCCAGCCCCCTCGGGGGGCAGAGAGGACACGTCAGTGCCGAGCGTGGGGGCTAACAACTCCAGGCTCATGCGGATGCGCGCCAGCGGCGAGCGCAGCTCGTGCGAGGCATTGGCCAGCAGCGACTTGTGCGAATCCATCAGGGTTTCAATGCGCTCGGCCGCGTGGTTAAAGCGCCGGGCCAGAAACGCCACTTCGTCAGTGCCTTCGACCTGCATGCGCGCCGACAGGTCGCCCGCGCCCCAGCGCTCGACGCCGCGCTGCAGCGCCTCCAGCCGCAGCGTCAGGCGCCGCATCACCGGGTAGGCGCCCAGCGCCACCGCCAGGCCCACCAGGCCCAGCATCCAGCCAAAGCCAAAGCCAAACGGCGGCCGCATCCAGGGCGCGCCACCGGGCGGGCGCCTCGGCCGGGGCAGCAGCAGGTTCAGCGTCTGGCCGTCCTTGGTGACGACGTCAAACTCCAGGTCCTCGCCAAAGCGGCGGTCGGGTTTGGTTTGCGCCGTGCCAATCACCTCGCCCTGCGCGTTGTGCACCAGCACCTCGCGTATCGGCAGCAGCGGCGGGTCGCGGTCAAGCTGCCAGGCGGCGCCGACCAGAAAGGTCAGCAGCAGCACGGTGGCCACCACGGCCAGCCAGATGCGCACGTAGAGGTGGGACGCAAAGCGGGCCCACATATTGATGCCAAGTCGGCTCACGGGCGGCTCCGGTCAGTCTTGCTGCTTGGCAAACACATAGCCGACACCGCGCACCGTGAGAATGCGTTTCGGGTCCTTGGCATCGAGCTCGATGGCGTTGCGGATGCGGCCCATGTGCACGTCGATCGAGCGGTCAAAGGCTTCCAGCTCGCGTCCGCGCACGGCCTCCATGATCTGGTCGCGGCTCAGCACCCGGCCGGCGCGCTCGGCCAGGGCCACCAGCAGGTCGAACTGGTAAGAGGTCAGCTCGCAGGCAGTGCCCGACACCGAGACGCTGCGCGCATCGCGGTCAATCTCGAGCGAGCCAAAGCGCATGAGCTTGTGGCCTTCCGCGGCGGCGCCGCCGCTGCCGGCCTCGCCGCCGCGGCGCAGCACGGCGCGTATGCGCGCCAGCAGCTCGCGCGGCTCAAACGGCTTGGGCAGGTAGTCGTCGGCGCCGATTTCCAGGCCGACGATGCGGTCCATCGGGTCGCCCTTGGCGGTCAGCATCAGCACGGCGGCGCTGGCGCCCGCGCCGCCCTGGCCCTTGATGCGGCGGCACACCTCCAGGCCGTCCATGTCGGGCAGCATCAGGTCCAGAATCACCAGATCCGGCGGGCTGGCCTGCAGCGCGGTCAAGCCGGCGGCGCCGTCGGCCGCATGGGTAAAGCCGTAGCCCGACTGGCGCAGGTATTCGCCCACCATGGCGGCCAGGCGGGTGTCGTCTTCAATCATCAACAGTTGCTGTGTCATGGTCGGGTCCTCGGTTGCAGCGGGCGCACGGGTGCCACCCTGTCCGGTGCATGGTGCGCCGGGCGCGACAAGTGCGCTTGAAGCCATCGTAAAGTTGCGGTAAACCGCAGCGTTTGGCTTGCAGCATACGCCTTTGACGCCCGGCCCTGGAAGGCCGCGTTTTGCTATTTAATCAATAGCTAACCACGCCTGTTTTCAGGGGGCTGGAGCCGGTATTTGCCTGGAGGCAAGCCACACCAGCAGCAGCACCGGCAGGCCCAGCACGGCGGTGGCGGTGAAAAACTGGCTGTAACCATAGGCATCGACAAAAGTGCCCGAATAGCCGGCCAGAAACTTCGGCAGCAGCAGCATCATGGAGCTGAACAGCGCGTACTGGGTGGCCGAATAATTGACGTTGGTCAGGCTCGACAGGTAGGCAATGAAGGCCGCCGAGGCGATGCCGCTGGCCAGGTTGTCGGCCGAAATCACCAAAATCAGCGCATTGACGTCGTGCCCGCGCGCGCCCAGCCAGGCAAACAGCAGGTTGCTGGCGGCGCTCAGCAGCGCGCCCAGCATCAGCACCCGCATCACGCCAAAGCGCATCGCCAGCGCACCGCCGACAAAGGCGCCCACCAGCGTCATGATGACGCCAAAGACCTTGGTCACGGCGGCGACTTCGTCCTTGCTGTAGCCCATGTCCACATAAAACGGATTGGCCATGATGCCCATCACCACATCGCTGATGCGGTAGACCGCGATCAGCGCCAGGATCAGCACCGCGCGGTGGCCGTAGCGGCGCAAAAAATCGGCAAACGGTTCAATCAGCGCGCCCCTGAGCCATTCGGCGGCGTTGCGGGCCGGCGTCAGCGCGCGTGGCGCCGGTTCGGGCGACAGCAGCACCGTGGCCACGCCCAGCAGCATCGAGGCCGCCATCGCCAGGTAGGCCGTCTGCCAGGCGCCATGCTGGTAGACCGCGCCACCGGCCACCTCGGCGCGCGCCGCTATCCACAGCGCGCCGGCGCCGGCCCAGATCATCGCGATGCGGTAGCCGGTCTGGTAGGCGGCGGCCAGCGCGGCCTGGCGCGGCGTGTCGGCCGACTCGATGCGGTAGGCGTCGAGCGCGATGTCCTGCGTGGCCGAGCCAAACGCCACCGCCAGCGCGCACCACACCACCGGCGTCAGGGCCAGCCGCGGGTCGGTCAGCGCCATGCCCACCAGCGCGGCGATGATCAGCGCCTGCGATAGCAGCAGCCAGCTGCGGCGCCGTCCCAGCAGCCGCGTCAGCAGCGGAATCGGCAGCCGGTCCACCAGCGGCGCCCAGACCCACTTGAAGCCATAGGCCAGGCCGACCCAGCTCAGGTAGCCGATCGTGGTGCGGTCGATGCCGGCCTCGCGCAGCCAGAAGCTCAGCGTGCCAAACACCAGCAGCAGCGGCAGCCCGGCCGAAAACCCGAGCAGCAGCATGCGCAGGGTCGCGGCCTCGGTGTA
>NZ_JANOAL010000071.1:0-1689 GCF_031411155.1 Polaromonas sp. | reverse complement strand
GAAAGCAACCGCATGAACGCCCCGCTCCCGCTCAGAATCACCCGGCAGGCCGCCGCTGCGGCCTACGACGGCGTGGCGCGCGCCAGCAACGAGGTGGCGGGCCGGCTGGCCGTCCGGCTGGCTGCCGAAACCCAGGGCGAGTTGCTGTTTTCACCCGCGGACCGGGGCCGCTACGCCACCGATGCGTCGATCTACCAGGTGATGCCGGTGGGCGTGCTGGTGCCGCGCATGGCCGACGACGTGACCACCGCGCTGGCCATTTGCCGCGACCTGGGCGTGCCCATCGTGCCGCGCGGCGGCGGCACCAGCCAGTGTGGACAGACCGTGGGCGCCGGGCTCGTCATTGACTACAGCAAACACCTCAGAAACATTCTTCATGTGGATGCCGCCGAGCGCAGCGCCGTGGTCGAGCCCGGCATGGTGCTGGACCACCTGAATGCCGCCTTAAAAAAGCACGGCCTCTGGTACCCGGTCGATGTATCGACCAGCGCGCAGGCCACACTGGGCGGCATGGCGGGCAACAACTCCTGCGGCAGCCGCAGCATTGCCTACGGCAACATGGTGCACAACGTGCTGGGTGCCAGCGCCTGGCGCGCTGACGGCAGCCTGCTGGAGCTGGGCCGTTATGACAATGCCTGCGGGCCGGCGCGCGCGCTCGGCGACTACGTCAAAACGCTGTCAGACCAGCTCAGGCCCGAGCTGCAGGCGCACTGGCCCAAGGTGCTGCGCCGCGTCGCCGGCTACAACCTGGACATCTTCAACAACCAGAACGAAAGGCCGTACACGCAAGATGGTTCGGTCAATCTGGCACACCTGCTGATTGGCAGTGAAGGCACGCTGGCGCTGACGAAATCGCTGACGCTGCGCCTGGCCGAGCTGCCGCGCGCCAAGGTGCTGGGCGTGGTCAACTTTCCGACCTTTTACAAGGCCATGGACTCGGCGCAGCACATCGTCAAGCTGGGCACGGATGGAACCCTGACGGCGGTCGAGTTGGTCGACCGCACCATGATCGAGCTGTCGCTGCAAAACCTGGCCTTTGCGCCCACGGTGCGGACCGCGCTGATTGGCCAGCCCGACGCGATTTTGCTGGTGGAATTTTCAGGCGCCTCCAAGACCGCCCTGATCCCAAAAATCAGGCAGCTGGTCGAGCTGATGGGCGACCTGGGCCTGCCCGGTTCGGTAGTGGAAATGATTGAGGACGCGCCGCAGAAAAACCTTTGGGAAGTGCGCAAGGCCGGCCTCAACATCATGATGAGCCTGAAGGGCGACGGCAAGCCGGTGAGTTTTATCGAAGACTGCGCCGTGCCGCTGGACAAGCTGGCCGAATACACCGAGGCACTCACGCAGGTGTTTCGCAAATACGGCAGCAAGGGCACCTGGTACGCCCACGCCTCGGTCGGCACACTGCATGTGCGGCCGATTCTGGACATGCGCCGTGAGGGCGCGGCCAAGATGCGCTCCATTGCCGAAGAGGCCTCGGCCCTGGTGCGCCACTACAAGGGCGCCTACAGCGGCGAACATGGCGACGGCCTGTGCCGCGGCGAATGGGTGGAATGGCAGTTCGGCCCCAGGATCAACGAGGCGTTTGCGCAGATCAAGAACCATCTCGATCCGCTCAACCTGCTCAGCCCCAACCGCATCATCAATCCGCCCAAAATGGACGACACGCGTCTGATGCGTTTCCCGCCC
>NZ_JANOAL010000070.1:0-28910 GCF_031411155.1 Polaromonas sp. | reverse complement strand
CTGCCTGATGCGGTGCAAACCGGCGAAGTGGCGCAGGCCCTCGAACTCACCGACGCCCTCGAAACCCGGATTCAGGAGTCGGCCGACGACCTGGCCCAGGTCAACGAGGTGCTGGCGCAGGAAATCGACGAGCGCGCCGCGCTGGAGCGCGAACTGGCCAAAACCAGGGCTGCGCTGGCCCACGCCAGGACGCAGCCTGCTGAACAATAAGGCCCCCACGGTCGCGCTACTAGCGTGTCGCTCCCTGCCCCCGAGGGGGCCGCTGCGCCTGCGGTCTGGCAAAGCCTGTCCCGCAGCCCCTGCTGGTGAAGACATAGCCCCCGCGCTCACCGCATCCCGTTCGTCCTGAGCTTGTCGAAGGATGTGCCCGAGGGATTTGTCCGGCTTAGCCTGCCTTGGGCGGGTCCGCCGAAAATTGCTGGACTTTCACCGTGTCGTCCGGTTTTTTGCGGTTCAGCAGCGCATACAGCAGGATCGCGCCGAAGGTGGCAGTGCCAATGCCGCCCAGCGCAAACTGGCCAAACTTCAGCGTGAAGTCGCCGGTGCCCAGCACCAGCGTGATGGCCGCCACCAGCAGGTTTTTGTTGTCTGAAAAATCAACCTGGTTGACGACCCAGATCCGGGCGCCGGCCACCGCAATCAGGCCAAACACCACAATGCTCACGCCGCCCATCACCGGCAGCGGAATCGCCTGGATCAGCGCGCCAAACTTGGGGCTGAAGCCCAGCAGCACCGCAATCAGCGCGGCCACCACAAACACCGCGGTCGAGTAAATCTTGGTCGCCGCCATCACACCGATGTTTTCGGCATAAGTGGTGACCCCGGTGCCGCCGGCGCTGCCCGAGACGATGGTGGCAATGCCGTCGCCGATGAAGGCGCGGCCCATGTAGACATCCAGGTTCTTGCCGGTCATGGCCGTCACCGCCTTGATGTGGCCCAGGTTTTCGGCCACCAGAATAATCGCCACTGGCGCTATCAAGAGCATGGCGTTGGTGCTGAACACCGGCGCGGCAAAGGCGGGCAGCCCGACCCAGGCGGCGCTGGCAATGCCCGCCAGGTCCATCGGCTTGCCCAGGCCCAGGCCGTTGGTCAGCAGCGCATAAATCACGCTGGCCACCGCCAGCCCGACCAGAATCAGCAGCCGCTGCAGCATGCCGCGCGCCATCACCGCCACCAGCGCCACGCTGACAAAGGTCAGCACCTGCATCCACGCCTCAAAGTTGCTGGCCGCCATGTTTTTGATCGGAATGCTGGCCAGGTTCAGGCCAATCACCGCCACCACCGCGCCCGTCACCACCGGCGGCATGACGCGCTCTATCCAGCCGGTGCCGACCGCCTGCACGACGAAGCCGATCAGCGTGTAGAGCACGCCGCAGGCAATGATGCCGCCCAGTGCCACGCCCAGGTTGGTGTTGGGCCCCTTGCCGGCGTAGGCGCTGGCGGCAATCACCACGCCGATGAAGGCAAAGCTGGAGCCGAGGTAGCTCGGCACCTTGCCGCCGGTGATGACAAAAAAGATCAGCGTGCCAATGCCGCTCATCAGGATCGCCAGATTCGGGTCAAAGCCCATCAGGATGGGCGCCAGCACGGTCGCGCCAAACATCGCAATCACATGCTGCACCCCCATCACCGCAGTTTGCGGCCAGGGCAGCCGTTCGTCAGGCCCGATCACGCCACCTTGTTGCAGCACCGCGCTGCTTTTTTCGGTCCATTCCAGCATTGCCATTACGCGCTCCTCTTGTTGTAAGTGGCGCAATGCTAGTGGCAAGGTGCCGCCCAGGCAAGCGCCTGCGCGGCACAGCGCGTCAACCGAGGAAGGCGCTGATCTGCCGCAGCACGCCGGCGTCCTTCAGAATCTTCTGGTGGCCCAGGCCTTCGGTGGCCAGCAGGCGCGCCCCGGCAATCGCCTGGCTGTAGGCCAGGCCGTCGGCAAAGCGGTTGATGCGGTCCTGCCGGTCATGTACCACCAGCGTCGGCACGGTGATGCGCGGGCCGACGGCGGCCGGCTCGAACTGCGGCATCAGGACGCCTTCGCGCGCTTCGATCAGGCGCTGCATCGCCGCCCGCGTGGCCTCGCGCAGGCCGAACACCTGGGCAAACAGCCGGGTGTAGGCCAGTGGCGAGGCCGGCGGCGCCAGCAGCACCAGCCGCTCGGCGGCCAGGCCGCGGCTGGCGGCAAAGGCGGCGGCATTGGCCGCCAGCGAATGCGCCACCACCGCGCGCAGGCGGTAGCCCTGCTGCTGCAGCCGGGCCATGACGTAGTCGAGTGCCCGGGCAAACTGCGGCAGGTTGCTGGTCTGGCCGCCGCTGCGGCCGTGCGCCGGCATTTCCAGCAGCACCGGCCGCAGGCCCTGGGCCGCCAGCAGCTCGGCCAGCGCCCGCAGCTGGCCGGCATGGCCGCCCCAGCCGTGCAGCAGCAGCACCACCGGCCCGTGCGGTGCCACCGGGCGGCTGTACAGCGTCAGGCTGGCGTTTTCAAACGGCCATGGCTCGATGTGCCAGTCGGGGCTCCAGCCCTTGCGGCGCTTCAG
This sequence comes from Polaromonas sp., assembly GCF_031411155.1. Classification (GTDB taxonomy): domain Bacteria; phylum Pseudomonadota; class Gammaproteobacteria; order Burkholderiales; family Burkholderiaceae_C; genus Polaromonas. Next base: position 26,379 of record NZ_JANOAL010000070.1, on the reverse strand, counting down.
GCCCGCCAGCCAGCGCGGCGGCAGCGGTGTGCCAAACAGCCGGTGGGCAGCGCGCACCGCCAGCGCCGGCCACAGCTGCTGCGAGGCGGCCAGCCCCCAGCGCAGCAGCCGGGTGCCGGGGCTGGCGGGTCGGCCGGCGTAGTAACTGGGGGACGTGGAAGAAGTAGCGGAAGTAGCGGAAGTAGATGACGTAGAGGCCGGTGCGGCCTGCAGCGAGGGGCGTGTCATGGCGGGTTCTCCGGTTCGGTGTTGCGGCGGGTCCGGCCTTCAGTACCAGATCCAGTCGTCGTTGCTGCGCGGCAGGCTGGCCAGCGAGGCCAGCACCGCCCGGACCGCACGAACCCCTGTCACCACGCCCAGGCCCAGAATGAATATCAGCATGATTTTTCTCCATAATCGCACAACTGTGCGAAACTAGAACGCAACAATCCACTGGGCGGCATGCCCGGCGGGACTAAAGCTGGTAGCTTTTGAGCAGGCGCTGCCAGCTGGCCTGTGCACGCGCGGCTGCGCGCTGGTCGCGCAGAAAACGTGCGTCATGCAGCAGGCCAATGGCCAGGCTGCAAATTTCCGAAACCAGCTGCTCCGGGTCGGTGTCGGCGGCCAGATGGCCGGCCTCTACCGCCTGCAGCACGGTACGCCGCAGCGAGGCGCGCCAGCGCGTCACCTCTTGCAGCAGCGCGTCGCGCAGTTCGCCCTCGCAGTCGTCCAGCTCAAACGCGCCGGCCGTGTAGATACAGCCCGACTTCGCCTCGACATCGCGCATGCGCACGATCCAGCGCTGCACAATCATGTCGAGCCGGGGCAGGCCCTTGGGCTGCTGCATGGCGGGCACGAACACATCGGCCAGAAAGCGCCGGCCAAACTCTTCGATCACGGCTTTTTGCAAGGCCTCGCGCGAGCCGATGCGCGAGAACACGCCGCTCTTGGACAGGCCAATCCGGTCGGCCACCGCCTGCAGCGTGATGGCCTCCAGCCCCTCGGCCGAGGCCAGGTCAATCCCGGCGCCAATGATGGCGGTCCGGGTCATCTCGCTTTTCTGGGTCTTGGCATCCATGCGGCGTATATTAGCACGGTTGTGCGAAATAGCAATTCCCCCAGTTCAGTATCGGGAAATCCCGCGCGTTCGCGGGCTGCAAGGCGGCCCCGGCGCGGTTAAGCTGGCAGCCATGAGCGCCGCCCCTGTTGCCCCACCTGTTTCCCCCATCCCGCAAATCCGCCTGTACCAGCACTGGCTGCACGAGACGCGCGGCTTGACGTTTGACAGCTACGACGCGCTGTGGCGCTGGTCGACTACCGAGCTGGACGCCTTCTGGCAAAGCCTGTGGGACTACTTCGAGCTGCAGTCGCCCACGCCGCACCGCGCCGTGCTGGCGCAGCGCCAGATGCCGGGCGCGCAGTGGTTTCCCGGCGCCCAGCTCAACTATGCGCGGCAGGTGTTCCGGCATGCGGAACCGGCCCATGCGGCCGGCCTGCCGGCCGTGGTCAGCCACGACGAGGCCAGCCTGGCCAGTGGCGGGCCGGCGCGCGAGCTGAGCTGGCCCGCGCTGCGCCAGCAGGTGGCGTCGCTGGCGTTGCACCTGCAGGCCCAGGGTGTACAGCCGGGCGACCGGGTCGCGGCCTATCTGCCCAACATTCCCGAGGCCATGGTGGCGTTTCTGGCGGTGGCCAGCATAGGCGGCGTCTGGAGCCTGTGCGCGCCCGACATGGGCACCCAGGCCGTGCTCGATCGCTTCAGGCAGATTGAGCCCAGGGTGCTGATTGGCTGCACCGGCGTGCGTTACGGCGGCCGCGACCTGGACCGCACGGCGGTGCTGGCCGAGCTGCGCGCAGCGCTGCCCAGCGTGCGGCATGTGATTGTTCATGACAATCTGGGTGCTATTAATTCAATAGCGAACTGTGCGCTTTTTGATTCGGCTAGCGGCCGAAATGATGCTGAAACCGCGGCCTTTGAGCCGCTTTGGGTGGCGTTTGACCATCCGCTGTGGATTGTGTATTCCAGCGGCACCACCGGTCTGCCCAAGCCCATCGTCCATGGCCACGGCGGCGCCATGCTGGTCGGCATGGCGCTGACCATGCTGCACAACGACGTGGGCTGCAGCTACCGGCCCAACAGCTTCGGCGAGCGCTTTCACTGGTACAGCTCGACCGGCTGGGTCATGTGGAACTGCCAGCTCAGCGGTTTGCTGGGCGGCAGCACCTGCGTGATCTTTGACGGCAACCCCGCCGGCAGCAAGGACAGCCCCGACTGGAGCACGCTGTGGCGCTTTGCCGCGCAAACCGAAGTCACTTTTTTTGGCGCCGGTGCCGCCTTTTATGCGAGCTGCATGAAGGCCGGTGTCGAGCTAACGCCATTGCCCGGACTCAGGCGCGTGCGCGCCTTGGGTAGCACGGGTTCACCACTGAGCGAGGCGTCCCAGTGCTGGGGCACGGCGCAATTCAAAAAACTCGGGACACCCGACATCTGGTGGTCGAACATCTCGGGCGGTACCGACTTTGCCGGTGCTTTTATCGGCGGCAACCGCGAACTGCCGCAGCTGCCGGGCCAGATCCAGTGCCGCCTGCTCGGCTGCGCGGTCCAGGCCTGGAACGAGGCCGGCCAGAGCGTCACCGGGGAGGTCGGCGAGCTGGTCTGCACCCAGCCGATTCCATCGATGCCGCTGTATTTCTGGGGCGATGTGGGCAACCAGCGCTACCTGTCGAGCTACTTCGACATGTACCCCCATGTCTGGCGCCACGGCGACTGGATCCGCATCGACGCCAGCGGCGCCTGCGTCATTTATGGCCGCAGCGACGCCACCATCAACCGCCACGGCCTGCGCATGGGCACCAGCGAGCTCTACAGCGCGATCGAGGCGCTGCCCGAGGTGCTCGACTCGATGGTGGTGGACCTGGAATACCTGGGCCGTGACAGCTACATGCCGCTGTTCGTGGTGCTGCGCCCCGGCCTGACGCTCGACGACGCGATCAAGGCCAGGCTCAGCCACGCCATCAAGACCGCGCTGAGCCCGCGCTTCGTGCCCAACGACATCTTTCAGGTGGCCGAGATTCCGCGCACGCTGTCGGGCAAAAAGCAGGAACTGCCGATCAAGAAGCTGCTGCTGGGTCAGCCGCTGGACAAGGTGGTCAATAAAGACGCCATGGCCAATCCGGCCTGCCTGGACTGGTATGTGGCGTTTGCGCGCCGGCGCGCGGCCTGAACAAAAACAACCGGGAGCATCAACATGGGCAGCTTCAGCTTTCGTCCCCTGGCCCGCGGCGACTTCGCCCTGCTGGGCCACTGGCTGGCCCAGCCGCATGTGGCGCGCTGGTGGGCCGAAGACCCGTCGCCGCCCGCCATCGAGGCCGGTTACGGCGCCAGCGTGGACGGCCGCGAGCCGTCCGAGGCCTTTATTGCCTGCCGTAATGGCGTGCCGCTGGGGCTGGTTCAGCGCTACCGGCTGGCGGCCTGGCCGCAGTACCTGCGCGAACTTGCGCCCCTCATCCTGGTGCCCACGGGCGCCGTCGGCATCGACTATTTGATTGGTCCGGCCGAGGCATTGGGACGCGGCTGGGGCACGGCCATGGTTCAGGCTTTTACCGAAGCGCTGTGGCCGGGCGATGCGCAGGCCACGGCCGTCATCGTGCCGGTGCATGTGGCGAACCGGGCCTCGTGGCGCGCGCTGGAGCGGGCCGGCTATGCCCGCATCGCCAGCGGCCTGTTGACGCCCAACAACCCGGCCGACGACTGGGAGCATTACGTGTACCGCATAGACCGGCCGGCCTGGCATGGCATGTTCAATTTCCACCACACCGTTTGACGCAAGGAGCGCACCATGAAACGACGACTGCTGGGCCAGGCTGCGCTGGTCCATCTGGGGGCTTTGGGCCGGTTCGCCCCATGGGCCGGCCTGGGCCTGCTGGCGGCCTGCGCCAGCGACCCGGCCCCGCGCGTGCCGACCGCGCCGGCGCCGGGGCCTGGGCCAGCCCCCGCGCCAGTCCCGGCGGGCGGGCTGCGCGTCAGCGGCACCCTGTCTTATCTGCAGCGCATTGCCCTGCCGCCCGACAGCGACGTGATCGTGCAGCTGCGCGATATCTCGCGCCTCGATGCGAAAGCCGACATTCTGGCCGAGCAGCGCTTTAGCGCGCGCAGCCAGGTGCCGCTGCCGTTCGAGCTGCTGGTGGACCCGGCCAGGGTCGACCCGCGCATGCGCTACGCCGTCTCTGCCCGCATCGAGCGCGCCGGTCGGCTGATGTTCATCAACGACAAGCTCTACCCGGTGCTCACGCAAGGCCACGGCAACCGGGTCGAGATGATTCTGCACATGGTGGCGCGGCCCTGAGCGGGCCGGTCGGGCCGGCTTGACCATTCGCGGCCTTGCCTGACGGGGCTTTCCCGCTTTAGCCTACAGACCTTTTTGGCAAGCGGTTCAGCATGTCAGGTGAGGCAATTCGCCTCCTACCCCCTGCAGGAGAAAAACCATGCTGCAAACCGCGACGATTCTGCTCGGCCTGACCGCCCTTGGCGGCCTGATCATGGCCATCATCCGGTTCTCGGGCGCCGACCGGCCGCCGTCCTGGCTGGCCATGGGCCACGGCCTGCTGGCGGCCAGCGGGCTCACGCTGCTGCTCTACGCCGGCCTGAAGGCGGGCATCCCGCGCCTGGCCTGGTACGGTGTGACGCTGCTGCTGCTGGCCGCGCTGGGCGGCGCCTTCCTCAACCTGGCCTACCACGCCAAGCTGCAGGCCCTGCCAAAAAACATCATCGTCATCCACGCGCTGCTGGCGGTGGCGGGCTTCGCGCTGCTGGCCTGGGCCGCGTTCGGCGGCCGGGGCAGTGTGCTGGGTTACTGAGTTCGAGGGTGCTATTGAATTGATAACTGCATACGCTTATCAATCGTGGGCTGGAGGCACAAATGACCAGAAATTTTGACGACGGGCGGTCTCAGTCGGGTGACGCCGCCCCCTTGCGGTTCACCAGCACAATGCCCAGCGCCACCATGGCCAGCGCGGCCAGCAGGCTGGGGGTCACGCTTTCATGCAGCCAGAGCGCGCCAAACAGCAGGGCAAACAGCGGCGTGAAAAACACGAACACCGAAATTTTCGTCGCCGGGTAGCGCCCCAGCATCCACATCCAGGCCAGGTAGCTGGCAAACGCGCCTATCGCCGTCTGCAGCGCCAGCGAGGTGATGGCAAACGCGCTGAACTGCCAGACCCAGACCTCGCCCAGCGCCAGCGACAGCCCCGGAAACGCCAGCGCGCTGACGGCCAGCTGGTAGAACAGCAGCTTTTCGGCGGATATTCTGGCCAGGCTGCTGGCGCGAATCACCACCGTGGTCAGGCCCCACAACATGCCGGCCGCCAGCGCCAGCAGGTCACCGCGGGCGGTATTGGCCTGGCCCGCGCCAAAGCCTTCGCGCAGCGCGAACGCCACCGCCACAAAGGCGCACAGCAAGCCGGCCCACTGCAGTCCGCGCAGCCGTTCCGACCTGACCCACAGCGGCACCAGCAGCGCGACCCAGAACGGCGAGGTGTACAAAAACACCGTCAGCCGCGAGGCCGTGGTGTACTGCAGCCCGAGGTAGATGCAGGCGAATTCGGCACCAAACAAAACACCCGCCAGCAGCCCGGCCGCCAGCGTGCCATCACGCCGGAACAGCGGCACGCCGCGCCACACACACCACAGCCCGAGCAGCGCGGTCGCGCCGATCAGGCGCAGCGAGGCTTGAAACATCGGCGGCAGCTCGCTCAGCGTGGCCTTGATCAGCACCTGCTGCAGGCCCCAGAACAGGCAGCAGGCCAGCAGCAGGGAAATGGCGAGGGTATCTAGATGGGCTTTGCGTGCGGTCATGGACTCAGGGGGATTCAAAAAATTCGGGATGGTCGGGCGCGTTGGCGCAGCGGTGCTGCCCCGGGGCAGGACGCCGCGCCGACGCTGGGCTAGAGCGGGTGCTCGGTGTAAAAGCGGCCGCCGTGAAACAGCAGCGGCGCGGCGCCGGCGCGGTGGCTGCAGCGCTCGACCTCGCCGACAAAAATCACATGGTCGCCTTCTTCGTAGCGGCTGCGGTTAAAGCATTCAAAAGTGGCGGCCGCGCCGGCCAGCAGCGGCGCGCCGCCGGCGCCTTCGGTAAAGCGCACGTCGGTCCAGCGGTCTTCGCGCTTGCTGGCAAAACGCTCGGCCAGCTCTTTCTGGTCGGCCGCCAGGATGTTGATGGCGTAGTGCGAGCCGGCGCTCAGCACCGCCATCGAGCCGGCCGCCTGCGACAGGCTCCACAGCACCAGCGGCGGGTTCAGCGACACCGAGTTGAAGGAGTTGGCCGTCAGGCCGATCAGGGCGCCGTCCGGCGTGCGCGCGGTGACGATGGTGACCCCGGTGGCAAACATCGCCAGCGAAGCCCGGAACTCGCGTTGCGAAAAGCTCGGGCGGCTGGCTCGGGAAGGGGGCACGGGGGACAACATAGAAGGCTAATTTAACTGAAGCGGCTGTTACCCGTTGCCGCCGCGGCCTTTGCGGGCGGGCAGTTAAACTGGCCGGCATGCTGTTCCGCGCCTTCAAGACTTTTTTACCTGCTCTGTTTTTGATAGCGGGTGCCGCGCATGCCGCGTCGCCCTGCACCGAATTTTCGGCCCGGCTGCCAAACCTCAAGCGCGAGTTGTGCGAGGCCGCGCAGCTGCAGCCCAGCGGCGCCAAATCGGTGAAGGGGCAAACCATCTGGGTGCGCGACATCAAGCCCGACAACGCGACCCTGCGGGTGCTGGTGGTGGGCGCGATTCATGGCGACGAACTGTCATCGGCGTCGGTGGCGCTGCACTGGATTAAACAGGCGACGCAGACACCCGCCGACTCGCCGCAGCTGATTCACTGGCGTTTCGTGCCCATGCTCAACCCCGACGGCGTGCTGAGCCGCCCGCCCAGCCGCGTCAACGGCAATGGCGTGGACCTGAACCGCAACTTCCCCACGCCCAACTGGGAGCGCGATGCCAGCGTTTACTGGGAGAAACGCACCGGCAAAGACCCGCGCCGCTACCCCGGCAGCAAGCCGCTGTCCGAGCCCGAATCGCGCTTCTTGCACGAGGAAATGCAGGTCTTCAAACCGAACCTGATCGTCAGCATCCATGCGCCCTACGGCGTGCTCGACTTCGACGGCCCGTCGGTGCCGCCGTCCAAACTGGGGCGCCTGTACCTCGACCAGGTCGGCATCTTCCCCGGCTCGCTCGGCAACTACGGCGGCGTGCACAAGGGCGTGCCGGTCGTCACCATCGAGCTGCCCAATTCCATACGCACGCCGCTGGACGCCGAAATGCGCCAGATGTGGCTGGACTTGCTGCGCTGGATGAGTGAGCGGGTGGGTCAAGCCGCGGAGCGCGGCACCCGCGCGCCCTGAGCCTTCCCCCGGCGTTTAATCGGCCGCTATGGCTTGAGCTTCTGGTAGGCGCGATCCATCTCCGCGCCCTTGCTGGTGTCTTTCAGGCCCCGACCGACATCGCGCGCCGCCTGCTCGACGCGCGGATTGGGCTGGCTGGCCGTCATGTCGGTGGCCTGGTCGCGCTCATGCGGCAATTCCAGGCTGGCTTCGACCGAGGCGTCTTTCGGGGTGGTCGACGCGGCGGTGCGCGGCCCTTGCTGGCGCGGCGCCCTGGCCGGCATGCCTTTGCCGGCGGTGTTTTGCGGCACGGGGCCGGTTTTTTGGGTGGTCATGTGCCCCACTATCGGCCGCCGGCCATGCTGCCGCTGTCAGTCTGGCAAGGCAGCGGCTGTAGGCCTTCAGCTTGCGCTGGGCGCCGGCCCCGGGTGCTGCCGCAGCGACATGCCCGCCCCCAGCAGCAGCAGGGCCGGCCCGAGCCAGAGCCCGGCCGCCAGTGAGCCGGTCGCGTCGGAAATCCAGCCCCCGAGCAGCGGGCCAATCGACTGGCCGAGCGAAAAGGCGGCGGTCAGCAGCGCCAGCCCCCAGGTCAGCGAGGTTGCGGGCAACAGCCTTTGCGCCACCACGCTGACGGCGGCCGGCCCGGCCATGAAGCTGGCGCCAAAAATCAGCGCCGAGGCGATGACGGCCCAGGCCTGCGGCCAGATCAGGGCCGGCAGCGTTCCGGCGGCGACGATGACGCAGACCAGCGCGAAGCCGCGCCCGGTTTTAAAACGACCGAGCCAGCGCCCCCAGAGCGGGCTGGCCAGCACCGAGGCGCCGCCAATCAGGGCAAAAAACACCATGGTCAGGGTGGCGCCAAAGCCCAGGCGCTGGAGCAGCGCGATCATGAAGGTCATGTAGCCGACATAGCCGGCGCCATACAGCAGGTTGGCCAACAGGCTGGGATAGAGCACGCCCCACACCGGCAAATGCGGGCCTGGCGCTGGCGCAGTCAGCTGCCCGATGGCCTTGCGGGCGGCCTGCCAGGCCAGCGCCGAGGCGGCCAGCGAGGCCCCGCCCATCAACAGCCAGGTCAGGCGCCAGTCGAGCACGCCGCCGGTCTGCGCCAGCGGAATCAGCGTTCCGGCCAGCACCACCCCCAGCCCCGAACCCGCGAAATAAATTGCCAGCGCGGTGGCGGCGCGGCCCGGCATGGCACTGGCCGCCAGCGAGGTGCCCAGCACAAAGGCCACGGCCGTGGCAACGCCGCCCACAAGGCGCACGCCCAGCAGCAGCGCAAAATTCGACGGCCAGGCGGTCGCCATCAGGGCCAGGGCGCTGGCCAGCATGGCCCAGGTAAAGGCCGGCAGCCGGCCAAAGCGCTGGGCCAGCCAGGTCGCCAGCAGCGCGCCGCCGAGGTAGCCGATGGCGTTGCTGGTGTTGAGCGCGCCGGCCGCGACAAAGCTCCAGCCAAACTCGCTTTGCATGGGCGGCAGCAGCAGGGCATAGGCAAAGCGGGTAAAGCCGAGCGCCACCAGCGGCGACAGCGCCAGCCCCAGGGCGGCGCCCAGGCCCTGCCAGCGCGAAAGGGGGACGGTGGCCGGTACGGCGGTCATCGGCAAATCCGCCAGGCGCGGCAATTTCAGAGCGCCTGGAGTGGCTGGGTGAACAGCGCGACCAGGTCAATCTCGGGCGCGACGGTGTCGCGCCGCAGCTTGACCTCTGCGCCGTGCAGGTGCGCCCCCATCAGGCTGCAGGCCTGCTCGCCGTCACCGTTTTCCAGCGCCGTGAGGATGTCGTTGTGCTCGTCAAACGAGCAGACGTTGCTGCCGACCGAGTCGTACAGCGCAATCATCAGGGTGGTGCGGGCAATCAGGCTGCGCAGGATGTCTTCCAGCTCGGTATTGCCCAGCAGCCGGGCCACCTGCAGGTGGTATTCGCCCGACAGGCGGACCCATTTGGACCATTCGCCGGCCTTGTAGGCGGCATGTTCCTGCGTGATCAGCTGACGCACGGCGGCCAGGGATTCGGGCGTGGCTTTTTTGCCCAGCGCCCGGATGATGCCGTTTTCAATCAGCCGCCGCGCCTCGAACACCTGGCGCATTTCCTCGGGGCCGGGCTGCGCAATGATGGCGCCCTTGTTGTGCTGCAGCTCGATGACCTTGTCACCGGCCAGCCGCACAAAGACCCGGCGCAGCAGCGATCGGTTGACGCCGAAGGCCTCGCACAGCCGGGTTTCCACCAGCCGGGTGCCGGGCGGCAGGCGATGCGACAGCACCGCCTCGACGATGGCGTGGCGGACCCGGTTTTCCTCGGCCAGCTCGGTCAGGGAGGCCGCCGAGGCGGTTTCCCGCTCGTGGTTCGCGGTTGGGGGGGGGCGGGGTCGGATCATGGAAGGGGTCATTTTCTGAAAGCATATCGTGCCACAAGATTTTCTTGACTGCCACCGTTTATTAAATTATTGTCACAATCAATTAAGATAAATGTCGCAATTAATTCGAAAAACTTCTAAAAAATCAGGACTTCGTTATGGTTTTCCCTCTGTAAACAGGCGCGTCAAGATTGTGACAATCAATAAATCATGAAAATCCAACTGATCAATCCGAACACCACGGGCGCCATGACCGACAAGATGGCTGCGGCCGCGCGCCAGGTGGTTTCGGCCGGCACGCAGATCCTGGCGGTGCAGTCCTGCACCGGGCCGGCATCGATTGAAAGTGCGGTTGACGAGGCGCTGGCACTGCCGGGCCTGCTGGCGCAGATCGGGGTGGGCGAAGCCTCGGGTGTGGATGCCCATGTGATCGCCTGTTTCGGTGATCCGGGGCTGCGCGCCGCCCGCGAGACGGCAACGGCACCGGTCATCGGCATCGCCGAGGCGGCGATGCAGCTGGCCAGCCTGGTGTCGGCACGCTTCAGCGTGGTGACCACGCTGGCGCGCACCGTGCCCACGGCGCAGCGCCTGCTGCATGACTATGGAATGACGGCGCGCTGCGTCCGGGTGCGCGCCACCGGCGTCGCCGTGCTGGAACTCGAGGCCCAGGCCGGTGAGTCGGTGCGGAAGAAGATCGCCGCCGAATGCCGCCTGGCCCTGGCCGAGGACGGGGTCGGCGCCATCGTGCTCGGCTGTGCCGGCATGACCGACCTGTGCGGCGAGTTGACGCAGGAGCTCGGTGTGCCGGTGATCGACGGCGTGACCGCCGCGGTCAAGCTGGCGGAGGCGCTGGTGGCGCTGCGGCTGCGCACCAGCAAGCGCGGTGACTACGCGCGGCCGGATATCAAGCCTTACGCCGGCCTGATGGCCCGGTTTGCGCCAGGTGCGTGAAATTTCCCTTCGCTCTTTTCGACAGTCCCTGACCCCCGAAAGCTCCAAAAATCTCGTCGTTAACAAAAAATATTGATTTTGTTAACAATCTAATGGTTTACCAGATGTTTTTGCAAACAAACGAGCGATAGAATTTTTGCATTGCGCGCACCATCCAGCGAGAACACCATGAGCAAGCTTGAGTTCCAGACCGACCGCCACGCCACCGATGCCGACCCGCAAGGCGCGAGCCTGGCCAGCGAGGAAGCCCGCGTCCAGCAGCGCCTGGCGGAAGCGATTTACGAGCACCGAATCCCGTCCGGCACCAAATTGCCCGAGGCCGACCTGTGCCGCATCCTGGGCACCAGCCGCGGCACCTTGCGCAAGGTGCTGGATCGCCTCGCCGATGAACAACTGGTCGAACAGATCCCCAATCGAGGCGCCTTCGTTGCCCGACCCAGCATCGAGACCACGCGCGATGTCTATGCGCTGCGCCGCATCCTTGAAGCCGGCGTGGTTCGCAGTCTGGCGCGCTGCGACTGCAAGCCATGGATCAACAAGGTGCGCCTTCAGGTCGGCGAAGAACGCGAGGCCAACCGCGTCGGCGACACCTCGCGCTACATACGCCTGGCCGGCAAGTTCCACCTCGACCTGGCCGCCGCCACCGGCAACCAGGCGCTGAATCAGCACCTCAAACGCGTGGTCGCGCAGACCTCGCTGATGACCGCGCTCTACGACGTGCCGGGCACCAACACCTGCTCGGTGCACGAGCACCTCGAGATCCTCGAAGCCATCGAGGCCGGCAGGCTGGAAGACGCCGAACGCCTGATGGAAGACCACCTCAAGGGCTGCGAACGCCAGTTGCGGCTTGGCGACGAGCCGCCGGCCGTGGACCTGTCGCAGGCGCTGGGCGGGCTCGCAACAATGCCTGCCGGCACCGCAGGGCGCATCTCGACAAAAACGTCTGGCAAGGCCTCAAGCCAGGCGGTTCCAGCCCGCAAGACCCCAGCCAGGCGCAAGCCCCGCGCAGGCGCTGGCCAGTAAGTTTTCCCGCCGTTCTTTCGTTCTTTACAACAGGAGTATCCCCATGAAAAAGCAATTGATGGCGCTGAGTCTTGCGCTGTCCCTCGGCTTCGGCGCTGCCGGGCTTCAGGCCAAGACCTTCACCTGGACCGCGTCGGCCGACGCGCTCTCGATGGACCCGTATTCGACGAACAACTCGTTCACCACCTCCTTCATGAACAACATCTACGAAGGCTTGGTCCGCTTCAACGACAAGGTGCAGATCGAACCCGCACTCGCCGAATCATGGAGCTCGGTGTCGCCGACCGTGTGGCGCTTCAAACTGCGGCGCAACGTCAAGTTTCACAACGGCGAGCCGATGACGGCCGATGACGTGGTCTTCAGCTGGCAGCGTGTGCAGACGCCGGGCTCGATTTCCAAGCTCAACCTCGGCGACGTGAAAGAGGTGCGCAAGGTTGACGCCTTCACCGTTGATATCGAGACCAAGGCGCCCTTCCCGCTATTGCTCAACGAGATGCTGAACCTGCCCATCATGAGCAAGGCCTGGAGCGAGGCCAACAACGCCAGGGAAGCCAGCGACCTGCAACAGAAGAAGGAAAACTTCGCCAACCGCAACACCAATGGCACCGGGCCTTTCCTGCTGAAGTCGCGCGAAGTGGACGTCAAGACCGTGCTGGCCGCCAATCCGGCCTGGTGGGACAAGCCCAGGCACAACCTGACCGAGGTCGTCTTCACGCCGATCCAGTCGGACGCGACCCGCACCTCATCGCTGCTGTCCGGCGCGCTGGATGCAACGGTCAACGTGCCGCTGCAGGATGTGCAGCGCATCAACAGCACGGGCGCCTTCAGCGTCGTGCAGGGCCCCGAGTTGCGTACCATCTTTTTCGGCATGGACCAGTTCCGCGACGAGTTGCTGTACTCCGACGTGAAGGGCAAGAACCCGTTCAAGGACCTGCGCGTGCGCAAGGCCATCTATCAGGCCATCGACGTCGAGGCCATCAAGCGCTCGGTGATGCGCGGGGTGTCCTGGCCGGCCGGCATGATCCTGTCGCCGCAGTTGAGCGGCGCGCCAAAGGCCCTGAACACGCGGCTGCTGCCCTTCAACCCCGAGGCGTCGAAGAAACTGCTGGCCGAGGCCGGCTACCCCGAGGGTTTCACCGTCGCCATGCAGTGCCCCAACAACCGCTATGTGTATGACGAGCAGATCTGCCTGGCCGCCATCTCGATGCTGGGCCGCGTCGGCATCAAGATCACGCCGCAATTCGAGCCGGCCGCCAAGTGGAATGTGCGACTCAACACCATGGACGTGTCGCTGTACATGATGGGCCACGCCGGCTTGCCGATGGCAGACTCGTACGCCCTGCTCTATGACACCGTCGCCACGCGTACGGCCAGCGCCGGCGGCCTGAATTCCGGCCGCTATTCCAACCCGGCCTTCGACGCCATGCTGCCTAAGATCGCCACCGAACTCGACACCACCAAGCGCAATGCCCTGCTGGCCGAAGCCGTCACCATCGAACGCAACGATGTCCCCTACATTCCGCTGCACCAGCAGCCCATCACCTGGGCCGCACGCAAGGGAGTCGAGCTGAAGCAGGCGCCGGACAACCAGCTGCGCCTGTGGCTGGTCACGGCACCCTGAGCCGCACACCGGTTGAGTTGATCAACTGACCGCACCGGTCCCGCGCGGGACCGGTGTTTTCCAAGCCGCCAGGCAAACCTCCACCCAACCGAGGGCAAGTCCATGCTCCGTTTTCTCTCAACCCGCCTCTGGAACGGCCTGCTGGTGATGATAGGCGTGACCTTCATCTCCTTCCTGCTGTTCAGCTACATCGGTGATCCGGTCAACAACCTGCTCGGCGAGACCGCGACCGTCGCGCAAAAGGAAGCCCTGCGCGCCTCGCTCGGCCTCGACCAGTCGCTGATCGTGCGCTTCTTCAAATATGTCGGGCTGGCCGTGCGCGGCGAGTTCGGCATCTCTTACCGCAACCTGGAGCCGGTTGGCCAGCTGCTGTGGTCGCGCGTTCCGGCCACGCTGGAGTTGAGTTTGTGCGCCGCCATCCTGGCGCTCGGCGTCGGCATCCCGATGGGGGTGTACGCCGGCATCAAGCGCCACTCCTGGCTCGCGCAGACCATGCAGGTGGTCTCGCTGATCGGCGTCTCGGTGCCGTCCTTCCTGACCGGCATCATCCTGATCCTGATCTTCTCGGTCGAGCTCAACTGGCTACCCGCCTTCGGCCGTGGCGAGGTGGTGCGCTTCGGCAACTGGAGCACCGGCCTGCTGACCGTCAGCGGCTGGAAGTCGCTGGTCATGCCGTCGATCACCCTGGCGTTATTCCAGCTGACGCTGTTCATGCGGCTGGTGCGTTCTGAAATGATGGAAGTGCTGCGCACCGACTACATCAAGTTCGCACGGGCCCGCGGCATTGCGGACCGGTCGATTTACTTCCGTCATGCGCTGAAGAACACGCTGATCCCGGTCATCACCGTGGCCGGTCTGCAACTTGGCTCGCTGATCGCGTTTTCGATCATCACCGAGACCGTCTTCCAGTGGCCTGGCATGGGCTTGCTGATCATCCAGGCCATCACCTTCAGCGACATCCCGGTGATCGCCGCCTACCTGATGCTGATTGCGCTGCTCTTCGTGATCATCAACGCCGTCGTCGACCTGCTGTACTTTCAAGTCGACCCCCGAGTGAGGCTCGCATGAAAGCCATTGACATGAACACCACCCTCGCAGCCTTGCCCGAGGCCGCGCCGCCCTCGGCCTGGAACCGTTTCCTCGACAGCGATTTCATCTTCAGCTTCAGGCGCTCACCCACGGCGATGATCTCGGCGCTGATGCTGTTCTTCTTCGTGCTGGTCGCACTGCTCGCGCCATGGATCGCACCACAGAACCCGTTCGACCCCGCCGCACTCGACCTGCTCAATTCGCGCCTGCCGCCGGCCTGGATCGAGGGCGGGCAAATGAAGTTTCCGCTCGGCACCGACGGTCAGGGCCGCGACCTGCTGTCCGTGCTGATGCATGGCCTGCGCATCTCGCTGCTCGTGAGCTTCAGCGCCACGCTGTTCTCGCTGGTGGTGGGTGTCACCCTTGGCCTGGTCAGCGGCTATGCGGGCGGGCGCATCGACAACCTCATCATGCGGCTGGCCGACATGCAACTGAGCTTCCCGACCATCCTGGTGGCGCTGCTGGTCGATGGCCTGTCGCGCTCGCTGCTGCCCAGCGGGCTGCATGAGCAGCTCGCGCTGCCCGTCGTGGTTTTTGCCATCGGCATCTCGACCTGGGTCCAGTACGCACGCACAGTGCGCGGTGCCACGCTTGTGGAAAAATCGAAGGACTATGTGCATGCCGCCAAGCTCATCGGCATGGGCCCGTTGCGCATTTTGTTTCGCCATGTGCTGCCCAACGTGCTGGGCCCGGTGCTGGTGATCGCCACGCTGTCGCTGGGCCTGGCCATACTGACGGAAGCCACGCTGAGTTTTCTCGGCCTTGGTGTGCCGCCGACCTCGCCGTCGCTGGGCACCTTGATCCGCGTCGGCAACGAAGTGCTGTTCTCGGGCGAGTGGTGGGTGACGGTGATGCCCGGCGTGTTGCTGGTGCTGCTGGTGCTCGCCATCAATTTGCTGGGCGACTGGCTCCGCGATGTCTTTAACCCCAAGTTGAAGTGAGGCTTGCGATGACCCCATCTCCCTTGTTGACCGTCCAGGGCCTGAGTGTCGAAATCCCGACACGCCGCGGCATCTTGCTCGCGCTCGACAACATTTCCTTCTCCATCGCGCCCGGTGAAATTCTCGGCTTCGTCGGCGAGTCCGGCGCCGGCAAGTCGCTCACCGGCATGGCCATCCTCGGCCTGCTCGACCCGCCAGGCCGCGTGGCCAGTGGCGAAATCCGCCTCGGCGACCGCCGCATCGACAAACTCTCGCAGCGCGAGATGCGCAAGGTACGCGGCAAGGAAATCGGTGCCGTGTTCCAGGACCCGCTGATGAGCCTGAACCCGCTGCTGCAAATCGGCGACCAGCTCGTCGAAACCATACGCACGCATCTCCCGGTGTCGCATGAGCAAGCCGTGCAGCGCGCCCTGGGCCTGATGCGCGCGGTCGGCATCCCCGCCCCTGAAGCACGCTTCACCGCCTACCCGCACCAGTTCTCGGGCGGCATGCGCCAGCGCATCGTCATCGCGCTGGCGCTGTGCGCCGAGCCGCGCCTGGTCGTGGCCGACGAACCGACCACAGCGCTCGACGTGTCGATACAGGCGCAGGTGCTGCAGCTGTTGCGCAAGCTGTGCCGCGAAAACGGCACGTCGATGCTGCTGGTCACCCACGACATGGGCGTCATCGCCGAGACCGCCGACCGCGTGGCCGTGATGTATGCCGGCCGCATCGTCGAGATCGGGCCGGTCGAGGACGTGATCCGCAACCCGGTGCATCCGTACACGCGCGGCCTGATGGGTGCGATCCCTTCGCTCAAACCGGTGACCGGCCCGCTCGCGCAAATCGACGGCGCCATGCCGCGCCTCAATGCGCGCCCCGTCGGCTGCGCCTTCAACCCGCGCTGCCCGAATGTCATCGACCGTTGCCGCGCCGAAAGCCCGCCGGTCGACACCTATGGCCAGCGGCAGGTTGCCTGCTGGGTCGCATCCGCTGAACTGGAGGCCGCATGAACGCCGTTCTTAAACCAGCGCAAGAGGCCGAAATCGCTCTCGCCGCGCAAGACATCACACGCCACTTCCCCGTCGGCTCGGGCCTGCTGGCCGGCAAGCTGGGTGCGGGGAAATCGGTGAAAGCGGTGGATGGCGTGAGCTTTGACATCCGCCGCGGCCAAACCTTCAGCCTGGTCGGTGAGTCGGGTTGCGGCAAATCCACGCTCGCGCGGCTGGTGGCCGGGCTGGACAAACCGAGCTCGGGCAGCATCCACTTCACCGATGCCGGCCAGCACGGCCACCGCATCCAGATGATTTTCCAGGATCCGTACGCGTCGCTGAATCCGCGCTACCGCATCGGCACCGCGATCGCCGAGCCGATCCGCTTCCAGAAGCTGCTGCCCGAGGCCGAGGTCATGCCGCGTGTGCACCAGCTGCTGCGCCAGGTCGGCCTGTCGCCAGCCGATGCGCTGAAATTTCCGCATGAGTTTTCGGGCGGGCAACGCCAGCGCGTGTCGATTGCGCGGGCGCTGGCCGGCAACCCGACCTTCCTCGTGTGCGACGAGCCGACCTCCGCGCTCGACGTGTCGGTGCAGGCGCAAATTCTGAATTTGCTGCGGCGCCTGCAGGAGCAACTCGGCCTCACCTGCCTGTTCATCAGCCACAACCTGTCGGTCATCAACTATGTATCGCACGATGTCGGTGTGATGTACCTCGGCCGCCTGGCGGAAGTCGCGCCGACGCGTGTGCTGTTCGAGGCACCCAAGCATCCCTACACGCAGCTGCTACTGGCGGCGCTGCCGCAACTCGACAGCCGCGGCCGTGACAAGGAGCCCATCACCGGCGAAATCCCGAGCCCGCTGAACCCGCCGCCGGGTTGCACCTTTCACCCGCGCTGCCCGCATGCGAACGCGCGTTGCCAAAGCGAAAAGCCGGAGCTCACCGCGCAGCCCGACGGCTCGCAGGTCGCCTGCCACGCCGTGCAGGAGCGCCGCATCCCGGTCCTGTTCCATGCCGCCTGAACGATTTCATCCATGCTTGACAACAACCAACCCGCACTGATTGATCTGCTGATCGAGAACGGTTGCGTGATCAGCGTCGACGGCGAGCGCCGTGTCATCGAAGACGGCGCTGTCGCTGTCAATGGCGACCGCATCGTCGCCGTCGGCACGACGACTGAACTCAAGGCGCGCTACACCGCCCGCAAGACGATCAACGCCTTTCGAAAAGCCGTGTTGCCCGGCTTCATCGACTGCCACGCGCACGCCGGCCACGGCCTGCTGAAGACCATGGGCGGTGGCGACGGCGAGGCCTGGTCGGACGCCTGCCAGACCATCTACACGGTCGGCTCCGACGAAGAGTTCTGGTACGCCGAAGCCAGGCTGGCCGCGCTCGAACGCCTCAAGTGCGGCACGACCACCGGGGTGTGCTTCTTCGGCGGCGGCGACAGCATCATGCGGGTCGATGACCCGGTGTATGCCACGCGCCATTGCGATGCGATTGCCGAGACCGGCACGCGCTCCTTCCTGGCGGTCGGTCCTTCGCGTCCCCCCGGCCCCCGCACTTACGCCAGCTGGAACGGCAACCAGCGCACCGACCGCGAGGTGTCGTTCGAGCAGATGTACGCCACTTGCGAGGACATCATCCAGACCCAGCACGGCCGCGCCGATGGCCGCGTAAACATCTGCGTCACACTGCCGGTCTATCACCCCGACCATGAGCCCGGCCAGCTGCAGTACGAAGATATCTTCTGCGGGCAGGCCGGCCAGTACATGGATCTGGCGCGCCGCCACGCGCTGGGCTTCACCCAGGATGGCCACCGCGCCGGCAGCCTGAAACTGGCCGAGGGCATGGGCCTGCTGGGCGCCACCTCCTTCATGTCGCATTCCATCGACCTGACGCCCGAGGACATTGCCGCCTGCGTGGCGACCGGCACCCGCATCGTGCACAACCCGAGCGCCATCATGTCGATACGCGGCCGCTGCCCCGTGCCCGAGCTGCTCGAGGCCGGCGTCACCGTGGCGCTGGGCTCGGACGGCATCGCGCCCGACCGCAGCTACGACATGTTCCGCCACATGTTCCAGTGCATGCACTACCACCGCCGTCACTTCCGCGATTCGGGCGTGCTGCCGCACGGAAAGGTGCTGGAGATGGTGACCATAGACGCCGCGCGCACGCTGGGTCTCGAGCACGAAATCGGTTCGCTCGAAGCCGGCAAGAAGGCCGACATCATCCTGGTCGATCTGTTCAAGCCGCACATGATGCCGCTGAACATGCCGGTCTACCGCGTCACGGCGTTTGCCAACGGCGCCGACGTGACGACCACCATCGTCAACGGCAGGGTGCTGATGGAGGACGGCAAGGTCAACGCCGTCGACGAGGCCGAGGTCATGGAACTGGCCCAGGTCGCGGCCGACCGCATGATCCAGCGCACCGGCCTGCGGCACCTGCTGGACTCGCCCGAAAAATTGTGGCGCGCGGCGCATTACTGATGCGGCCCGACCTCACCGCATCAGGCAACACCGCCTTGAAAGCCGACCCCATGCACATCGACTTCGCGACCCTCACCGCCTACCAGCGCTACAAGCTGATGGCCAGCCTGATCGTGCCGCGGCCGATCGCGCTCGTCACCACGCAGAACGCCGACGGCGTCGTGAATGCCGCGCCCTTCAGCATGTTCAACATGCTGGGCGAGGACCCGCCCATCCTGATGATCAGTATCAACAAGCTGCAGGATGACCACCTCAAGGACACCTCGGCCAACATCATCGCCAACGGCCAGTTCGTGGTGCATATCGCGGACGAGCCCATGGCCGAGCAGATGCACCGCTGCGGCGCAACCCTGCCGTCCTCGCACAGCGAACTTGAACTGGTCGGCCTCACCACCGCACCGTCGCGGGCCGTGCGGCCGCCGCGCATCGCCGAGGCGCCTGTCGCCTTCGAATGCCAATTGTCGGAAACCCTGGAGACCGCCAGCCGGCACATCTTCATCGGCACCGTGTTGTGGCTGCACGCGCGCGAAGACCTGATCGACATTGAGCGCCACCGCGTGCGTTTGAAAAACTATTTCCCGGTGGCCCGCTTCGGTGCCAGCTACTACGTCCGCACCCGCGACCGCTTCTCCATGGACCCGAAAAAAGCAGGGGCTGCTTCCAACCCGATTGACGAACTCGACTGAGTCGCATTACCGCGCGTCAGCACTTCAAACGTAAACGGAAATTTGGCAGCATGAATTTGCAAGTTATTCGCAATGTGCGTCCGCTAGGCGGTTCCGCCTGCGATGTGGTGCTCGAACAGGGCGTCATCAAGGCCATGATGCCTGCCGGAACGGCGGCGCCCGGGATCGACTGCCTGATCGATGGCCAGGGTCAGCTGCTGCTTCCTGCACTGGTGGATAGCCATGTGCATTTCGACAAGACGCTATGGGGCACGCCGTGGCGTGCCAACACGGCGGGATCGACGCGCAACGAAAGAATCGCCAACGAACAGGGTGTGCTCGGGAATTTCGCGGTTGCTATCGCCGATCGCGCCGGACCGCTGATTGAGCATTGCATCGCCAAGGGCTCGCTCTACTTTCGCTGTCATGTGGATGCGCAAACCGTCTGGGGCTTGCGGCACATCGAGGCGATGCTGGAGCTGCGGCAAAAGTACGCCAGCCTGATCGACATGCAGCTGGTCACCTTCCCCCAGGGCGGCATGTTGATTCAGCCCGGCACGACGGACCTGATGCGCGCCGCGCTGGACAGGGGCGTGGACATCGTGGGCGGCATTGACCCCGCCACCCTGGACCGCGACCCGATTCGCCATCTGGAAACCCTCTTTGATCTTGCCACCGGTTACGGCCGCGGCATCGACATTCACCTGCACGAACCGGGTGAGCTAGGCCGCTGGCAGATCGAGCGCATTGCCGACATGACCAGGGCCTGCGGGCTCACGGGGCGCGTCATGATCAGCCACGCTTACTCACTGGGTGCGTTCCCGCCCCATGACCTGCTGGCGCTTGCAGACCGGTTGGCTGAGCTGGATATCTCCATCATGACCTGCGTCCTGCACCAGGCCGCGCTGCCGGTAGCGATGCTGCGCAGCCGCGGTGTCAACGTGTGTTCGGGCTCGGACGGCATTCGCGATGCCTGGAGCCCGTCGGGAAACGGCGACATGCTGGCGCGCGCGAGCTTGCTGGCACTGCGTTCCGACTGGAACAGGGACCAGGACCTGGCCATGGCCTTCGACATCGTCACGGCTGGCGGAGCCCATGCCCTGGGTCTCACGCGATACGGACTGGCTGCCGGCTGCCAGGCCAATCTCGTCCTGCTCCCGGCCGAGAATCTTGCCGAGGCCGTGGTCAATCACAGCCAGCAACGCACCGTGATCAGTCGCGGGAAAATCGTGGCGCGAGACGGCGTCTATTTGGGTCATTGATCTATGCGCACTCTGCTCAAAGCCGAATTCGTGGTCGGTTTCAACGGCACATCGCACGAATTGTGGCGCGACGGCGAAGTGGTTTTCTCCGGCGACAGCATTGAGTTCGTCGGACGCAACTTCCAGGGCCATGTCGACCAGACGGTGGACTATGGCCGCGCCCTGATCGGGCCCGGCCTGATCGACCTGGATGCGCTGGGCGATCTCGATTCCGATGTATTGGGATTTGACAACGGCAGCAGGCTCGAGATGGGCCGCCAGTGGTCGGAAGACTACCTGCGCGAGGGTTCGCGCGAGACCTACACCGACGAAGAAGAGAGCTTCAAGTACCGCTACGCGTTTACGCAGCTGCTACGCAACGGCATCACGACCGCGCTGCCCATCACCTCGATGTACTACCGCGAGTGGGCCGAGCGCTACGACGAATTCGCCGCGGTCACCGCCATCGCCGGCGAGCTTGGCCTGCGCGTCTATCTCGGGCCGTGTTACATGAGCGGCATGAGCTATGTGCGCGCGGACCGCACGCTGGACCAGTTCTGGGACGAAGCGCGCGGTCTGGAGGGCCTGGACCAGGCCCTGCGGTTTTTCCGCGATTTCGACGGCGCACATGGCGGGCGGGTGCGCGGCCTGCTGGCACCGGACCGGATTGAAACCTGCACCCCGGAATTGCTGGCGCGCACCGCGGCGGCCAGCCAGGAGCTCAATGCTCCGGTACGCCTGCATTGCTGCCAGTCGGTCTATGAATTCGAGCTGGTCAGCAAGCTGCGTCAGACCACGCCCCTGGGGTGGCTGGAGCAATTGGGCCTGCTCACGCCGCGCGCGGTGCTGCCGCATGGCATCTACCTCAGCGGCCACCCCAGGGTGTCGGACCGCAGCAGCGATGACTGGCGGCGCCTGAGCGGATCGGGCGCGACGATTGCCCACTGTCCGGCGGTTTTCGCGCGCACCGGCCAGGCCCTGAACTCGTTCGGCAAGTACCGGGCGGCCGGCATCAATATCGGACTGGGCACCGACACCTGGCCACCCGACCTGCTGCACAACATGCAGCTGGGCCTGTACGTCGCCCGCGTGCTGGAGGGCGATGCACAGCACACGTCGGCGGCAGACATGTACAACGCGGCCACGCTCGGCGGCGCCAGGGCGCTGGGCCGGGACGACATAGGCCGCCTGTCCGCCGGCGCACAGGCCGACATCGTGGTGTTCGACCTGCAGGGCGCGCACCTCGGGCCGTTTTTCGACCCCTTCAAGAACCTGGTACTGGCCGGGCGCGGCTCGGATTGCCGCGCAAGCTATATCGCCGGCCGTTGCGTGATGGAAGACTTCGAGGTGCGGGGCGTCGATCTGGCCAGCCTGCAGGTCCAGGCAGACCGCCAGTTCGGGAAACTGATGGAAAGCCACAGCCGCAGGGCCTTTGGCAATCCGCCGGTCGAGCGCCTGTTTCATCCGGTTTTCCCGTGGGCCAGCTGACAGCTACCGTCGCCCGCACACAAACCGCAAACCCATGACCCCTAAAGGACTAACGATGCAAGACATAGTGATACGCGGCGCACGCCCCTGGGGCGCCCAGAGCGCCGACATGGCCGTGCGCGATGGCCGCATTGCCGCGATCGGCGTCGATCTCCCCGCCGCGCCGGGCGATGAAATCATTGACGCGCGCGGCTGCCTGGTGATTCCCGGCCTGGTCGATGCGCACGCCCATATCGACAAGACGCTCTGGGGCACGCCCTGGCATCCGCACCAGGCCGGCCCCAGCCTGATGGACAAGATTCAGAACGAGCGCCAGGTGCTCGCTTCGCTGGGCCTGTCGCCCGAAGTCCAGAGCGCCCGGCTGCTGCGGCGACTGATCGCTTGCGGCACCACCCATGTGCGGACCCACGTCGATGTCGGGCCCGACGTCGGGCTGGCGCACCTGCACGGCGTGCAGGCGATGCGCGAGAAGCATCGCGACTGGATCGATATCGACCTGGTGGCCTTCCCGCAAACTGGGGTGATGATACGGCCTGGCACGCTGGAACTGCTGGAGCAGGCGGTGCGCGAGGGCGCCGAGGTGATAGGCGGGCTCGACCCGGTCGGTGTCGACCGCGACCCCAAGGGCCAGCTCGACGGCATCTTCGCCATTGCCGGGCGGCACGGTTGTGGGGTCGACATCCACCTGCACGATCGCGGCGATCTGGGCGCGGTGACGATAGAGATGATTGCCGAGCGCACGCGCAGCCTGGGTCTGGCGGGCAAGGTGGCGATCAGCCACGCGTTCTGCCTGGGCGGGGTCGAGCCGGCGCGCCTCGATGCCCTTATTGCGCTGCTGCTGGACAACGACATCGCCATCATGACCCACGCGCCCGCCGGCCCCACGCCTTTTCCGCCGATTCGGCTGCTGCACGAGCGCGGTGTGCGGCTGTTCTCGGGGTCGGACGGCATTCGCGACACCTGGAGCCCGCTCAACAACGGCGACATGCTGGAGCGCGCCTTTCTGCTGGCCTACCGCAACGGCTTTCGCGACGACCCCGGCATCGAGCTGGCCCTGCACATGGCGACCTATGGCGGCGCGCAGCTCATGGGCGTGGCCCACTATGGCCTCACGGTGGGGTCGGTGGCCGACCTGGTGCTGGTCGAGGCCGAGACGGCTGCCGAGGCCGTCGCCTACCATCCGGCGCGCCGGCTGGTGCTCAAGCGCGGCCGCGTGGTCGCGCGGGACGGACGCTCACTGTTGCCTGCCGTGGCGTGACGCGATGTGCCGGCTCCCTCACCGCTTTATTCCTCTCCCCACTTTGCCCACCTGAAAGGCTTCCCGTGTCATTCCTTCATTCACTCAAATCAGCCAAGCGCCGCACCCTGATTCGCGCCTGTGCGCTGGCCGCCCTGGCAGCGGTCCCGGCCTTCACCGGCCTGGCCCAGGCGCAGGACTGGCCGGGCAAGAAGCCCATCACGCTGGTGGTCGGTTTTCCGGCCGGCGGCAGCGCCGACATGATTGCGCGCACCGTGGCCGAGCCGCTCGGCAAGCGCCTGGGCACGGCGGTCGTGATCGAAAACGTCAGCGGCGCGGGCGGCACCATCGCCGGCCAGAAGGTGGTCAATGCAGCCCCCGACGGCTACACCCTGTTCATGGCCTCGGGCAGCGAAGTCTCGATTGCCCGGCTGTTCAACCCGGCCGTCAAATACAACGGCGAGACCGACTTCACCCCCATCGGGCTGGTCGGTGACGTGCCGATGGTGCTGGTGGCCAGCCCCAAGTCCGGTCTCAAGAGCGCGCCCGAGGCGCTGCTGAAAGCCCGGCGCGAGCCGGCTTCCCTGAGCTACGCCTCATCGGGCGTTGGCACGGTGCTGCATGTGGCCGGTGAGTTGCTGAACCAGAAGGCCGGCACCAGGATTACCCATGTGCCTTACCGCGGTGCGGCGCAGATGGCGGTGGACGTGGCCGGCGGCAATATTGAGCTGGCTTTTTTCATGACGCCAACGGCCCTGCCGCACATCGAGGCCGGCAAGATGGTGGCGCTGGGCGTGACCACCCTGGGCCGGTCCCGCGCCGCGCCGCAAATCCCGTCGCTGTCGGAAACCCCGGCGCTCAAGGGCTATGACATCAGCCT
The DNA here is from genome assembly GCF_031411155.1 of Polaromonas sp. Classification (GTDB taxonomy): domain Bacteria; phylum Pseudomonadota; class Gammaproteobacteria; order Burkholderiales; family Burkholderiaceae_C; genus Polaromonas. The sequence goes on along the minus strand of NZ_JANOAL010000070.1, from coordinate 2,084 downwards.
GTGGAACGGCCTGTTTGGCCCCGCCAAACTGCCGCCCGCCATCACGGCGCGCCTGAACAAGGAGCTCAACGATGTGCTGCGCGAGCCCGCGGTGTGGCAAAAACTCCAGAAGGCCGGCGTCGAAACCCAGGGCAGCACGCCGCAGGCGCTGACGCAGCGGATTCGCGACGAGGTCAAGCGGGTGCAGAGCATCGCCCCGGCCGCGATGAAAACCAGCGGCTAAGGCGCTGGTCCGGCGCTTCCCGGCGCTTCAGGCGGTCTGGGTCCGGGCCGTTGCGGCAGGGCGCTTGAGCCCGTAAAAGCCGAAGTTCATGGCCGGCACCTCGCCGCTGATCAGCTCGGCCAGGGCCTTGCCCGAACCGGCGCCGTGGGTCCAGCCCAGTGTGCCATGGCCGGCGTTGACCCACAGCCGGCCGACCCTGGTCTTGCCGATGAAGGGAATGTTGGTCGGCGTGGCGGGCCGCAGGCCGGTCCAGAAGCTGGGCGTGCCGCCCTCGCTTTCCAGCCGGGTGTCACAGACGCCGGGCAGGACCTGTTCAATGCGGTCGGCCAGCATCTTGCAGCGGGCCCTGGCCAGCGGCGTGTCGAGTGACAGGTCGTAACCGCCAACCTCGATGGTGCCGGCGACGCGCAGGTGGGTGTCGAGCCGGCTCATCGCGCATTTGACCTCGTCGTCAATCGTGCTGACGAAGGGCGCAAGTTCGGGTTTGAGCAGCCTGAAGGTGGCGCTATAGCCCTTGCCCGGATAAATTGGCAGGTCCACCCCCACGCTGCGCAGCAGCGGCGCGGTGTAGGAGCCGCAGGCCGCGACCACCTCGTCGGCCTTTAAATGAACAAGGTTTTCGCCCTTGCCCCTGATGGTACGTGCGCGGATTGCTATAGATTCAATAGCGCCGCCGGCTTTCTCGAGGCGTTCGATGTCGTGCCCATAGAGGAACTGCGCGCCGCGCGCGATGCAGCGCTGGGCCAGTGCCTGGGTAAAGACGCGGGCATCGCCGCTTTCGTCGCTGGCGGTGTAGGTGCCGCCCACGATGCTGTGCGCAAAGGCGCGGAAGGCCGGCTCGATCTGCAGCAGCTCGGCGGTGGACACGACGCGGCGCGCCACGCCATACTTTTGCATCAGCGCGGCGGCTTCGCCGGCGGTATCGAAGGATTTCTGGTCGGTGTAGTAATGTGCAATGCCGCGCTCGAGCCGGTTGTATTCAATGCCGGTGGCGTTGACGACGTCCTTCAGGGCGGTGTGGCTGTAGGCGCCCAGCGCCACCAGCTGCTGCACGTTGCGCTCAAACGCCGCGTCGTTGCACTGCGCCAGAAACTGCAGGCCCCAGCGCCACTGGCGCCAGTCGGCCTGCGGGCGAAACAGCAGCGGCGCATCGTCGCGGAACATCCACTTCAGCGCTTTCAGCGGCGCGTCCTTGTTGGCCCAGGGCTCGCAGTAGCTGACCGAAATCTGCGCCGCATTGCCAAAACTGGTCTCCAGCGCGGCGTCGGGCTGCCGGTCCACCACCGTGACCTCGTGGCCGCGCTCCAGCAGGTGCCAGGCCGTGCTCACGCCAATAATTCCCGCCCCCAAAACAACAACTTTCATAGGTCTACCTTCCTGGCGTTGAAGTGTGAAGGATGTTGCTTTCAATTAATAGAAAAATTAAACTGTCAGTGAAAACATCACAAAAACTAATACAGACCAAGGACGCCCGGATGAACACCTTTGACCCCGATGCTCTTGAGTGCCTGGCGGCGATCGTGGAAGAAGGCGGCTTTGAACGCGCGGCCCAGCGTCTGTCGATCACGCAGTCGGCGGTGTCGCAGCGTTTGCGCGCGCTGGAGGCCCAGGTCGGCACGGTGCTGATCGTGCGCAGCCGGCCGCTGAAAGCCACTTCGGCCGGCCAGTTGCTGCTCAAGCACACCAAGATGCTGCGCCTGCTGCGCGCCGACCTGGAGCGTGACCTGAAGGAGCTGGCCCCCAGTTCGCTCGGCGGCGCGCGCGAGGAAGAGCGCATCTCGATTGCCATCAACGCCGACAGCATTGCCACCTGGGCGCTGCCGGCGCTGACCGATTTGGCGCAGCAGGGGCTGCCGATGGA
>NZ_JANOAL010000069.1:0-4786 GCF_031411155.1 Polaromonas sp. | reverse complement strand
GTTCACTGCCGCATAGGCAGAACAGCCGTACATCGGTGCTCAAGCTGGTCAATGACTAGCGAGTTAGCGCCTTCGGAATCCGAGCAGTGGGTGGTACAGCCACCCCTGCTCGTTTTCACTTTTGGGCAAATCAATCGTGCCGAACTGCCGTGCGCAGTCCTCCAGCTTCATGTCCCTGCTGTCAGCCAGCGCAGCCAGTTCTTCGAGATAGTTGCTTCCACCCCATGGAAGAATGCCGTCGCCGTGCGGAAGCTTCATGCAGGTAAAGCGCTTGTCCACTGGGGTTGCAGGAATCCCGTCGTCGTTTACCAGCCAAAAACAAAAATCGTCACCATCATCGGGCAGCAGCACAAACGGCTCCCTGCCCTGGTCGTCGCGTCGAAAGCGGGTGCGTTTTTGCTCAATGGCGGTGTAGTGGCTCAGGGTCTGCCACCAGCGGCGAACCGGGTCAACAAGCGAACCGTCGCCGTCCACCATCATGGCCGCCAGGCATTCGTGCTCCAGGTCCACCAGGCTGGTGCGGGGCTCCAAGAGCTGGTGCGCCATGATGCGCGGCGCGGCATCAATCGCATCGGCCTCTGCGGGGCGCAGCAGTTGGGTCAAGGAGTGGCTGGTCAGCGGAAAATTCTTGCTTTCAAAACCGGGTCGCTGAAAGGCCGGTCTGCCGGGGTTCTCCAATGCGCGCAAATTCGTATCCAGCAACACCATGTTGGGCCGCGCCACCCAACTGGCGCGGTGCCGGCGCACGCGGCCCGCCAACTGAATGATGGCGCGCATGGATGAAGGCTCCACGATGGCCCAGTCGGCATCGAAGTCGCGGCCAACCTCCAAAACGCTCGTGGCCAAAACGATGAAAAGGTGATCTGTCGCCGGGTCGCCATCGAGCAAGCCCCGAATTTCTGCATCCTTGAACACCGCTTCGGGTTGGCCCCTTTGCAGCAAACGGTCTAGCTTTGCCTCGATGGCCGAGCGCACCAGCAAGGGATGCCGCGAGTGGTAAACGCAAAGGTGAATACGCACACCGGGCGGGGCCGTCAGTGCCAGCAAGGCCCGGGCCACGTCAATCAACGGATCAATGTTTGCCATTCTGATCAAACCAAAGCTCACGCCCTTGCCGGTACTGGGATCAGTGCTATGGTTTTGAGAGTCCGCGTGCAAGGCCAGGGATTCGCGCAGCAATACCTGCGCCAGCGCCGGGCGGGTGTCTTCTGGTTTGGCAGACGGCGCTGACCACGCCACGATGCGCGCGCGCCGCCGCAGGTCATCTGCTTGCACGGTGCGCAGGTAAGCCAAGCGCTTTTGCACAAACTCCGTGTGGGCCTGGGCAAAACTGGCTTCGTCGGCATGGGCACTGTCCGTCACCCGGTTTTCGTCGAACCAGGCACAGCACACGTTGAGCGGCAGGCCCGGCACACCCCGGTTGTTCTGAAAAATGCGGCGGCCGGCAAGGTAGGCCGCGAACAAGCCTTGCAGCAGCGCCGGGGGTAAGGTGGCCGAAGACAGCAGCACCCGGCTGCCCAGCAAACCCGCCATGTGGACGAGGCGGGTCAAGGCGTACAGGTCTTCCGGGCCAAAGTCATCGGGCTCATCGAGCACCAAGTCTGAGGTCAGTAGCCGCAGCATGGGAGAGATTTGGTGCCCGCCCCGCGTGCTCTCACAAGCGGGCATGAGGTGATCCACGGTGCAGACCACGACGGGCGCGTTCAAGAGCTTGTTGGCGCTGTCGCCGCGCTGCTGTTTGCTCGCCAGCCATTCACTCAATGGGCCGGGCACCACCGCGCCTTCAAAATGCACATGGGTGTTGTCGGGCAGCAGTTCTTCGGCCGACTCGCTGCCGCCTGCAACGGCTTTTAACTTTTGCTGGTGCTCATAAAGCTGGCGTACGGCCCGCCCACCGACAAGTACGGCCAGGTCATCAGAGTCAAGTCCTAAACGCGAACTCAACGCCTCGCCAGTTTGCAGCGTCAAGGTGCGCAGCCCCAAGGCTATCGTGAAACGTGCGCCGCGCAGCGGGTCGGCCAAAGCGTACATGATGCGGCCATTCGCCAGCGTTTTGCCGCAACCCGTCGAGGCCATGTTGACACCGAAAAAGCCTTGTTGCGCCGCACGGGCTTGCAGGCCTGTTGCCAAATCAAAAGCCTTGTCTTGCCAGCGGAAACGCTCCTCGCTGCTGCGGCGCTTGAAGCCTTTGTGACGGGCAATGTGCGGCAATGTGGCTTGCAGGCGCGGCAGGCTGTGGATGATGCCTTGCGCGCCTTTCTCCACGCCAATCAGGTGCTCATCCAGGCGCTGTTTGAGTTGTCCATCAGGGCCGGTATTGGCATGCGCCATGTAGCTGGGGTCGCCCAATTTTTCGTTTCGCGGGCCGCTGGAGTAGTGGTGGTCAGCCAGCATCAGCCCCATGCGGGCCACATGCATCGCATAGGGATTGCTGGCCAGCCAGTCGCGCTCCACAAAGGCCGGGCGCGCCAGCATGCGCTGCGCCAGTTCTGCCGCACGCTTGCGCCATGCTTGACTTGCATCGGGCAGATGCAGCTTGAATGTCCAGCAGGCTTTCACGCTGGCAGCATCACGGGTCAACGATGAACCGCACCAATTGGCGTCAATGACCGTCAACAGTTTGTCGAACAACTTTGCGTTAATTTGTTTCGCTTGTTGTGGCGGTATCTGGGGCAATCGGTGATGGCTAACCACCAGCCACCCCACCGCCCGCGCCAAGGCGGGCAACTTGCCTAGCGGCGCAGAGTTTCCACCGGTGGTGCTCACGCCGTCTTTATAGAGACGCTCTTTCCATTGCGCATCCGTCATTTCAACCATGCCAGCCAAGCGAGTCAGCCAGCCACGGTCATCATCGGAACCCACTAAAGCCTGAAACAGTCGCAGTGACACCCATTCGTGGCGGTACGGGTCGGCGACCTTGGCGTTTCCTTCAAGCTTGCGCTGGAAGAGAACACTGGCCTTGCCAAAATCATGGAATAGCGCTGCCATGGCGCTGAGCAAACGAATGTCTTCAGCGGTGTGCCAATCGTTCTCATCAGTCTGCCGCAGGATGTTGCGCGTGGTGGTGTTGGTGGGCACCGCGCCCAGTTCATTGAACTGGCTGGCATCACCCACCACCCACATCAGCTCGCTATGGTCTTGCCCGCGAATCCAATGGCAAGCTACGGCAGTGTTGCGCCGTGCGGTTTTTTTCAAGAGCTGACGCAGGGCGTCCAGGCCTTGCTGGGTGATGGGCGTTTGCCAGGTGCGGTCGCCACGCCGTTCGGCAAATTGGTCAAGAATGCGGCGGGTTTCGGTGAGTGCGCGTTTGGTGCATTGGGAGATCAAAAGCACATTCACGGGACTTGCCTTCCCAGCGTCAGGGCCACGTCCTTCAAGGTGTCGATCATGAAGTCCAGGGCTTCGGTGCGTGTGAGCTTTTCAATACAGGCGCGGCGAAAGGCTTGCTCGTCATCGCCCTTCATGGCTGATAAAAAGGCTTGCGGCAGGATCACCGCATCTTTGACCAAATCAGCCACGTCAAACACCAGACCACCCCGCCGCGTTTTGCCATGCAGCACGGCCAGCCCATGTGGCAAACCCAGCACCCAGGTCGCACTGGCGGCCAAGCCATAGGCGAGGTAGTTGCCGTGGTCCAGAAAACGGTTGGCGGGGTCTGAAGCGCTGCCGCGTTTGCCCCGCACAAACTCGCCGTAGTTCACCGCGCGAGCCGCGAATTTATAAAGCTGCTTGGTCAGACGCGCTTCGTCCGTCAGCAAAATGGTTTGATCGGCCGCGTGGTCAATGGCCTGCAGGGTGGGGTTTAGCGCGGCATCCAGCGCAGCCGGGTCTACGTCAAAGCCTTCGTCCCGGAGCAAACGATTGTTTTTCCAGTGGGCACGCACACGCTCGATGCGCGCGCGCTGAAACGCCTTGGCAGCTTGCAGGCGCAAGGCATCGTCAAACCAAAACTTGACCCAGTGCTGCAAATACTCTGTGGGCCGGTATTCGCTTTGCGGCGAAAACCACGCCACTTCGATATCCACTTCGTTTGCGCTGAACAGCGGCGTACCACCCCCGCCACAAAAGCCGACCAATACACCCGCCTTTGCCAGTTCACGCATCGCGGCCTGCGTAACAGAAGTGCCATTGCCGAGCATTACTGTGACCGTGTTGGCGATGGGAATGTTCCAGTACAGCGAACGTTTTCCCTCGTCTGTGACAAATTCAACGCGCCCGCCGTTGACCAACACCCGGCAATGTTCCAGATAGTAGATGTTGGCACGCTTGGAGTGCAGTATCGATTTCAGACTGTTTGGGCTCAGATCTTCCATAAGTGCCTATTCCGGTGATCGTGAGCACTGATTCCGGTCAATCGTGACCGGTTACGCAGTGTGGGGTGTTGCGCGCTCAAATTTTATAGGGGCCGGTCACGATGGGTTTACGTAAATAGTTCACAAGTCCACTCTCGCCGGCAGAGCAGCTTTTAAAGTTGCTCGCAAATTTGCTACAAAAATCATAGCTGCCGTCACCCGCGAGACATGGCTAAAGGTCTGCCGGGCATAAATTCCCCCCATGGGAACCCTTTACCTTGTGCGCCACGGCCAGGCCTCGTTTGGCGCCGATGACTATGACGTGCTGAGCGCCCTGGGGCAGCGGCAAAGCGTGCGGCTGGGCGAGTACTTCAAGGCCAAGGACCTGCAGTTTGACGCGGCCTTCACCGGCACCCTGCAGCGCCAGATCAGCACCTTCCAGGGCATTTGCCAAGGCATGGGTGTAGCGCTTGAAGCGACACCGTGGCCGGGCC
>NZ_JANOAL010000068.1:0-3737 GCF_031411155.1 Polaromonas sp. | reverse complement strand
TCGCCCATCCCTTCGAGTGGAAATTCACCCGCGCCGATCTGAACGCCCTGATGGCGCGCATGCGCTCACGCTATGCCGAAAACCACCCTCTGAAGCTCGCAGCATGAACAATACGTGTGCGAACTTCCGAAGTGGACTACTTAGGTTGACCATCAGCGGTAGCAGCGCATCTCTCAGACATTGGCAGTGAAAGGGCAGCCCGGAAGGCGGGCTCGCGGGTAGACAGACGGGCTGGCTACCGAGATAAATTCAAGTTCAAGAACTTGATAAGTTTTCATCAATTGCGCTGTAGCCCAAGTAAATATGACACAAGCAGCTATGCAATTGATAGCAAACCATTGGGCTTCCGACCCCAGCAACCTCAGGGAATCAAGCCCATCGCATGCATGTAAGCCGGGTGCAGCATCAGCTCGTCCCATTCATGGGCGGGCGTTGTCGGTAGCAGGTCGAGCCGGCGCATCTCGCTGGACTCCAGCGCTTCCCACTGGCCTTTGACCAGGGCCTTGGTCATGCCGTCGAGCAGCTCGTCGACCGCCCTGCCTTCGTCCACTGACTGGTTGCACAGCAGCACCATGTCGCAGCCGGCGTTCAGGGCCGTGACCGCCGCCTCGGTGTAGCTGACTTGCCGGCCGTCAATCAGGCGCGCGCCGGCCATGCTCAGGTCGTCGCTGAAAATGGCGCCGCCAAAGCCGAGCTGGCCGCGCAGGATGTAGGTCAGCCATTGTTCCGAGAAGCCTGCCGGCCGGGCATCGACCTTGGGGTAGATGACATGCGCGGGCATGACGCTGGTGAGCGTGGTGTTGAGCCATTCGTAGGGCGCGGCATCGTCGGCCAGAATGGCCTTGAGGCTGCGCTTGTCGACCGGAATGTCGGTGTGCGAGTCGGCCTTGACAAAGCCGTGGCCGGGAAAATGCTTGCCGCAGTTGGCCATGCCGGTTTGCAGCAGGCCGTGCATCAGGCTCTTGGCCAGCAGGGTGACCACGCGCGGGTCGCGGCCGAAGGCGCGGTCGCCGATGACGCTGCTTTCACCGTAGTCCAGGTCCAGCACCGGCGTAAAGCTGAAGTCGACACCGCAGGCGCGCAGCTCGGCGCCCAGCACGTAGCCGCAGGCGGTGGCGGCGTTGGTGGCGGCGAGCTGGTCTTTGATCCACAACTCGCCGAGCGCGCGCATGGGCGGCAGGTGGGTAAAGCCATCGGTGCGAAAGCGCTGCACGCGGCCGCCTTCATGGTCGACGCAAATCAGCAGGTCTTGCCGGATGCTTTTGATGTCGGCGCACAGGCTGCTGAGCTGCTGGCGGTCTTGCCAGTTGCGGGCAAACAAGATAATACCGCCGGTCAGCGGGTGCTGGAGGCGGCGGCGGTCGGTTTGGCTGAGTGCCAGGCCGGCAATGTCGATGATGAGGGGGGCGTGCTGGGTCATGGGAAGAGTACAGGTTTACTATTGAATTGATAGCTGCTTGCGCAGTTTTTACGCGGGCTAGCGGCCTATTTACCGTCTTTTTTTTCCACCACGCAGAAGCTGGCGGCGTAGTCGGTTTCGTCGGTCACGGTGACGTGGGCGCTGAGCTGGCGGGCCTCGAACCAGGTCTTGAGAGCGCCGTGCAGCACGATCTCGGGCTTGCCGCTGGCGGCTTTGGCAATTTCGCAGTGGCGCCAGGTCATGGGCAGGCGCATGCCCAGGCCTATGGCTTTGCTGAAGGCTTCCTTGGCCGAAAAGCGCGTGGCGAGGTAGCTCACGCCGCGGTCTGGCCAGCGGGCCGAGCGCTCGGACCAGGTTGCCAGTTCGCCGTCGCTGAGTATTTTTTGGGCGAAGCGCTCGCCGTGGCGCTGCAGGCTGGCGCGTATGCGCCGCACATCACAGATGTCGGTGCCGATACCGAAAATCATTGTGGGGTGGCAACCGGTGCAAACGCTTCATCAATGCAACGCAAGTAATCTTTCACCGCTGCCGCATAACCCATCTCCAGCGCGTCGGCAATCAGCGCGTGGCCAATCGACACCTCGCGCACGCCGGGAACGGTGCGCAAAAACTCGGTGAGGTTGTTGCGGTTCAGGTCATGGCCGGCGTTGACTCCTAAATTAATAGCAGCTGCCGCGCGTGCCGCCTGGGCAAACCGGCTTAATGATTCATTTTTTTCGGGTTCGGGCCAGGCCTTGGCATAGGTTTCGGTGTAGAGCTCTACCCGGTCGGCTCCCGCTGCCTTGGCGGCGGCCATGGCGCCGGCGATCGGGTCCATGAACAGGCAGACCCGCACGTCGCGCGCGTGGGCCTGCTTGATCAGCGGCTGCAGGCGCTCGGCGTCCTGCGGAAAGCTCCAGCCGTGGTCGCTGGTGAACTGGTCCTCGCTGTCGGGCACAAAGGTGCACTGGTGCAGCGGCAGGCCGCGGGCGCTGAGGTCGCGCACAAAGTGCATCAGGTTGTGCAAGGGGTTGCCTTCGATATTGAATTCGCGGTCGGGCCAGTCCTTCATCAGCGCGGCGATTTCGTAGACGTCGTCGGCGCGAATATGCCGCTCGTCGGGCCGCGGGTGCACCGTAATGCCCTGGGCGCCGGCCTCCAGGCACAGTTCGGCGGCGCGCGTCACGCTGGGCATGTCGACGTGCCGGGTATTGCGTAGCAGCGCCACTTTGTTGATATTGACCGACAGGGCCGTTTTGTGAAAAGGCTTGTCGGGGAGAGGTGGATGTGAAAGCAGGTTCATGGCGGTGTTGCTCGCTGTGTGGCTCTGGCTTGGGGAGGGCTTCAAAAAGCTTGCAGGTCCATCATCATTTGCCGGGTTTTCAGGACCTTTACACCACAATGGTAGTGCAAGAGGGCGCGAAGCTGGGTTTTGAGCTCATTGAGCCCCGGAATGCAGGCCCGCACCGTGTCCGAAAACAGCGCGCCATCGGCCAGGCCGCGCTGCAGCGCCTGCCACTGCTCACCCGGCAGGCTGGCGCGGTCGTCGTCATGCGCCTGGCGCAAGCCGGCTTCGGCCACCAGCACGTAACGGGTGCCGGGCTGCAGCGGCGCCAGCGTGGCGGTTTCCGCGTCCAGCATGGGCAGCAGGCCAATGTCACGCAGCAAACGCAGCTCAAAAGCCCGCAGGGCCAAGGGCAGCGCCTCCAGGCTCTGGCTGGCCAGCAACTGCACCGTGGCCGCATAGGCATCAAAAAGCGCGGGGTGCGGGTCATCGCGGGCCAAGAGGCGCATCAGCAGTTCATTGAGGTAGTAGCCCGACAGCAGCGCGTCACCCGTGGGCATGACATGGCCGCCCTGCCATTCGGCGCTTTTGAGGGTGCGGATTTCAGCGTCTCCGCCAAACGCGATGTGCAGCGGCTGCAGCGGCAGCAGGATGGGCCTGAAGCTGGAGGCCGGCTTCTTGGCGCCGCGGGCGACCAAGGCGATACGGCCGTAAGTCCGCGTGAACACTTCCAGAATCAGGCTGGACTCGCTCCAGTCGTAGCGGTGCAGGACGTAGGCGGGTTCGTCTGAAATGCGTTTTGTCACCATCGGGCGTCAACAAAAAGTCAGCCAAGCCACAGCGCTCACTTATCCACACCAGCCGGGGCCGCGGAACTGGCTTTGCCAGGCCGCAGGCGCAGCGGCCCCCTCGGGGGGCAGGAAGCCACACGAAGTGGGCGACCGTGGGGGCTATTCATACCCGAAGGTCTTGACGCGGGCTTCGTCATCGGCCCAGCCGGAGCGCACCTTGACCCAGATCTCCAGAAACACCTTGCCACCCGTCAGCGTTTCC
>NZ_JANOAL010000067.1:0-12095 GCF_031411155.1 Polaromonas sp. | reverse complement strand
ACTGAGCGCCATGTTTGCCAAGTCAACACCCGACAGGGCCACGTTTGTCTGGAATCCGCTGACCCGCGACGGCGGCGCCAAACTCCACCGCGCCTATCCCCTGTACAGCGTGACCACCGTGCGCAACCCCAGCACATTGCGCATAGAACCTCCCAGCGGACCGTAACAGCAGCGATTCAGCGCCCCAGTCGCTGGGGCTGGACCGAGCCCCCTTGCCGCCTATTCCAGCAACTCGGCGTATACCGCCAGCGTCTGCCGGATCACGATGCGCTCGTCAAACTCCTGCAGCGCGCGCGCGCGCGCGGCCAGGCCGAGCCGGCGTGCCCAGGCCGGGTCCAGGTGCAGCCGCCTGATGGCCGCCGCCAGGGCCTGCCCATTTTTGACGGGCACGATCAGGCCATCGACCTCGTGCGTGACCACCTCGCGGCAGCCCGGCGCGTCGGTGGTGACCAGTGGCAGGGCGCAGGCCGCCGCCTCGATCAGGCTCTTGGGCAAACCCTCCCGGTAGCTGGGCAGCACGGCAATGTCCACGCTGGCAAACAGGGCGGCCATGTCACTGACCTGGCCCAGCAACTCGACCAGCCCCGCGGCGGCCCAGCCGTCCAGCGTGGCCTGCGGGATCGCGGCGGGGTTGCCGGGGTCGGGGGCGCCGGCCAGCAGAAAGCGGATGGTCAGGCCCTGCGCCCGCAGCAGGCGCGCCGCCTCCACGTATTCGGCAATACCCTTGTCCCAAAGCAGGCGGGCCGCCAGCAGCACACGCGTGGGCTGAGTGTCCTTGCCGACTTGACCCTCTTGATCATCTTGAACTGGCTGCGCATGAGGCGTGAAGCGCGTCAAATCCACGCCCGACCCCTTGACCAGCCGCACCAGTTCGGGCCGCGCCAGTCCGGCCTGCGCAAAGGCGGCCACGTCGTCGTTGTTTTGCAATATCAGGCGGGCACCGCGGCCATTCAGCACCAGGCGCATCAACGCCCGGACCAGGGGCCGCAGCAGCCTGGCTTTCAGGGCGTTATTGGTAAACACATAGCCCATGCCGGCCACCGCGTTGACCCGCGCCGGCACCCGCGCCAGCAGCGCCGCAATCGAGCCGTAGACCACGCATTTGATCGTGAAGTGATGCGCCAGCGCGGGTCGCTCACGCCGGTACAGCTGGCACAGGTGCGCCAGCAGGCGCAGCTCCTGCAGCGGGTTCAGGCTCCTGCGGTCCATCGGCAGCGCCTGCCAGCGAAAACCCTCGGCCTGCAGGCGCGCGCCAAATTCACCCGGTGGTGAAATCAGCAGCACCTCGTGGCCCTGGCTTTGCAAGGCCTTGGCCAGCGACAGGCGAAAGTTGAATAAATACCACTCGGTATTGGCAAAAAGGATGATTTTCACAGTGCGATGGGTTACTGCGGTCAGATTGATTGCTATGAATTTTATAGCTGATACCGTACGTCTTGTATGGGCTAGAGGCCTAAATAACCCTCAAAAAAGCGTTTTTTACCGAATTGCGGCGTGCAGGGCGCCCAAAAAACACGAACAGCACGCACAGCCATTGAAACACCTGCTGGCTAAGGGTTGCCTTCCAGCCAGGCCTGAAACATCAGCACGGTCCAGAGCCGAACCGTCCAGTCATGCCGGCCGCTCAGGTGCTCTTGCCACACGCGCCGAATCGGGGCGGGGTTGAAATAGCCTTCACGCTGCAGCCGCGCCTCGTCCAGCAGCCCTTCGGCCCATTCGCGCAAGGGGCCGCGCAGCCATTGTCCGACCGGAATGCCAAAGCCCGCCTTGGGCCGCTCAATCAGTTCGCGCGGCACGTACTTGTACAGCACCTGGCGCAGCGCCCACTTGCCCTGCCCGTCCCGAATCTTCATGTGCAGCGGCAGCCGCCAAGCCAGCTCGACCACCCGGTGGTCCAGAAACGGCACGCGCGTTTCCAGGCTCACGCTCATGGCGGCGCGGTCTACCTTGGTCAGGATGTCGTCGGGCAGGTAGGTCAGCGTGTCCCACAGCATCATGCGCTGCTCGGCCTCGGGCACGCCGGCCGCCAGGCTGGCGTCGTCGAGCCGGGTCGGCAACCGGGCCGCCCCGCGCACCAGTTCAGCGTCCTGCGGCCATTCGGTCACCAGGCTGCGGTACAGGCTGTCAAGACTGGTGGCCGAGGTCAGCCTGGCCAGCTTGTGCACCTTGTCGCCCAAGCGCGCCACGCCGTGCGCCCCGGGCAGCGCGCGGCCCAGGGCGTCCCACGCCGGGCCCGGCACCCGCGCAATGCCGCCGGCCACCCCGCGCCGCAGCCCCTCGGGGATGCGCTTCATGCGGTTCCAGACCCTTGGCCCCCAAAAATAGCGGTTGTAGCCGCCAAACAGCTCGTCGCCGGCGTCGCCAGACAGCGCCACCGTCACCTGCTGGCGCGCCGCCTGGCACACCAGGTGGGTCGGAATCTGTGAGCTGTCGGCAAAGGGTTCGTCGTACATCGCGGGAAGTTGCGGAATCACCGCCCGCGCGTCGGCCGCCGTCACGCGCAGGGCGTGGTGCTCGGTGCCCAAGTGCCTGGCCACCGCCAAGGCATGGGGCGACTCATCAAAACCCGCCTCGTCAAAGCCCACGGTAAAGGTCTGCACCGGCCGCGACGACTGCGCCTGCATCAGCGCCACAATGGCCGACGAATCGACCCCGCCCGAGAGAAAAGCGCCCAGCGGCACATCGGCCACCGCCTGCAGCGCCACCGCCTCGCGCAGCGCGGTTTCCAGCGCGACCACCGCCTCGGCATCAACCTGAAACGGCGCAGCCTGCCCCTGGTGCACAGCATCCATGAAGCGCCAATAGGGCTCAAGCTGCAAGGTTTTGCTGCCCAGCCCCCCCGCGTCCAGCGCCAGCACGCAGCCCGGCTCCAGCTTGAAGATGTCCTGGTAAATCGAATACGGCGCCGGCACCGCGCAATGCTGCAGGTACAGGGCTAGCGCATCGCGGCTGACCGGGTTGTCAAAGCCCGGATAGGCGCGCAAGGCCTTGAGCTCGGAGCCAAACACAAACGCACCGTGCACCCAGCCGTAAAACAGCGGTTTTTCGCCCAAGCGGTCGCGCGCCAGGGTCAGGCGGCGCTCGGCCTGGTCCCACAAGGCCATGGCAAACATGCCCACCGCGCGCTGCAGGGTGGCGGTCACACCCCAGGCCGCAAAGCCAGCCAGCAGGGTTTCGGTATCGGAGTGCCCGCGCCAGGCCGGCGCCTGCCGCGCCGCCGCCAGTTCGGTGCGCAGCGCCAGGTGGTTGTAGATCTCGCCGTTAAACGCCAGCACATAGCGCCCGTTGGCAGAATGCATGGGCTGGTGCCCGGCCGGCGACAGGTCGATGATGGACAGGCGGCGGTGCGACAGCGCAATCCCGCATTCAGCATCGCTCCACACCCCCGCGTCGTCGGGGCCGCGATGCTGGATAGCCAGCGCCATGCCGGTGGCGACGGCTTCCAGACTGCCCGACGCCCCGCTTTCAGTGGTCAAAAAACCCGCAAATCCACACATAGTCAGCCTATCGCCCTGCGGCAACCGATTTGATTGTTTCTGCCATCAGCGGCAAGGTACTGTCCAGCGAATACAGCTGCTCTACCCTGTGCCGGGCCGCAGCGCCAAAACTCTGCCGCAGCGCCCGGTCGTCCCTCAAGCGGCGCAAGCCATTGAGCCACTCCGCGGGGCTGGCGGCCAGCAGGCCACAGTCGGGGGCCACCACATCCACATTGGCACCCACCGGCGATGCCAGCACGGGCACGCCGCAGGCCATGTACTGGATCAGCTTGAATGCGCATTTGCCGCGGGCCCACTCATCATCAAACAAGGGCATGACGCCCACATCAAAGGTGTTGATCAGATCCACCTCGGTCGCCTCACTCCATGGCAGGTTCACCACTTCCACCCCCGGTATGGCGGCGCAACGCCCCCCCACGACCAGCAGGCGGACGGGCCCCTCAAGCCCCAGTTGCGCCAACGGCTCCGTCAGCTCCGACAGGTACACCGAGGTGGACGGCGAGCCTAGCCAGCCCACCGTGAAAACATCTTCTCGCCTGACCGGCCTCGGCAGGTAGCGCTGCGTGTCCACCACAGTCGGCAGCCAGTGCGTAGCCGCATTCCACGGCTTGGCGTAGCGCGCGAGGTAGTGGTTGCCCGCCATGACGGCGGCGGCCCTGGAAACCACCGGATTGAACTTGTTCCGCAGCAGAAAAGAGACCCGCTTGAATCGATCCAGCCGGTATTTGAGGAAAAAGGCGTCGTCAAAATCGTAGATATACGGAATCCTCAGCAGCCGCGATTCAATCAAGCCCGGCAGCAAGGGAAACAGTTCGGCATTCACAATGGCCAGGTCGTAGCGGCCCTGCTTGAGCAGCAGTGCGGCCCGATCCAGGTAATCCCTGAGCAGATTCATCAGCGGGTACTTTTGCCCGGCAAAGCTCTTTTGAACGTAGTCGTCGCCCAGCAGCGCCCTGACCTCCAGATCAATGCCATCCCGACGCAGCCCCGGCGCGTATTGGGTCAAGCGGTAACGTGTGCTGGCCGCCAGCGGCCCATACAGGGACAAGCCCAATACCTTGATGGTCATTCAAAAATCACTTGCAGAAAGACCCAGGTTCATGACATCGCGGGCCGTGGAGGGCTGCGCGTAGTGCGTAAAGAAAAAGGGAATCTGCTTCTTCACCGGGATCGGCCAGAGCGACCCGGCAAATTCGCTGGCAGAGGCCTCGGGCCTGAAGGAAATGGTCAGCCACGGCAATCGGCCCAGGCTGCCTGCCGCGTAGGGGTCAAGCATGAATTGATCCACCAGCAGACGGATCCCGGGACGTACTTTCTTGGACACCAGAAAACCCGCAGCCGCTCCATGGACCTCGATCAACTGGACAAGGTACTTGTTCGCCGGGTGCGCCAGATAGCGCCAGCTGACATAGTCCCCGGTCACCGCAATATTCCACCGGTCTGCCTGCAGCGCCTGTGCGTTCAACGCCGCCAGCACCGACTGCAATTGACTCACGGCTCCGACAACATGGGCGCGCGCCCCCCTGGCGCGCAGCCTGGGTAGGGCCAGGCTCGGCTTCAAGGAAGCGTGAAAATGCATGCGCGCCCGCTGCCACGACTTGAGCGCCATGTCGTTGGGGTGCCCCATCAGCACGGCGTTTTCTGTCTTGACGAGTTCTTTGGCAGCGGTGATCATGCGCCCGAAAACATGCTTGCCATGGTATTCGGGGTGCACCAGCACGTTGACCACGTAGTACGCCACCAGCCGGGCATCGCGCCGGACCAGATGCACGGGAATCATCGCCATGAAACCGACCAGGCGCCCGTCGTCAACCGCCTTGACCATTTTGGCCGGGCCATAGGGATTTTTGGCGTAAAGCCATTCCGTGTAGTCCCTGGACAACAATTTGTCGCCGGCCGGAAAGTAGCTCGCAAACAGCGCCGCCAGTTGTTCAAACTGGCTGCTGTTGAAGTCCTCAATCGACACTCCGATACTCATGGCAACTCCCCCGACTGGTACTGTTTGTTGGCTTCAGCCATCGTCAGGCTGAGCATGTCCCCTGATTTCACCAGCCCCCCCGCAAAGCCCATGATTTCGTCAAACGCGATTTGCATGGCCGGGGCCGTAATCAGGTTGTGCGGGTGAAACCACATGTGCACATAACCGCCACGCCCGGCGGCGTGGCGAAGCAGCGATTTCCAGCGCCTGACGGTCACCGCCACCGGCACCGCTGCCCGCACGCCCGAGGGCCAGTTCAGGAAGTAGCCGGCCGGCGATACCTGCCAGGCGCCCCGCCGACCCGGCTTGTCCATCACACCGTGATCAAACAGGTTCCACTCGTTCAACAGCCCCGACAGCCGGTTTGCCATGCCGCCGGGAAGGCTGGCGCGATAGGTTTCAAAGCCAAACTCGCGCAATTGCGGCAGATGGCCGACCTGGTTTCTGGGAAAAACAAGGGTTCGGGGTACCTGCCCCAACTCACGGAACAGTCTGGATGCGAGTTGCAGTTCCAGCGCGACGGCCTCGGGTGAGGTGTGCGCAGACAAAGGCAGATGGGTCGCGCCATGCCAGGCCATCTCGTGACCCGCGACGGACAGGGAGCGATAAAAATCAGCCCCCACCCAGCCGTCCATCGCCCCGCGCCTGAGCGCAGGCAGCAGCCGGGCAAACCAGCCCGGGTTGAGCGCCGCCAGTTGCTCGATGAGAGGAATACTTTCTCGAACCGCTTCCGCGTCGGCAGCAAAACAGCTTACAAAAGCCGCCGTCGCCTTCAGCCCGTTGTTATGCAGCGTGCGCAATATGAAGGTGTAGGCTTGCGCCAGCGATGCCTGGTTGATGAGGCCGGCGCTGACAACCCTTTCGTTGTCAGCCATGCCCCACAGCCCCTCACAGTCAAGGGAGAGCGTAAACCCGGGCGTCTCGCTTTTCATCGTCAGCCAAATAGAACATTGTTATAGGGAATGTATTTATCGGCATGCGAGCCAAAAATAAAATACACAAAAAATACCAGCAGGGCAAGCATGCAGATCATTGCTTTCAAAAGTGCCCTGCTGCCAGGAAACGTCTGAATCAATGCCACATAAATCCACATTTGAATGAATGAAAAATACAGTGCCAGCCTATCCACCCCGGTGGTGGAGACCAACAGCAATGGAAGGGCAGCCAACGTCATCAAACTGGCGATATCAACCGTCGAATTACCCCCCACTGTCCGCCGGATCTTTTTTCTGTGCCAAAAGTAGATGGCCGCCGGAAAAGCACTCAGCAACACATGAAAGAATGCGCCGCCAGACACAATGTTTTGCTCAATGTAAACCGATTGATATTTTGTATAGACCTCGGTGTCATTCAAGCCAAGGCCCAGAAACAAGGCCACCAATGTCGCCGTGGTCCATTTCAAGAAACGCTGGCCCTTGATGGCAAAGATCACAAAGAATAACAAAATGGCCGCACTGTTATGAAATGTCATTGCCAGCGATATCCAGAGAACCTTGACCAGAATTGACGATTTCCTCCAACGAGACAATATATAGAAGCCAAACCCCATGGCAATCGCCTGACGGATTCCGCTCATCGAGATGACGAATACCAGATAGGGCATTACGCCACCAATGGCCAGCCAGGGGTTGGCAGTTTGCATGGCAAAAGAAAATACCCCCCACAAAAACACCAGCGCACAGACGAACATCACGCCATAAAGACCAAAACCCAGACTTTCCGAAAGCTTGTTCAGCAGAAAAAAACCGAACTCTGACGTTTGAAAAACATCGGAAACATTCAGATATAGATATTTTTCATACAGAAATGTATAACCACTCCAGTCGGGGCCGATGCCATTGCGCAAACCACAAAATATGAGCAGGGGGATGAAATAGACCCACACCAACCAGGTGGCATTTTTTTTATTCGGTGAATAAAAAATACCCATGGTCAGCGGAACCAGCAAGAACACGAGATAAATCAGCATGATGGTTTCTGAGAATATTCAGAGCGGCCTCCCGCTCTCATCAACGCGTAAATTTCCTCATACCGAGCCACGCCCTCCTCAAGAGAAAAATGCCGCCGGGCAGACGCCACACAGCGCCGTTGAATGTCTGGCGCTGCGCTTAAAGCCAACAGTTGTTCAATTCCGTGTAGCAAGTGCTCTTCCTTAAATGACCGCAGGACCACACCGACCCCGTCACCCTCCAGAACCTCTGCCATATCCCCTACCCCTGCATTACCCAGACAGGGCACGCCGCAACCCAGAAATTCGGCGAGCTTGGTGGGGGCCGATGCCTGTTTGGAAAACACCTGCTTGATAAAGAAGACCCCGGCGTCCATGCGGGCCATCTGGGCAGGCACCTCGGCATGGCTGGCGGTGGTCAGTTCCACCGACTCAACCGGGACGCCAGCGGCGGCCAGCCGCTCGCCAATGTAGGCGTGTTCGCCCCGGTTCACGATCAACAAGCGCGCGTCGGGCTTCATGCGAAGTAACTGGGCAAAGCAGGCGGCCACTTCGTCAAACAAATACCAGGTGCCGGCCGACCCCACATAACCCAGCACAAAGCCATTGCCCTCACGCAGCCGCGGCAAGGGCGTGAAGCGCGTCAGGTCCGCACAGGTGGGAATCACGGTGATCGGCGGCATGCGCCCCTGCAGATAGTCAAAGTGCGCCATCTCGCGCACTGCCGCCTGGGTCAGCGACACCACATGGTCGGCACCCAGCAAGAATCGCCGCTCGAACCCCTTGGCCACGCGGTACATGCGGCCGCTGCGCGGCCACAGGCTGCCGTCGACCCGCTCGTCGGCCCAGAAACCGCGCATGTCAAACAAGTACTTCACGCCAGTGATCCGTTTGAGTACCAGCGCCATGACCGACGCGACATAACTGCGCGCATGCACGATACGCAAGCGGTGCCGCAGCACCAGCCATAAGCCGACTGCCATGCCGCAAGCAATGTCCCAGGCGGTGGCCAGGGCCGACGGCCGCTTGTGGTAGCGCAGCGGGTGCCAGACAATGCCGGCCCCGGTAATGTCGCGCGCAGTACGCTCACGCTCTGCCCGATTGGCCCAGTCGTCTGCCTTCTCAAAGCTGATGAGATGGATGCGCCGACCAACGGCCAGACGCTTGAGGTAGGCCAGCACCTGCGACTGGCCCAGGGGCTCCAGCATGCCATCATAGGAGATATAGAGCACGGCCGGTGATTGCCTGTCAGGCTTTGCCGGGTTCATGCGATTTTGCTGATCATTTTTGATGCCATGTGACTTACGCACCTTACCGTCTCATCCCAAACAGTGAATAAGCCAGCAAGCCAACAAATACCTTCAGACGGAATTTATAAATGAGGGAGGCTCGCAAATAGCTTCCGTAAAATTTGCCATTATCCATCCATCGCAGGGACAGGAACAAATTGGCTTTTCGGCCATTGATTTCCTTGACCATCCAGGGCGCCCGCGAAGCGATCACCTCACACGAGAAGAGATGATCCTGAATTCCCGTAAGCGACGGCCTTTTAATCGATGAGGATGTCACATTATTGTCATGGCGCCGATGCCGGGCCAATACTTCATTGACATAGCCAATCTTGCCGCCACTCCAAAGGCATTCCACAAAATAGAGCCAATCGGAAGCAACCGGTATTCTTGGGTCAAAACCGTTTTTTGGCGATGAAGAGCGCCGGACCATGTTGGATACAGCCCCGTTGAACGAGCCGTATTTGACAAGCGTAGCCAAATCACCCACACGCGGTTTGTCGGTCTGGCTGAATTTTTTGATGGTCTGGTTTGTTCTCGAGTCAAAAATGTCCAGATCGTGGTAGCAAATGGAATAGTCAGGGTTATTTTCGAGGAATTCGACCTGCTTTGAAATCTTTCCGGGCAACATCAAGTCATCGCCGGCCATCCATGAGATATATTTTCCGCTGCAGGCGAACACAGCCGCATTTTGATTGCGCGTTACTCCCTGGTTTTTCTCAGCCATCCGCAGAACAAAAGGCCGCTTTGCTTCCTGTTGATAGGCGCGCAGCAACTGATCGGTGCCATCGGTTGATCCATCATCGGCAACCACGATTTCGATATTCGGATAATCCTGAATCAGTATCGATTCAATACACTCTTTCAAGAATTCTTTTTGGTTATAGGTCACGACGGCAACACTGACCAAGGGGCGGTCGGGTGCCGCTTTATTCAAATTATCAATATTCATACAGATTACATTTTATTTTCTAGGCGGCAGCATGAACCGCATCAATGCAATGCATGACTTTCACCGCCTGTTCGTCGCCTAGCTGAGGGCCCATGGGCAGGCTCAATACTTCACCCGCCATACGTTCGGCAACCGGAAAATCGCCCGCGCCCCAGCCGGCCTGCGCATAGGCCTGCTGGCGGTGCGGAGGAATCGGGTAGTGGATCAGCGTGCCCACGCCGGCTTCGGCCAGCGACTTGTGCAATGCGTCGCGCTGCGGGTGCCGCACCACATACAGGTGCCACACGGGTTCGGCCCATTCGGGCACATGCGGCAAGCTCAGGCCACTGCCGGCCAGACCCTGCTGGTAGCGCTGGGCAATGGCACTGCGGCGGGCGTTCCAGCTGTCCAGGTGCGTCAGCTTCACGCGCAGGATGGCGGCCTGCAGTGGATCCAGCCGGCTGTTGTAGCCCTGCACTTCGTTGACATAGCGCACGCGCGAGCCGTAGTTGCGCAGCACGCGGATGCGGTCGGCCAGCTGCGCGTCGTTGGTGGTCACTGCGCCGCCGTCGCCCATGGCGCCCAGGTTCTTGCCGGGGTAAAAGCTCCAGGCCACGGCGTCGCCATGCGCACCCAGGCGCCGGCCCTTGTAGCGCGCGCCGTGGGCCTGGGCCGCGTCTTCGAGCACGCGCAGGCCGTGCTTGCGCGCGATGGCCAGGATGGGGTCCAGGTCGGCCGGCTGGCCATACAGGTGCACCGGCAGAATCACGCGGGTACGCGGGGTAATGGCGGCCTCGATCCGCGCCGGGTCGATGCTGAAGCTGCGCGCATCCGGCTCCACCGGCACCGGCGTGGCCCCACACTGGCTGACGGCCAGCCAGGTGGCAACAAAGGTGTTGCTGGGCACGATGACTTCGTCACCCGGCCCGACGTCCATGGCGCGCAACGCCAGGTGCAGGGCGTCCAGGCCATTGGCCACGCCCATGCAGTGCTGCGCCTGCGTGTAGGCGGCAAACTCCTGCTCAAAAGCCTCTACCTCTGGCCCGCCTATGTACCAGCCAGAGGCCAGCGAGCGGGCTACGGCCGCGTCAATTTCGGATTGCAGCTCCCGGTAGGCCGCGCCCAGGTCAAGAAAAGGAATGTTCATGGTGGTCACCGCGCCCGCATGAATTCTGCGTAGTCGCGGAAATAGTCATCTTCGTCGTATTTGTTGGAAGCCAGCACCATGCAGACCGACCCGGACGAAAAGTTGTCCAGTTCGCGCCAGATCATGGGGCAGACATAAAGCCCGCTGTACGAGCGGTTAAGGTGAAAACGCTTCTTTTCTTTCCCATCATCGAGCACCACGTCAAAGCTGCCAGACATGGCAATAATCAACTGCCGCAGCCCTTTGTGGGCATGGCCACCACGCTCCGCACCACCAGGCACGTCATAAAGGTAATAGACACGCTGAATGTCGAAAGGAATATGGCTGCCGCCTTCTACGAAGGTCAGGTTGCCGCGCGGATCCGATATTTTCGGCAAATCGACAATCTTGCACCCAGCTAGTTCTCCTGAAATCATGTAGCGGCTCCAGCACAAAAAAATTGCAGATTTCAGGCGTTCAAAGAACGCCCGTCATAAAGTCATGGGTGATGGATCTGGCACCGTAGCTTTCCTTTTGCCAGATCAGCCCCTGGTTCAAGGTGGTACCGGCTTGCTCAGTCGATGTGCCGAAGCTTAAATGAGTTACACCCCGGCGTCTTGCCTCGTCGATGACCGAATCAATGACCCAATCAAGGGCGCCCAAAGCGCGTCCCGCCTCAGAAGACGCAAGGTACTGCGTATGCCAGATATGCCCGTAGTTGAAGATCAGCGCGCCTGCCAGCAGCGCATCTCCCTGTGTTGCCGCGCGGACGAATATCCGCTCGGGAAACCGCGCCGCCAGCAATTGCATTTCCTTCAAGGAATGCACCGGCGACACGCCATGCTGCGTGCCCAATACACCTTCCAGCAAGGCATGAAAATCAGCGACCGAGGCAACTCCCACCCTCAGGCCGGCTTTCCTGGCTTTCTTGACCGATTGCGCTTTTGAGGTGTTAAACGGCAGCGGGTTTTGCAGCGGCAACAGGCTGGAAAGATCACGCCGCACCAACGAGAAGCCCCGGCGCCACAGCGCGTAGTCCGTTTCAGCAGACGGGTAGGTCGTAAAAACTTGTGGCAATACCTTGACGGTCAGGGTCTTCGCGCCCCACTCTTTGAGGCTGTCCAGTAGCGCATGAACCAGATTGATCGCCACATCGCCACGCAATTCACGCTTGAGCACGACGCCGCCGAACGTCAGGCCCGCATGGCTGGACGCGTGAGCGGAGGCCACGTCAATCGAGGCCGGCAGCAGGGCCACAGGCTCTCCGTCAAGATAAGCCACCGCAGAAAAGTCAGTGAATCGATCACCGTGGTATTCGATGAAGTT
>NZ_JANOAL010000066.1:0-17888 GCF_031411155.1 Polaromonas sp. | reverse complement strand
CTCCAACGTCAATTTCTTCGGTACAGTTTGGCTTCGGCATTGCTCGCTCGCTTGATCAAGATTCGACACCTCGATTTTCGAGCATACAAGGGCAATGCCGTTCTCGTTTTACGGCCTACTACGGTGAAATATCCGGGCTAGCCCAATAAAAACACTGCTGGTTAGCTATTAAAAGTATAGCAATCTCAGGTCGAAGCCAACCAGTCCGTGAGCTGCTGGCAGACCCACTCAGGCGCGTCGTGCGGCAAATCGTGGCCGGCCCAGGGGTGTTGCCGATGGCATGCGCCCCAGGCGCCGGCCAGACGCGCGGAGCACTGCGGATGCACCAGCCGGTCGGCGGCCGACGACAGGACCAGCACCGGACAGGGCGGCGCGGCGACCGCACTGCCGAAGCACGCCGCGGCCCAGAGCTGGCGGCAGGCGTTGGTCGCGCTGACCGGCGCGCTCTGGCGAATCCGCCGCCACGCCGCCAGGTCGTCCTCGCGCGTCGCCATGCGCCTGCTGGTGAGCCGGTGAATCAGGCGTTCGGCAGCGTCGGCGTCGTGCCAGCGCGCGGCCAGCCGCAACAGCGCCAGCCAGCTGCCGGGGCGCAGCCGGTCGCTGGCGCCGCCGAAGGGCCGCATGCTGGTGTTGATCAGCACCAGCCGCGTCACCTCGCGCGGATAACGCTGGGCCCAGTCGGCCGCCACCATGCCGCCGAGCGACATCGCCAACAGGCGATAGGGCGGCGCGCAGCCCCTGGCCTGCAACTGCCGGCGCGCAAAGGCCACCATGGCCCGCACGCTGCGCGGCGAGGCTAGCCCGCGAAACTCGCCATTGCCGGGCAGGTCCAGCGCCAGCACCTGATCCCGGCGCCCATCCGGATTCGCATTCGCGTCCGTGTCCGCGCCCACGACCCGCGCCCATTGCGGCGCAAAGTCGCCCCAGTGCCGCGCCTCGCGCGTCAGACCGCGTAGCAGCACCCAGGTCATGGCGTGGCCCCGCTCATGGCGTGCGCCCGGGCCGCCAGTGCGCGGCCGCCTGTTGCTGCAGCTGGGCGCGCCGCCCGGCCTCGGGCAGCCAGCCGGGCGCGGCATAGGCGATGCGCGCCAGAAAGTCCAGCAGGTCGGCATGGCGGCGCAGCACGCGCCGGATGCGGTGCGCCTTGATCGGGTTGAAGATGCCGTGGCGTGAAAACAGCTGGCGCGGGTTTTTGCGTATCCACAACCACGAGCCCAGCTCCAGCGTCATCGGCAAAAACAGGTTGCCATCGGGCGCCTGGTCATAGGCGTGGTCCCACAGGTCGCCATGCAGCAGGTACTGCCTGCTTTGCGGTTCAAAGCGGTAGTCATGGTGCGGCATGGCTTGCTCCAGCAGGGTCTTGAGGGCAAACATCTCGGGCAGATGCGCCATCGGCCGCCGGGTTTTGGCATAGGGAAACCACAGGCTGTCGGCAAAGCCGTAACCCGAGTGGCAGTCCAGTGCCAGGCTGAAGGGCCGGCAGGCCAGCTGCTCCCGCACCACCTTGAGCACGGCCGCGCTTTCCGTTTCCATGGCCGCGCCGGGGCGGCCACAGTACCAGGGCAGCAGCGGGCTCAAGGTTTGCCCACCGGCCAGAAACGGCACCTGGCCATCGGCCCGTTGCGGCGCGTTGCGCATCAAATCCACACCGCTGGGGTTGGCCCGCGTCTGCGCCCACATGCCGCCGGGGTTGACGATGGGCATGAAGACCAGCCGGATGCGCTGCAGTTGCTGCTGCAGCAGCGTGTCCCACGCCAGTCGGAACAGCAGCCCCCGCATGTAGTGCAGGATCAACTGCGTGCCGATGCGCTCCAGGCCGTGAATGCCGCCAAAAAACCCCAGCGCCGGCGCCTGCGGGTCGCGCGAGCCGATGCTGGCGCTGTAGAGCGCAAACGTCGGGCCGGCGGTGTGGATTTCGGCCACGGTCTCAATCTCGAACTGCTCGCTGCCGGCCCGCAAAATCGCCTTGAAATCTTCGTGTTCCTCAAAGGTGGCGTCGGGGTCGGGCGTGCGGGGAAAAGCGTGCATGGCGCCATGCTGGCACGGTTATTTGACAAAACACTACATGCCGCGCGGCCTGCGCTTAAACCGGCAGCTCCAGCACCACATCCGACGCCGGATAGGCCACGCAGGGCAGGATGAAGCCCTCCTGCTTTTCCTCGGCGCTCAGGCCCGGCCAGGCGATGCGGTACAGCACCTGGCCGTTGTGCAGCAGGCAAATGCAGCTGCGGCAGGTGCCGTTGCGGCAGGAACTGGGCAACTCCAGGCCCGCGCGCTGGGCCGCTTGCAGCAGCGGCAACGCTGCGGGCGCGGCAAAGCTCGGACCGGCCGGCGCGATGCGGGCGGTGAAAACGCAATCCGAAGCAGCCGGGGTGCTGGAAGACATGGGTACAGGGGTGGCAAGGTCAGGCAAGAGGCTGGCCCGAATTTACCCCAGAGCGGCTGCCGCGCGCCCTGGCCGGTCGCGTGGCGGCGCCCCGTTGCGGGTGCCGGTGCGATTTGCGCGACAATCTTCCTCCTTTCGGGGTTTTCCCTGCTTTTCCCCGGCTGATCTTTTTCACCGACACACAAGCGATTTTTTAATGCCCAGCTACTCCGTTCGTCCCGCCACCGCCCGCGATGCCAAAGCCATTGCCGAAATCCATGTGGCCACCTGGCAAGCCGCCTACGCCGACCTGATGCCGTCGGACTTTCTGCACGGCATGACGGTGGAAAAGCGCCAGGCCTACTGGCGCGAAGCCATCGAGTTCATCGAGCCGCAGCTGCTGGTGGCCACCGAGGGCGACCAGGTCATCGGCTTTGTCGGCTTTGACCGTTCGCGCGATGCCGGCACCCGGTCCACCACGGGCGAAATCTGGGCCTTGTACGTGGCGCCCGGGCACTGGGGCCAGGGCGCCGGCCTGGCCTTGTGGGATGGCGCGCGCGAGGGCCTGAAGGAAGAGGGCTGCACCCAGGTCACGCTCTGGGTGCTGCTGCGCAACGAGCGCGCCCTGCGCTTTTGCGAGCAGGCCGCCGGCTTCAAGCGCGAAATGCCCTCGCTCAAAACCGTGGCCTTTGGCAGCGTCAAGCTCGAAGAAATCCGCCTCAAGCGCGCGGTCGACTAACAGCGTTGCCCGGCGCGCCGGGCCGTTCAGGACGGCACGTTGATCACCCGTTCATCGTCGTCGGGAATCAGCGGCGCGCCCTCGTCGGGGCTGACCGGCAGCTCCAGGCCATCGTCTTCCTGCGTGTCCTCTTCGGGTACGGGTTTTTGGCGCGGCTGCTCGCTGTCGGTGAGGTAGTAGATGCAGCTGATGTCCGTGATGACGGTGTCGTCAGCGTCTGGCATGCTGTGGGCGGGGTTGGCAAACATGACCATGGTGAAACCTCCTTCAACACTTTATGGTGACAGCTTTTGGCCGGCTGCGCAGCCTGCCAGGACAACTATTTTTGCTGTCGGCCCCTACTGACAAGCCGGCTTTACCGCAGCCGGCTGCAAACCCTCTGTTGTCCTACACGCAGGCCCCGCGGCGCCGCACAGACTGGCAAAGAGTCGCTTTTTACAATCTGGCGATTCGCTGGTTTTTGGACGAACTTTTTGAAGGAAGCATCATGGACATACCCTCCGCAGATTCGAGCAACGAAGCCTCGGCCAATGCCGTCAAGCGCGGCGTGGACAGCGCCGGTGCGGCGCTGCACGGCGGCATCGACAAGATGGCCGACCCGGCACGCAGCACGGTGGACCGGCTTTCAACGGCCGCGCATCAGACGGTGGACAAGCTGGCCAGCAATGCGGCCCAGGTCGCGGACCGTTTTTCGGACCAGACCCGGCGCCTGACCGAAGCGCCGGTGCAGGCCCTGGAGCAGTCGAAATCCTGGATTCAGGAAAGACCGCTGGAGGCGGTGGGCGCGGCGCTGGCGCTGGGCTTCATCCTGGGCCGCCTGACCTCGCGTTGAACGAGGGTGCGCGGGCGCTGCGCCGGGCCTTAGCGTGTGCGGCCCAGGTCCATGGTCCAGTAGTAGCTGTAGGTGGCGCTGTCGTTGCGCACACAGGCCACCGCTATGTCCCGGAACAGCGGCTCCATCAGGTTCTGGCAGTGGCCGGGGCTGTTGATCCAGCCCGCCATCGCGCTTTCGACGCTGCGCTGGCCGGCGGCGATGTTTTCACCGGCTGCACTGTAGTTGTAGCCCGCGGCCAATACCCGCTGCGACAGGGTTCTGCCGTCCAGGCTGGTGTGTGAAAAATAGTTGTTGCTGGCCATGTCGGCCGAATGGCCGGTGGCCGCTTTCAGTAACAGACTGTTCCAAATTAGCGGCGTGGTGGCCGGGTAGCTGGTTGCGCCGCAGACCGCGCCGGTGCTGCGCAGGGCGTTGACCCGCTGCAGCACCTCGGCCTGGATGCCGCCTGGGCTGTTGAGGCCGCAATTCGCGTCGATGCTGGCGGGACTGACGGTGGGGCTGGCAGGTACGCTGGTGGTCTGCGCGGTGGTGGCCACCGGCGCCGGCAGCGGCGCCGTCGTGCCCGAGCCGCCGTCCGAGCCGCCGCCGCAGGCGGTCAGGACCAGGGCCGTCAGGGCAAGCGTGAAGGCCGGGGACATGGCGCCAGGCCGGAGGGAAAGTCGTGGTGGAGCAGCCATGGGTCCGCTTGCAGTGATGAAGATCGGCAAATTCTGCGTTACCCTTCGCTGGCGCTGAAAATGCATTGCAAGCAAACGTTCAGCGGCTTGTGTTCAACCCGGCTTGGTCCGCCTGCTTCGGAAAAATTTCATGGCCAGCAGCCTCATTGCATTAATTGACGACATCGCCTCGGTGCTGGACGATGTGGCCCTGCTGTCCAAGGTGGCGGCCAAAAAAACCGCGGGTGTGCTGGGCGACGATCTGGCGCTCAATGCGCAGCAGGTCTCGGGCGTGCGGGCCGAGCGCGAACTGCCGGTGGTCTGGGCCGTGGCCAGGGGCTCGTTTCTCAACAAGGCGATTCTGGTGCCGGCGGCGCTGGCCATCAGCGCCTTTGCGCCCTGGGCGGTGACGCCGCTGCTGATGCTGGGCGGCGCGTTTTTGTGCTTCGAGGGCTTTGAAAAGCTGGCCCACCACTATCTGCACAGCCCCGGGGAAGAGGCGGCCCACCATGAAGCCGTGGTCCATGCGCTGGCCGACCCCACGGTTGATTTGCTGGCGCTTGAAAAAGACAAGATCAAGGGCGCGGTGCGCACCGACTTTATTCTGTCCGCCGAAATCATTGCCATCACCCTGGGCACGGTGCAGGGCAGCCCCTTCATCACCCAGGTCTCTGTGCTGGGCGGCATCGCCATTTTGATGACGATTGGCGTTTACGGTCTGGTGGGCGGCATTGTCAAGCTTGATGACGGCGGGCAATACCTCAGTGAGCGCACCGGCAGCGGTGTCTGGCTGTCCGCGCAGCGCGGCCTGGGGCGGGGTATTTTGCGGGCGGCGCCGTGGCTGATGAAGGGCCTGTCGGTGGCCGGCACCGTGGCGATGTTTCTGGTGGGCGGCGGCATTTTGACGCATGGCTTGGCGCCACTGGGCCACGCCATCGAGGCGCTGGCGCAGCGTCTGGGGGAGGTCGGCGGGGTGGTGGGCGGCCTGCTGGAGTCGTTGACGCCGCTGCTGCTGGATGGTCTGGTCGGCCTGCTGGCCGGGGCTTTGGTGCTGCTGGTCGTGACCCTGGTCAAGCGGATGGGGCGGCAGGCTCTGCCGGCCCGCTGACACCCGGCGCCGGCCCGGCCTGCATCACCGGGACGACCGGAAAAGGCCAGCGGCCTTTCTGGGCCGGCGAGGGCGGCATCGCCGCCTCGCGGGCGCGCTGCTCAATCGCCTTGCGGCTGTCACCGCTGGTCAGGGTGGGCAATGGGGGCAAGGGGTCATTGATGGCGTGGAATCGGGGCATGGGAGATCTTTCGCAGCGTGTGCCCTGAACTTAACCGGCCAGCGGGCAGCCGTCTGTAGGCAGGGGATGATGCGCGGTGTAGGAAGCGCGGCGCGCACGGGTCTGCGCGCGGGTGCGGTGCCCGGCTACAGTTGCTATAAAAACAATAGCTGCCTACGCGCGTTTTGAAAGGGCTAGCGGCCAGTTTGATGCCTTTTCCCGCGGCTGGGGCGTCTGTGCGGGGCTTTTGCGACCAGCCCACAGCCGTCCATCTGTTAAAACGGTGCACTCCCTTTTTTGTGTTTGCCCTGCTGATGCCCACTTCTTCTTCTCCTTCTTCCTCTCTTGCCGCCTCCAGTTTGCCCGGCCAGGCCGGTGTGCCGCCCGTCATTGGCTGGACCGAAGCCGGGGAAGCCCGCACGGCGCGCTGGCGCTCGGAGCGCGGCGCGCCGGCACCCAGGCGCGTGGTGCTGGCCGACGACAGCATGGCGGCCGACACGGCTTACCGGCTGGCCTGCGAGGGCACCGGCCTGCTCTGGCGCGGCGACTTTCAGAATGCGCGCCACCTGCTGCAGGCGCTGGCGCGGCGCGCCGACAAGCCGCCCAAACCCAAACGCGACAAACGCCACAAGGCCGGCGCCCCAAGTGTTGAGGCCGCCGCCCCGGCACCGGTTTTCCCGCAAGCCTTTCACCTGCATCGCCAGGCCCAGGCGCAGCGCGCGCGCGTGCTGGGCATGGTGCTGATTCCGTTTGACGCGGATTACGGCATCCCGCTGCGCCGGGCGCCCGACGCCAAAAAAGCCTGCGCCGAAGCCTGGGGAATTGCGGCCCCCACGCTTGTCGCTTCGCGTACTGCGCTGCCCCCCGAGGAGGCTGTCCCGCCTAAGGGCGGCCTGTCGGCGGGACTTGCTTCCACATCAAATCGCGCCCCTATCGCTTCGGTCGCGTCGCTGCGCGAGTTGATGGGCCTCATCAGCGCCCACGAGTGGCGCCGCAAGGGGGTTGCCATCGCGGCGCTGGGTGAAGACGGGCCGCACAACCGCGTCCATCCGCATTACGGTGTTTTTTCGCCGGTGCGCGGCGAATACATCGCGCTGGTGGCTCAGGTGCCCGTGCCCGAAGGCACCGCAGACCTGGTCGCTTTTGACATCGGCACCGGCACCGGCGTGCTGGCCGCCGTGCTGGCCCTGCGCAGCGGCGTGCAGCGGGTGGTGGCGACCGACCTGGATGCGCGCGCGCTGGCCTGCGCGCGCGACAACCTCAAACGGCTTGGTTTTCCGCAGGTCGAAGTGCGCGAAGCCAATCTTTTCCCCGAGGGCAAGGCCAACATCATCGTCTGCAACCCGCCGTGGCTGCCGGCGCGCCCCGCATCGCCGATTGAGCAGGCGGTGTACGACGAAGACAGCCGCATGCTGCTGGGCTTCCTGAATGGCCTGGCGGCGCACCTGGCGCCGGGCGGCGAGGGCTGGCTGATTCTGTCGGACCTGGCCGAGCACCTGGGCCTGCGCAGCCGCACCGAACTGCTGGCCGCCATCGCGGGCGCCGGGCTGAAGGTGCTGGACCGCATGGACGCCACGCCGCAGCACCCGAAGGCGAGCGACCCCACCGACCCGCTGCACGCCGCCCGCGCCGCCGAAGTCACCTCGCTCTGGCGCCTGGCCGCTGCCTGAAGACCTGTCCGCGCCATGACGATTTTGCTGGCGCCCATGGAAGGCCTGCTCGACTTCGTGCTGCGCGACGTGCTGACGCGGGTGGGCGGCATAGACCGCTGCGTCTCCGAATTCATCCGCATCACCGACCAGCTGCTGCCCGAGCGCGTGTTCACCCGCATCGTGCCCGAGCTGCACAACGGCGGCCGCACCTTGGCCGGGGTGCCGGTGCGCGCGCAGCTGCTGGGCTCGGACCCGGTTTGCCTGGCCGAAAACGCCGCGCGACTGGCCGCGCTGGGGCCGGCCGGCATTGACCTGAACTTCGGCTGCCCGGCGGCGGTGGTCAATCGCCACGGTGGCGGCGCCGCCTTGCTGAACGAGCCCGAAACCATTGCCGCCATCGTCCGCGCCGTGCGCCGCGCGGTGCCCGCGCACATGCCGGTGTCGGCCAAGATGCGGCTGGGTTACAGCGATGATTCGCGGGCGCTGGAGTGCGCACTGGCGATTGCCGAAAACGGCGCCGACGAGCTGGTGGTGCATGCCCGCACCAAGGCCCAGGCCTACCGGCCACCGGCCTACTGGGAGCGCATAGCCGACCTGCGCGCGGTCGTCAGGATTCCGCTGGTGGCCAACGGCGAAATCTGGACCGTGGACGACGCGCGCCGCTGCCGCGAAGCCTCGGGCTGCGACATGCTGATGATTGGCCGTGGCGCCGTGGCCGACCCCGGCCTGGGGCTGGCGATCAAGGCTTCAATGAACGGGGCAGCGCTGCTTCCTTCTGCGGCGGCGGGCATGGTCTGGCCGCAGCTGGTGCCGCTGCTGGCCGACTTCTGGCACATCGTCTGCACCCGGCTTGATGCCCGCTCGCGCGCCGGCCGGCTCAAGCAGTGGCTCAATTTTTTGCGCCGCCGCTTCCCCGAGGCCGAGGCTGCCTACCAGCTGCTCAAGACCATCAATGACCCGCTGCTGATTGATGAATGGCTGGCGGGGCTGGTGCAGTCGCTGCAAGTGGCCCGGGCCGAAGGCGTGGCGCCGCGCCTGCAGCCGCAATGCGACATGGCGCACTGAGCCTG
Source organism: Polaromonas sp. (assembly GCF_031411155.1). Classification (GTDB taxonomy): domain Bacteria; phylum Pseudomonadota; class Gammaproteobacteria; order Burkholderiales; family Burkholderiaceae_C; genus Polaromonas. The sequence continues at coordinate 9,303 of NZ_JANOAL010000066.1, read as the reverse complement.
TAGCGGCGCCGGGGGCTCAGGCCTGCGGGTTGGCGGGCCTGGCAGCAGCCGCGCCCAGCCGGCGTTTTCTGTCCAGTGCCGCCATCACGTCGCGCTGCGCCAGGCCGTACATGTCGGTGAACTCTTCCAGCGTTTTGCCGCTGCCTTCAAAGGCCTTGAGCAGGGCCTCCTGGCGCGCCAGCTTTTCAGCCTGCTCGGCCAGGGCTTCCTCGAGCAGGGCGGTGGCGTCGGCGTCGTTGGTCTGCACCCGCGCCTGGTAGTCCTGGCGCGACAGGCCCGAGGCCTCGAACGCGGCGATCAACTGGGCGCGAAACTTGGGCCGCAGGTCTTCGCGCGCACGCGCCTGGCGGCGCCGAAACAGTTCGAGCAGCGCCAGGTAGACATGCTCGGGCGCCACGTTTTCCACCGCCGCACCCTGCAGGTCATGGCGCGGCTTGCCCGCCGCCACGCATTGCAGGTAGCGGGTCGAACGGGTGTGCACGCTGAGCGCCAGCTTGAGGCTGTCGCGCTGAAAATGCTCGGGCTGGCTGGCCAGCAGGTCCTGAAAAATCCCGAGCTTGAGCGGCAGGAAGTTTGCGCCAAACAGCTGCGGATAGAGTTCAAACAGCTTTTCCAGCACCGGCTGGGCCGCTTGCGCGCGGCCCGGCCGCTTGGCCGGATCACGGGGGGGCGCAGACGTGTTGGTGGCGTCGGTGGTTGCAGGAGCTTCGGTAGGAATGTCGGTCATGGGCTTTTAACGTGAGGTCAACCCGTGATTGTCAACCAATTGGGCCGCGGACCCGCGCGGCTCGCGTCTATCAGTAGTGCGGCGGCAGGTCATCGCGCAGGCTGCGGGGCTCGCCGGTGTCCGGTGCCGGGCTGCGCTCCCTCAGGTCGGCGACCTCACGCAGCAGGCTGTCAATTTGCTGCTGCTGACGGATGATGACCTGGTCCAGCCGTTCCAGCAGGTCTTCGGCGAAGCTGGCCTTGATTTCCAGATCGATCAGGCGTTGCTCGGTGTCGGTCGGTGGGTGCGGGTGTTGCGGGTGTGGCATGCGCCTATTGGACATGAATCCGGAATGAAAGTCTGGACCGTGTTTCTACAATACCCACTCTACCTCCATTGAAAAGAGGGTCACCCCATCAAACCTGCCGTCGTCACCCATCCCGTCGTTTTACAGGTCCAGGGGCTGGGCTTTCGTTACCCGCAACGTGAGCTGTTTGCCGGCTGGTCAGCGCGCATCCCGCCCGGCGTCACGCTGCTGCGCGGCGGCGATGGGCGCGGCAAGACCACGCTGCTGCGTCTGCTGGCGGGCGACTTGCCGGCCGATGCCGGCCAGTTGCAGATCAGGGGCATCTCGCTGGCCGACCAGCCCTTGGCCTACCGGCAGCAGGTGTTCTGGGCCGACCCGCGTTCGCAAGCCTTTGACCAGCTGACCGCGCTGGAATATTTCAAGTCGCTGCCGGAGCTTTATCCCCGGTTTGACTCTCAGGGCCTGGCCGAACTGGTGAGGGGCCTGATGCTGGCGCCGCACCTGGACAAGCCGCTCTACATGCTGTCGAGTGGTTCCAAACGCAAGGTCTGGCTGGCCGCTGCCCTCGCGTCGGGCGCCGCCGTGACGCTGCTGGACGAGCCATTTGCCGCGCTCGACAAGGCGTCCATCGGCTTTGTCATCGAGCGCCTGCAGGACGCGTCGGAACACACGCAGCGCGCCTGGGTATTGGCCCACCACGAAGCGCCAGCCGGCTTGCCGCTGGCAGCTACCCTCGATTTGGGCGACTGACACCGTTCCGAAGCGTCCGCCACCGAACCCGGCGAGAATCCTTCCATCAACCTTTATCGAAAGAAATCATGACCAGCGCCAATTCATTCATCTACACCAGCTCCGTCCCGGTTTTCAAGCAGATGCTGGGCGGCCTCCAGGAGGTTTTGCGCAAGGCCGAAGCCCATGCCGCCGCCAAAAAGATCGACCCCAACGCGTTGCTGCAGGCGCGCCTGTTTCCCGACATGTTTGCGCTGCTGCGCCAGGTGCAGGTGGCCAGCGATTTCGCCAAAAGCGTGTCGGCCCGGCTGGCGGGCGTCGAGGTGCCCAAGCTGGACGACAGCGAGCAGACCTTTGCCGAGCTGCAGGCGCGCATTGCCACGGTGCTGGCCTTCATCGAAGGGCTGGACGCGGCTCAGTTTGAGCAAGCCGCCACGCGCGAAATCGTCACCCAGGCCGGAACGCCCAAGGAAAAGCGTTTTACCGGCCAGTCTTACCTGCTCAACTATGGCCTGCCGCATTTCTTTTTTCACACCACCACGGCTTACGCCATCCTGCGCCACAACGGTGTCGAGGTGGGCAAGAAGGATTACCTCGGCGCTTATTGAGCCGGCCCCCGGCGCTGGACGGGGCAAGAAAAAGGCCGCCAGAATCTTGAGTCTGGCGGCCGCTTGATACGCGGGCTAGCGTTGAGGCCGACCTATTTATGACCGCCGCCGTTGCCGCCGCCATTACCACCGCCACCATTGCCGCCGCCACCACCGCCGTTACCGCTACTGGCGTTGCCGCCTTTCCCGTGGCTACCGGCATCATTGCTGGAGGCAAGCCCTTGGCCTGCATGATCCGCTCTGGCCATGCTTTCCGTTTTGCCCGAGTGCTCAGACTTCCTGGCGCTCCTGTCGTCTTTGTCGCCTTTTTCGGGATGCGAGGCGCTGACGAGGGAGCCGAGCGTGACGCCCATGCCTTTGGCGATTTTCCCCCAGCCCATGCCCTCTGCCCTTTGCGAAAGCACACCGGCCAGGGTGACGGTTCCGCTTGCCGTGGTGATCTTGCCGCCGTTCAGCGCCGCCGCAAGTTGCGCCGGCGTGGGGTTGGTGATGCCTTCCCTGGCGAGGCTGGCCTTGGCCAGCGAGAGCGCGATGTTGATGTTGCCATAGCCCATCTTGCCGCTGGCCGGCGAAAAGCTGGCGGCGGGCGCGCCTGCGTTGGGGCCCGTCGCGCTGGGCGCCAGCGTGATGCTTGACCCGGTGCGCAGCCCGCTGACCAGCGACTGGGCGTTGGCCTGCGAACCGGCGAAGCCGCTGTAGCGGGCCGTGAGCCGGTCGCCCTGCGGGTTGCTGGTGCTGGAGGGGGTGGTGGCAGTAGTCGCCGCCTGCGCTCCGGCCGGTCCGCCGCCCAGCAGGACAAGGCCGGCGGTGCCGAAAGCGACAAGGGTTTTCTTCAAAAGCATGGCATGACCTGACTTGAAATGTACACAGCTGCGGATTGCAGGATTGGTGCATCCCCATCTTAGGGGCGCAAGTCGTCCGGTGCGACTGTGCAGCCAGCCTGTTTCAAATTGACACCTTTGAAGAGGCCGGCAAGACGCTTGCAGGCTCAGGCCATGCGCCCCTTGTTGGCCAGCACGGCGCAACCGGTGATGCGCCAGGATTTGTTTTTCTGGCGCTGCAGGCTGTACACCGCCAGCCACGATTCGCCGCTGGCGTCCAGCATCTGCACCCGCTGCACCGCCTGGTCGTTCTGGCCCTCGGGCTTGAGAAAGGCCAGCGAGGCTGGCCGGTACACCACCGGGTAGCTGCGCCGCACCATGGCCAGAAAGCTGCTGGCCGAGCCGACCGCTTCGCGCACATTGGGTGCCGCGAACGAAAACGCCTTGTCGGCATCGTCCCTGGCAAACGCCGTCAGCTGCGCCTGCACCACGACGCGCACGGCTTTTTCGTCGGCGGGGCTCAAGGCTGCTGCCTGGGCCAGGCTGGAAACGGTCAGCAATGCCAGCACGCCCAAGACCAGCAGGGCAGCCAGACGGGCAAGACTTTTTTTCATGGCAATGCCTCCTTGGGTTGTCGTCAGCGAATGGTTCATTCCATCATGCGACCAATGGCAGGGTGCCGCAAGCTGTTTTGAAGGTACGCCGGCGGCGGCGCGCTGGATGTCTTGCGGCGGCGTCCTGCCCGCGTACCCGCCAGCGGTGGGCGGGCGCTGGCGGTCCGCTGCGCTGGGCCGGGGCTACTAGAATCCGGCTTGTCCCGTTTGGCCAGGCTGCGGCCCTGGGCGCCCCATTTCACTCTACGGTAAACCCCATGTCCCTTGAAGTCATTGAAGCCCAGACCGGCGACCAGCCGCTTGCCACCATCATCATCCTGCACGGCCTGGGCGCGGACGGGCGCGATTTTCTGCCGATTGCCGAGCAGCTGGATTTGTCCAGCGTCGGCCCGGTGCGCTATCTGTTTCCGAGCGCGCCCAGCATTGCCGTCACCATCAATGGCGGCTTTGTCATGCCGGCCTGGTACGACATTCTGGGCGCGGATCTGGCGCGGCACGAGGACGAGGCCGGGCTGCGCCACTCGCAGGCGGCGATAGAAGCGCTGATTGCGCACGAAAAATCGCGCGGCATGCCGGCCCACCGCATCGTGGTGGCGGGCTTTTCACAGGGTTGCGCGATGGCGCTGATGGTGGGGCTGCGCCATAGCGAGCGGCTGGCCGGCATTGTCGGCATGTCGGGCTACCTGCCGCTGGCCGGCATGACCGCCGCCGAACGCAGCGCCGCCAGCCAGCCGGTGCCGGTGTTTCTGGCCCATGGCAGCCGCGACGGCGTGGTGGTGCTGCCGCGCGCCACCGCCTCGCGCGATGCGCTGACGGCGCTGGGCTACGAGGTGGAATGGCACGAGTACCTGATGGAGCACTCGGTCTGCCAGGAAGAGATTGCCGACCTGCAGCGCTGGCTTAACCGCGTGCTGGCCCCTGGGCAGTAAAAATGGCTGTAGCCCTGGTGTAACGGGCGCATTCAGCTATAAAAAATATAGCTGAATGAGCTGGAACCGCTGAACCCGCCGAAATCTCCTAGAGGGAAATCGGCTGGGTCTTCTCGTAGCCGACCGGCTCGTGGCCGCCGCTTTCCCGGTTGGCGAGTTCCTGGTCGCGAATGCGGAACAGGCGCTCCAGGTCCTTGCTGGCATCGTTGTCATGCTCAGCCTCGCTGCCCAGGCCATGATGGCCAGGCGCATCCTGCCAGAACGCCTTGTCGGGCAAGGTGGTGTAGGGGCAGTCGTCGTCCATTTCGAGTTGCCATGAAATGCCGTGCAGCCAGCTGCTGGCGTTGGGCTCATAGCGGGCAATGTCGGCCCGCAGCGCATTTTGAAACGCCAGCGCGTAAGTCATCAGGCGCTGATCCCAATGCCGAATGACCAGCCGCGCATACAGGCCGGTGCCGCGGCTGGTGCTGGACACCACCAGCATCTGGCACTCAATCCACTCGGACGGTATGCCGTGGCGGCGCAGCACATCGCGCATCAGCACCTGCACCAGCTGGCGGCGCATGGCGTTGTCCGAGCCATCTTCAATCGTGGGGGGATTGTCAAGGCTGCTGGCGGGCAGCTTGCTGGCGGGCGCACTGCGGCTGGCGCCAAACAGTTTTTGTAACATTTTGTTCATTTGTTTGATTTCCCCTCGTGAAGCAAAAGCCTGGTCCGTTGGGGCTCCGGGGCCTGCGGCTGCAGACAAGGGAGCTGGATACTTTGTTACTAGTTGTTTGCGAATCGTCGCTGAGCCGGCCCGGCAAGTCAAGCCGCTTGCACTCCGGCGCCCTCAAAAACTGCCTGAGCCGTGCATTCGGACGCATATCGTGGGTTTTTCGACGCACACTTGGCGCATGGCGCGAACCGCGCGCCAGTGCTGGCGCGGTCCGCAGATTCCCGCAGGCCGTGCAGGCAAGGGGCGGGCGGTCTGCGCAAAGCGCGGGCGTGTGATAACTTCCACGCCAATCGAAGCATCCAGGTACATAACAACATGAACACATTGCAGGACCGCCTGAAAGCGCTGAGCCCGGCCCAGCTGCAGGGCATGCGCCGCGGCATTGAAAAAGAAAGCCTGCGCGCCCAGCCCGGTGGCGGCCTGGCGCTGACACCGCACCCGGCCGCGCTGGGCTCGGCGCTGACGCACCCCAGCATCACCACCGACTTCAGCGAGTCGCAGGTTGAGCTGGTCACCGGCGCGCACCAGGGTGTCGAGGCCGCGCTGCAGGAGCTGACACAGATCCACCAGTTCACCTACCGCGCCATGCAGGACATTGGCGACGAGATGCTGTGGGTGTCGAGCATGCCCTGCGGCCTGCCGACCGACGAGACGATTCCGATCGCGCGCTTTGGCGCATCAAACGTCGGGCGCGCCAAGAGCGTCTACCGCATGGGCCTGTCGCACCGCTATGGCCGGCGCATGCAGACCATCTCGGGCATTCACTACAACTGGTCCCTGCCGGGCCTGAGCAACGAGCAGTACTTTGCGCTGATCCGCAACTTCCGGCGCCAGGCGTTCTTGCTGCTGTACCTGTTTGGCGCCTCGCCGGCCGTGTGTTCCAGCTTTGTGGCGGGCCGCCCGCACGAGTTGCAGGCGCTGGGCGAGCACACCATGTACATGCCGCATGGCACCTCGCTGCGCATGGGGCGGCTGGGCTACCAGAGCGATGCGCAGGCCTCGCTGGCCGTCAGCTACAACAGCCTGGAGGGCTACGGCGCCTCGCTGCAGGACGCGCTGACCCGGCCTTACCCGGCCTATGAGGCGGTCGGCATCCGCAACCCCGGCGGCGACTACAACCAGCTGGCCACCACCTTGCTGCAGATTGAAAACGAGTTTTACGGCACGATCCGGCCCAAGCGCGTGATCTTTCCGGGCGAGCGGCCGCTGCATGCGCTGCGTGAGCGCGGCGTTGAATACATCGAAGTGCGGCTGATGGACCTGGACCCGTTTGTGCCGGTCGGCATCACGGCGCCCACCATGCGCTTTCTCGATGTGTTTTTGCTGCACTGCCTGCTGTCTGACAGCCCACCCGACACGCCCGGGGAGATTGCCGAACTCAAGCACAACCAGCACCACACGGCGGCCCGGGGCCGCGAGCCCGGTCTGCGGCTCAAGCGCGCCGGCGCCGAGGTCAGCCTGACCGACTGGGGCGGCGAAGTGGTGGCCGCCTGCGCGCCGATTGCCGCCGCGCTGGACGCCGCGCACGGCACGGCGCAGTACAGCCAGGCGCTGGACGCCGCCCGCGCCGCGCTGGCCAACCCGGACAGCCTGCCGTCTGCCCGCGTGCTGGCCAGCATGGCGCAGGACTTTGCCAACTCCTTCGTGCGGTTTGCGCGCGCCCAGTCGCTCAAGACCCAGGCCGCCCTGCGCGGTCTGCCTTTGTCTGAAGAGCAGCAGGCGCGCTTTACCGAGCTGAGCCGGCAGTCGATCGCCGAGCAAAAGCAGATCGAGGCCTCGGACTCGATGCCGTTCGAGGTGTATCGCGAGCAGTACGTGTCGGCGCAGCGCCTCGGGGTGCCCGGTCGCTGACAAAAAATGGCTTTAGCCCAGGCGAAACGGGCGTGTACAGCTATTTAATTGATAGCACTCAGGATCGGGAGTCGCTTTGCCCCGCGATGCGCCGCCAGGCATAGACGCCGATAAACGCGCAGCCCAGCACCAGCGCAAACCAGCCGACCAGTGCCGATTGGGCGACGATGCCCTGCATGCCGGGCGAGGTGATGAAGTAGGGCGACAGCAGCACGCCCAGGCCAATCAGGGCGCACAGAATGCCCTTGAACAGCAGTTCGCTGTTGGCTTTGCTATTGGCCTTGCTGGGCTGGCGGGTGGGGGCAGAGGGTAGGGGCATGGTTTGATCGGGTGGGTGCGGGCCGCCGTGAACAGCGGTGGGCCGGGCGGCCTTGCGGGGTGCTGGCCTGGGCTGATTTTCCTCCATTGTCCGAAGCGGCGACAATTCTCCCATTCGCGCCGGCCCCACCGCGCCTCCGCAGCCGCCCCGCATGGCGCCGCCGCACCCCGATAAAAAAGTCCAGAAAGAGCAGCCCATGGCGATTCAGTGGTTCCCCGGTCACATGCATTTGACCAAGAAAGCGATCAGCGAGCGCATCAAGGAAATTGATGTGGTGATCGAGTTGCTGGACGCGCGCCTGCCCGGCTCGAGCGCCAACCCGATGCTGGCCGATCTGACCAGCGCCCGGCCGGCGCTCAAAGTTTTGAACAAGCAGGACCTGGCCGACCCGGCCCGCACCGCGCTGTGGCTGGCGTATTACAACAGCCTGCCCGCCACCCGGGCGATAGAACTCGACGCCAGCGAAACCGCGCCGGCGCGCCGGCTGATCCAGGCCTGCCGCGAGCTGGCGCCGCTGCGCGGCGGCATGGTCAAGCCGATGCGGGTGCTGATTTGCGGCATTCCCAACGTCGGCAAGTCCACCCTGATCAACACCCTGACCGGCAAGCGCGCCACCAAAACCGGCGACGAGGCCGGCATCACCAAGCTGGAGCAGCGCATCTCGCTGGCCGACGACTTTTACCTGTATGACACGCCGGGCATGCTGTGGCCGCGCATCATCGTGACCAAGAGCGGCTACAACCTGGCCGCCAGCGGCGCCATTGGCCGCAATGCCTTCAACGAGGAAGAAGTGGCGCTGGAACTGCTCGACTACCTGATCAAGGACTACCCCGAGGCGCTGGTGGCGCGCTACAAGGTCGAGGTGCCGGCCGGCATCAGCGATGAACAGATGCTGGAAGAAATTGGCCGCAAGCGCGGCGCCGTGTTGACCAAGGGCCGCATCAATCTGCAAAAGGCCGCGGAAATCGTGATTCACGAGTTTCGCGCCTGCGCGCTGGGTCGCATCACGCTGGAAACACCCGACGAGTTTGCCCAGTGGCTGGCCGCCGGGCAGTTGCTCGACGCCGAGCGCCAGGTGAAAAAAGACAAGATTGAAACCGACCGCCTGATCCGCTTCAAGAAGATTCCGCGGCCCGACAAGCCGCGCGACGCCGGCTGAATTGCGCATTTAGGGGTCAAACCGGGCTCTGGTCCATACGGAATATGCGCATTCTGCTATCAAAATGATAGTATCCTGCGTTCTCGCTCTGTCGTTCCGTATCCCGCCACGGCTGATCAATGCGGCCCGCCCTGAGCCTGGCACCCAAAATCCGGAACGCCAGCGCCCGGCCATCCATCCAATGGGCAGGAACAGCGGTGACTGTTCCTGCCATCCGCCCCAGCCGGATAAAGGATTCGATCATGCCCATGCCAATGCACACCCGCAGCCTTGTCGGCCCAGCCCTTTTGATGACCGCCGTCCTGCTGGCGGCATGCGGCGGCTCCTCGGACAGCGCGCCGCCCGACCCCGCCGCCGCCGCACAGGCCGCCCTGGTGGTGCAGGGCCAGCAGATCTTTCGCTTCGACACCTTTGGCGACGAGGCCAAGTGGACCGACACCCTGCGCCTGCATGAGGTCATCAGCAGCAACGTCTCGCCGGCGCTGGCGCTGGCGGTCGGGCTGAAGGTCGATGCCGAGGCGCTGCCGCTGGCCGTGGTGCAG
>NZ_JANOAL010000065.1:0-8347 GCF_031411155.1 Polaromonas sp. | reverse complement strand
GCGTGGAGGAGCGGGTCAGGTTCCCGGACAACTGATTCCCGTTGGCCTTGCAAACGAGCACCTTGTTGCTTGGCCTGGCAGTCCTAGTCCCCCTCCACCGCGCGGCCGATTTCCGGCCAGCGCCGGTGCAAAAACACCCAGGCCACCAGCCCCACGCACATCATCGCCAGTGAGCTGCCAGCCAGCGCCAGCGTGGAGTGCATCACCAGCGGCGCGATCACGCCGGCCACGATACCGTTGGCACTCGACCCGATGAAGGCCTGCAGCGACGAGGCCATGCCGCGCCGCTCGGGGTGCAGGTCCAGCACCAGCAGCGTCACCACCGGCACCATCAGCGCCCAGCCAAAGGCAAACAGCGCAATCGGTATCAGCGCCCAGGCCACATGCGGCGTCAACAGCCAGTTGGCCGCCAGATTGACCAGCGAAGTCGCCAGCATGATGACGAAGCCATGGCGGATCTGCCGCTTGGGCGCGATTTTTCCGGCCATGCGCCCGCTCAGCCAGGCGCCGGCCATGATGCCGGAAATGGTGAGCAAGAAAAACCAGAAAAACTCGGTCGGCTGCAACCGCAGGTGCTCGCCCAGAAAGGCCGGCGCCGACAGCACGTAAAGAAACATGCCGTTGAAGGGCACGCCGCTGGCCAGCGCCAGCAGCAAAAAGCGCGGGCTGGAGCCCAGCTGCCAGTAGCCGCGCATCAGGTGCTTCACTTCAAAAGGCTGACGCGCATGAATGGCCAGTGTTTCCGGCAAAAACCGGTAGTTGGTGCCCCACAGCAGCAGGCCCACGCCCGTCAGAAACCAGAAAATGCTGTGCCAGCCCAAGTGCACAAACAGCCAGCCGCCCACAATCGGCGCCAGCGCCGGTGCCACGCCAAAATAAATCGTGACCTGGCTCATGACTTTTTGCGCCTGGGCCGGCGCATACATGTCGCGAATCACGGCCCGCGACACCACAATGCCGGCGCCGGTCGACAGCCCCTGCAAGGCCCGAAAGAAAACCAGCTGCTCGACGCTCTGCGACAGGGCGCAACCGGCCGACGCCAGGGTGAACATCGCAATCCCCCACAGCACGACAGGCCGGCGGCCAAAGCTGTCGGCCATCGCGCCATGAAACAGGTTCATGAAGGCAAAGCCAAACAGGTAGGCCGACAGCGTCTGCTGCATCTCGACCGGCGTGGCGCCCAGCGAGCGCGCCATGCCGGAGAAAGCCGGAATGTAGGTGTCGATCGAAAACGGTCCGAGCATGCCCAGCACGGCCAGCAACACCGCGAGCGCCCAGCGCGGCCCGCGCCAGAGTTGGTCGGCGTTCGGGTTCATGCCTGCTTGAGCTTCAGGGCGGTTTCGTACAGCTCGTTGCGCGCCGCACCGGTGATTTCCGCGGCCAGTTTCACGGCGGTTTTGAGCGGCAGCTCGGCCAGCAGCAGTTGCAGCACCCGGCTGTGGTCCTGCGGCGCCTCGGCCGCGCTGGATTCATGCAGCACCAGCGCAAACTCGCCGCGCGTGCGCTGCGGGTTGCCGGCCAGCCAGGCCGAAAAGTCCTGCGCGGCCACGGTCGCGATTTCCTCAAACTGCTTGGTCAGCTCGCGCCCCACGGTCACCAGGCGGCCCTGCAGCGGCGCCATGGCGCGGGCCAGCGCCTCGATGCGGTGCGGCGCCTCCAGAATCACCGTGGCCCGCTGGTCGGCCTGCAGGGCGGCCACGGCCTGGTCGCGCTCGCCGGCCTTGCTGGGTAAAAAGCCGGCAAACACAAAACCCGATTCGCCACTGAGGCCCGCCACGCTGAGCGCGGTCGTCACGCTGCTGGCGCCCGGCAGCGGCAACACCCGCAGCCCGGCCACGCGGGCGGCCGCCACCAGCCGCGCGCCCGGGTCGCTGACGGCGGGCGTGCCGGCGTCGCTGACATAGGCCACGCGTTCGCCGCGCTGCAGCCGTTCCAGCACCAGGCCGGCGGCCTGCGCTTCGTTGTGTTGATGCACGGCCAGCAAGGGCTTTTCGATGCCATATTGGCGCAGCAGGGTCTGGGTGTGGCGGGTGTCCTCGCAGGCAATCGCGTCCACCCGCTGCAGCACACACAGCGCGCGCAGGCTGATGTCGGCCAGGTTGCCGATCGGCGTGGCCACGACGTACAGCGTGCTTTCCGGATAATGCTGCATGCCCGCCGCAGCGCGTGCAGCCTCCAGGGCCAATTCGAAAGAAGCGTTCAATGTGGTTTTCCAAGAAACAGGGGGTCAAGTCGCCGCCGGGCAGTACGGCGCCGTTGCCATCACAGCCTAGCACCAAATCCCGGGGCGATGCGGCCGAGTCGGCGGCGCGGGCCTATCTGCAGCAGGCTGGCCTGAAGTTTGCGCAGGCCAATTATCGGACGCCGGGGCGCGGCGGCGGCGAGATCGACCTGATCATGCAGTCGCCTGACGGCACGCTGGTGTTTGTCGAGGTGCGCCAGCGCGCCGGCCACTCGCATGGCGGCGCCGGCGCCAGCATCAGCGGCGTCAAGCGGCAGCGCATTATTTTTGCCGCACGCCACTACCTGATGCGCTTTGCCAGCCCGCCGCCCTGCCGCTTTGATGTGGTGCTGGTGCACGGGGCGCTGGAGGCGGGCGGGCAGGCGCGTATTGAATGGTTGCCGGCGGCGTTTGATGCCTCCTGAGCGGCTACCCGCGCGGGCGGTCCGCACGCCGGACATCGGCCAAAGCGTGGAATTATGTAAGCAGACATTGCCTTTGGCCCGATGCAAGCCCCCGGTGGGCGGGTATTTCCCCTGACCCGCTATCATTGCCCCATGCTTGAACAACGTATTGAACAGCACTTTATCGACAGCGCCGACCTTAAATACCAGGCGGCCCATATTCTGTCCAAACCCATCGCGGCGGCGGTGCAGGCCATTTTGTCCAGCGTCACCAGTGGCGGCAAGGTGCTGGCCTGCGGCAATGGCGGCTCGGCGGCGGATGCCCAGCATTTCGCGGCCGAATTTGTCGGCCGCTACGAGCGCGAGCGGCCAGAACTCGGCGCGATTGCGCTGACCACCGACAGCTCCATCCTCACGGCGATTGCCAACGACTACGATTTCAGCGTGATCTTCTCGAAGCAGGTGCGTGCGCTGGGCGGCGCCGGCGACGTGTTGCTGGCTCTCAGCACCAGCGGCAATTCGGCCAATGTGCTGGCCGCCATCGAGGCTGCCCACGAGCGCGAGATGACCGTGGTGGCGCTGACCGGGCGCGGCGGCGGCAAGATGACCCAGGCGCTGCGCGAAACCGATGTGCATATATGCGTCCCGCACGAGCGCACCGCGCGCATCCAGGAAGTGCACCTGCTGGCGCTGCACTGCATTTGCGACGGCGTGGACACCCAGTTACTTGGCGATCAGGAGACTTCTGTATGAAAGCTTTCGCGTTGAAACGGCTGAGCCTGGCCCTGTGTGCCGCCACCCTGCTGACGGGCGCGCTCACGGCCTGCGTGCCGCTGGTGGTGGGCGGGGCCTTTGCCGGCGGCACCATGCTGGCCACCGACCGCCGCACCTCGGGCGCCCAGCTGGAAGACGAAGGCATCGAGCTGCGCGCCAGCAGCCGGATTCGCGGCAATGTGGGCGATAGGGCGCATGTGAACCTGACCAGCTACAACCGCCAGGTGCTGCTGACCGGCGAAGTGCCCAGCGCGCAGGACAAGCAGTTGGTCGAGCAGATTGTTTCGCGCGTTGAAAACGTCAACTCGGTGGTCAACGAGCTGGCCGTCAGCGGCAACTCCAGCCTGAGCCAGCGCTCCACCGACGTGCTGGTCACAGGCCGCGTCAAGGCCAATCTGCTCGATGCGCGCGATCTGCAGTCCAATGTTTTCAAGGTGGTGACCGAGCGCGGCACCACCTACCTGATGGGGCGCGTCAGCCAGCGCGAAGCCGACCGGGCTACCCAGGTGGTGCGCGCCACGCCGGGCGTGCAAAAAGTGGTGCGGATTTTCGAGCTGCTGAGCGACGACGAGCTGGCGCGCATGTCGTCTTCCACATCAGCGCCGGTCAGGCCGCCCGCGCCGCTGGTGACCGACCCGCCCGCCAGCAACTAAGGGCCGGTTGACCGGTTTAGCGCAGGCGCCGGATCAGGCTGGAGGTGTCCCAGCGCTGGCCGCCCAGCGCCTGCAGATCGGCGTAAAACTGGTCCACCAGCGCCGTCACCGGCAGGCGCGCGCCATTGCGCCTGGCCTCGTCCAGCACCAGCCCCAGGTCCTTGCGCATCCAGTCCACCGCAAAGCCAAAATCAAACTGGTCGGCCACCATGGTCTTGCCGCGGTTATCTAACTGCCAGCTTTGCGCCGCGCCCTTGCCAATCACGTCCAGCACCTGGTGCAGGTCCAGCCCGGCCTTCTGGCCAAAGGCAATCGCCTCACTCAGCCCCTGCACCAGCCCGGCAATGCAGATCTGGTTGACCATCTTGGTCAGCTGGCCGGCGCCGGTCTCGCCCATCAGGGTGAAGGCCTTTGAAAACGCCATGCCCACGGGTTTGGCCACCGCAAACGCCGCCGCATCACCACCACACATCACCGTCAGCGCGCCGTTTTGCGCGCCGGCCTGGCCGCCCGACACCGGCGCATCGACGAAATGCAGACCCAGGCTGCTGGCCGCGGCGTACAACTCGCGCGCCACATCGGCCGACGCCGTGGTGTGGTCGACCAGTACCGCGCCCGGCTGCATGCCGGCAAAGGCGCCGTCCGCGCCCAGCGTCACGCCGCGCAGGTCGTCATCATTGCCGACGCAGCTAAATACGATGTCGGCCCCGCGCGCCGCCAGCGCCGGCGTTGAGGCATAGTTTGAGCCTGCAGCCCCCGGATATTCTGCACACCATGCTATAGATTTAGTAGCAGTCCGGTTGTAGACCGTGACCTCATGCCCGGCCAGCGCCAGATGCCCCGCCATCGGGTAACCCATGACGCCCAGGCCCAGAAAAGCGACTTTGCGGCGCGGCGTGGGTTCGTAGGTTTTGGGGTGGGTGCTTGACATGGTGAATCTTCCAGAAAGCCCCAAGGGGCGTGGCGAGCGGGATGCAGTGCTAGGCGCGGGTGCCTGAAGAAAACCGGAGCGACCTTCCGGGTCGTGAGGATTTTCTTGGGACTGCAACGACGCAATGCGCCCGCTCGGTAGCCCGTTAGACGATGGCGAAGTTTTCGGTGCCGGCGGCCAGGTCTACCGACCTGGCCCGCTGCGAATTGAGCTTGATCTGCAGCCGCAGGTCGTTCACCGAATCGGCATTGCGCAGCGCGTCTTCGTAGGTGATGTGGTTGTTTTCAAAGGCGTCAAACAGCGCCTGGTCAAAGGTCTGCATGCCGATGTTGCGGCTTTTCTTCATGATCTCCTTGATCTCCGAGACCTCGCCCTTGAAGATCAAATCTGAAATCAGCGGCGAGTTGAGCATGACCTCGACCACCGCGATGCGGCCCTTGCTGTTTTGCTTGGGCACCAGGCGCTGCGACACCATGGCCTTGAGGTTGAGCGACAAGTCCATCAACAGTTGCTGGCGACGCTCTTCCGGAAAGAAGTTGATGACCCGGTCCAGCGCCTGGTTGGCGCTGTTGGCATGCAGCGTGGCCAGGCACAGGTGGCCGGTTTCGGCAAAGGCAATCGCGTGTTCCATGGTTTCGCGGTCGCGGATTTCGCCCATCAAAATCACGTCGGGCGCCTGGCGCAGGGTGTTTTTCAGCGCCGCCTCCCAGCTGTCGGTGTCCAGTCCCACCTCGCGCTGGGTCACCACGCAGTTCTTGTGCGGGTGCACAAATTCCACCGGGTCTTCAATCGTGATGATGTGGCCGTAGGACTGCTCGTTGCGCCAGTCCACCATGGCGGCCAGCGTGGTGGACTTGCCCGAGCCGGTGGAGCCGACCAGAATCGTCAGGCCGCGCTTGGACATCACCACTTCCTTCAGCACCTGCGGCACGCCGAGACCGTCGATGGTAGGCAGGGTGGCCGGAATCACCCGCATCACCATGCCGACCTTGCCCTGCTGGACAAAGGCATTGACCCGAAAGCGCCCAACGCTGGGCGGCGAAATGGCGAAATTGCATTCCTTGGTGCGCTCGAATTCGGCCGCCTGCTTGTCGTTCATGATGGCGCGCGCCAGCGCCAGCGTGTGGCTGGCGTTCAGCGGCTGCGGCGAGACCTTGGTGATCTTGCCATCGACCTTCATGGCCGGCGGAAACTCGCTCGTGATGAACAGGTCGCTGCCGTTGCGGCTGATCATCAGCTTGAGCAGGTCGTGAATGAATTTACTGGCTTGATCGCGCTCCATCAGAGCACCTCCTGTTGGGTGGTTTCAGTTGCCGCCGAAGAGGGGGGCAATGGTGAGCCATGCAATTTTTCGCCGGGCCGCCCCAAGCAAGCACAGCCCCCTCGGGGGGCAGAGAGCTACACGCATTGAGCGAACGTGGGGGCCACATATCTAGCCGGGGAAATTTTCCGGAATTTTGGCCTTGCCGCGCGCCTCGGCGGCAGAAATCACGTTGCGCTTGACCAGCTCGGTCAGGTTCTGGTCCAGCGTCTGCATGCCCACGCTGTTGCCGGTCTGTATCGACGAGTACATCTGCGCCACCTTGGCTTCGCGGATCAGGTTGCGGATGGCGCTGGTGCCCAGCATGATTTCATGCGCGGCGACCCGGCCCTGGCCGTCCTTGGTCTTGCACAGGGTCTGCGAGATCACCGCCTGCAGCGACTCCGACAGCATGGAGCGGATCATTTCTTTTTCCTCGGCCGGAAACACGTCGATGATCCGGTCAATGGTCTTGGCCGCGCTCGAGGTGTGCAGCGTGCCAAACACCAGGTGGCCGGTTTCGGCTGCCGTCATCGCCAGCCGTATGGTTTCCAGGTCGCGCATCTCGCCGACCAGAATCGCGTCCGGGTCTTCGCGCAGGGCGGATTTGAGCGCCGCCGCGAAGCTCATGGTGTGCGGGCCGACCTCGCGCTGGTTGATCAGGCATTTTTTCGACTCGTGCACGAACTCGATCGGGTCTTCCACCGTCAGGATGTGGCCGTACTCGGTTTCGTTGAGGTAGTTGACCATGGCCGCCAGCGTGGTCGACTTGCCCGAGCCGGTCGGGCCCGTGACCAGCACCATGCCGCGCGGTTTGAGCGCCAGGTCGCCAAAAATCTTCGGTGCGTTGAGCTGCTCCAGCGTCAAAATTTTCGACGGAATGGTTCGCAGCACGGCGCCGGCGCCGCGGTTGTGGTTGAAGGCGTTGACGCGAAAGCGCGCCAGCCCGTCAATCTCGAACGAGAAGTCGACCTCCAGGAACTCTTCGTAGTTCTTGCGCTGGGTGTCGTTCATGATGTCGTACACCATGGCATGCACCTGCTTGTGGTCCAGCGGGTCGACGTTGATGCGCCGCACATCGCCGTGGACCCGGATCATGGGCGGCAGGCCGGCCGACAAGTGCAGGTCAGATGCCTTGTTTTTGACGCTAAAGGCCAGCAGCTGCGTGATGTCCATCCCGGGCAATCCTTGTCGATTTGTTACAAATTAAGCGCTTTTGAATCTGCGTTTACATTCTGATTATGACCACGATTGTGCGCAACCTCCAGCTGGTACGTGACCGGATTACCACGGCCTGTTTTGCCGCCGGACGCGACCCGGCCAGCGTGCGCCTGCTGGCGGTGTCCAAAACCTTCGGCGCCGAGGCCGTGGCCGACGCCATGAGCGACGGCCAGCGCGCCTTTGGCGAAAACTACATTGCCGAGGGCGTGGCAAAAATCCTGGCGCTGCAGGCCCGGCGCAGCGCGCTGGAATGGCACTGCATAGGCCCGGTGCAAAGCAACAAGACGCGGCTGGTGGCCGAGCATTTTGACTGGGTGCAGTCGGTGGACCGGCTGAAAATCGCCCAGCGCCTGAGCGAGCAGCGGCCGGCGCAGCTGCCGCCGCTGCAGGTCTGCCTGCAGGTCAATGTCGATGGCGGCAGCAACAAGGCTGGCCTGGCGCCGCAAGACGCCCTGGAACTCGCCCAACAGGTCGCGCAACTGCCGCGCCTGACGCTGCGCGGCCTCATGTCGATTCCCGAGCCTGCTATTAATTTTGTAGCTGCCTGTGCGGTTCACGCAAGGGCCAGAGCCCTTTTTGACCAGATTAATCGGTCTGGCGTGCTGCCGGCGCCGATGGATACGCTGTCGATGGGCATGACGGCCGATCTGGAGGCGGCGATTCATTCGGGCAGCACCCTGGTGCGCGTCGGTACCGCCATTTTTGGTGGCCGGTAGCGGTGCCCCCACGCTTGTCACTGCGTGTACTGCGCTGCCCCCCGAGGGGGCCGCTGCGCCTGCGGCCCGGCAAAGCCGGTTCCGCGGCCCCTGCTGGCGTGAAGAGCAACTTCCACGCCTTTGCTTG
>NZ_JANOAL010000064.1:0-2617 GCF_031411155.1 Polaromonas sp. | reverse complement strand
TCGATCGCGTGCGCCGGCTCGACGCCCTGGCGGCGCTGCTCGGCCAGGCGCTGGCGCAGCGCCAGGCTGTCGGCTGTCTCGGCGTAGAGGCCCTGCGCCAGCGGCGCCGGTCCGCGCGTCTCGCTGAGCGCCTTGACGAGCACCGTGCGCGGCACGCTGCCTTGCCGCAGTTCGACCCGGTCGCCGGCGCGCAACTCGCGCGAGGCCTTGGCCGGCTGGCCGTTGACCGTGACCCGGCCCTTGCCGATCTCGTCGGCCGCCAGGCTGCGCGTCTTGAAGAAGCGCGCTGCCCAGAGCCACTTGTCGAGTCGGACTTTGTCGGCGGCAGGCAGTTCGTGCATGGCGGCGGATTGTGTCGCGGCGGCAAGTGCCCGCTCGCATCGCGGCCTTGCCGCCGATGCGTATTCGCCTCCATGCACGCCTCGGCGACTGGGGCTTTCCCTAGCTATTTGGGCCGCGCGTCGGCCGGTTTAGCCACGAACATCGTTGCCGTTTTCTTCAATTGCGATGAAAGGGTTTCCATGCGCCGTCACACTTTCCTGAGATCGTTGTCCGCGTTGGCCGCGGCCGCGGTCTGGCCGCTCGGGGCGCGTGCCGCCGCGAACATGAAGATGATGATTCCGGCCAACCCCGGCGGCGGCTGGGACACCACCGGCCGTGCCCTGGGCCAGGCCCAGCGCGCCGGCGGCACCGCCCTTGTTGTCATAGGTCACGGTCGCCGCCGCGCCCGAGTCCTGCAGGGCCTTGCCCAGGGCACGGCCGGTGGTGTCCCAGCCGCCGCCGGGGTTGGCCGGAATCATCATCTTCACGTTGGCTTCTGCAGCACGGGCCAGCAGCGGCAGGCTGCCGGCGGCGGCCAGGGTGGCCATGGATTTCAAAAAGGTATCGCGACGCATGGGTGTCTCCTTGGAATGGGTAATAACCCGGCAATCATGCACCTTCTGGCTGTCAGTCGGCTGTCCGCCAGCACTAGGGAAAGTGCTAATGTCGCAGCCATTCACAATCCCAAAGCTAACCACTTGTTCGCCACCTCCATGAAACTGCTGCTGATCGAAGACGATGCCTCCATGCAGGCCGCGCTGCAACGCGCCCTGGGCCGGCGCGGCATGGAGGTCGTAGCCTGCACCGACGGCCGGCGGGCGCTGGCCCAATGGAGCGCCGCGCAGCCCGATGTGGTGGTGCTGGACCTGAGCCTGCCCGGCCTGGACGGCCTGCAGGTGCTGGACCAGGCGCGCACGCAGGGCCTGAAGACGCCGGTGCTGATCCTGACGGCGCGCGGCACGGTGGGCGACCGCATCATCGGCCTGAACCTGGGGGCCGACGACTACCTGCCCAAGCCCTTTGACCTCGACGAGCTGGAAGCCCGGCTGCGGGCGCTGAGCCGCCGGCAGCCGGCCTCCGATCCCTCACTGGATGCAAAATCCGGCGCCAGCCCAGTCATGGTGGGCGGGTTGCGCTATGAAAAAGAGAGCGGCGCAATCTACCACCAGGGCCTGGTGCTGGAGCTCTCGCCGCGCGAGCTGGCGCTGATGCAGGCGCTGATCGTCAAGCCCGGCCACGCGGTGTCGAAAGAGCGGCTGTTCGAGCTGGTGTTTCCCGGTGAAACCGAGGTGCAGTACGAAGCGGTGGAAGTGGTGGTGTACCGCCTGCGCA
Organism: Polaromonas sp.; assembly: GCF_031411155.1. GTDB lineage: Bacteria > Pseudomonadota > Gammaproteobacteria > Burkholderiales > Burkholderiaceae_C > Polaromonas. The sequence continues at coordinate 964 of NZ_JANOAL010000064.1, read as the reverse complement.
AGAAACTGGTCCACACCGGCGTCACGCTGGTCACCTTGCGCGGCCTGGGCTATTTGCTGAAGGTCGATGCGTGAGCGCCATATCCTTGAGGCGATACCTGCTGGTTGGCATCTTGCTGCCGGTAGGCCTGCTGATCGTGCTCAACACCGTGAGCCTGTACGGCCAGACGCTGGCCGCCCTCACCACCGCCTACGACCGCACCCTGCTGGCCTCGGCCAAGTCGATTGGCGAGCAGCTTGATGTCACGGGTTACGACGAGCAATCCCGGCTGCGGGTGACGGTGCCCTACGCCGCGCTGGAGGCCTTTGAGGCCGACAACCAGAGCCGGCTGTTTTACCGCGTCTCCAGCCTGAGCGGCGAGCTGGTGTCGGGCTTTGCCCAGCTGCCCTTCTGGCGCGGCCGCATTCCGGCCAAGCCGCCCTACTCGGCGCTGGTGGATTTTTACGACGATGTGTTCAGCGGCGACGCCGTGCGCGTGGCGGTGCTGCTGCAGCCGGTGGCCAGCCCGCAGGGCCGCGGCATGGCGGTGATCCAGGTGGCCGAAACGCTGGAGCTGCGCAAAACCCTGGCCCGCAAAATCCTGGTCGACACGCTGTGGCGCCAGGCCCTGCTGCTGGCCGTGATTGCGCTGGTGGCGGTGGTCGTGGTGCAGCGCGCCACCCGCCCGGTGCGCCGGCTCAGCGCCGAGCTGCAGGCCCGGCCCGAGGGCGATTTGACCGCCATCAGCGCGCCCGACGCCCCGCGCGAGCTGCTGCCGCTGGTCGAGGCCACGAACCAGGTCATGGGCCGGCTGCAGCACCTGCTGGACAACCAGAAGCGCTTCGTGCGCGATGCGGCGCACCAGCTGCGCACGCCGCTGGCCGTGCTCAAGGTGCAGGTGCAGTCGGCGCTGCGCGGCGACATGGAGGCGCGCGATGCCCTGCTGGAAATCAACCAGACGGTGGACCGCGCCACGCTGCTGGCG
>NZ_JANOAL010000063.1:0-11043 GCF_031411155.1 Polaromonas sp. | reverse complement strand
CTGGAGCAGGGCGCCGTCAGCGCCTACCTGGGCGCGGTGCCGCTGTTTGGCAACCGCGACCTGTCCAAGGCCGCGGCCAGCATCCTGGGCGACGAGGCCATGCATTGGGCCATCCTGCGCCAGGCGATTGGCGATGTGCCGGTGCCGACGGCGTTTGTGGCCTGAGCCCTGAAGCCCCGGGTGGCCGGAACAGGCAAAAAAAAAGAGCGCCACGAAGGCGCTCTTTTTTTTCGGCGATGGCCGCCCGGGCCGGCTTTGTCGTAGCCGGCAGACGCTTACTTCACCGCGTCAAACAGGCCCCGGGCCTGGGCATGGCAGAACGGCGGCTCGTAGGTGCCGTGGTAGTTGCCGTAGTAGGTGGCAAACGCCGCCGTGGTCGGGTCGGTGGGGGCCACGCCGCCGGGGGCAAATGTGGCTTGCACAAAGGCGTCCACGTCCACCGACTTCACGTTGGTCAGGCCGCGGCTGTCAAAGTCGGCCTTCATGACCACCTGGTGAACCGCCGGGGGCACGGTCGGGTCGCCAGCGCCACCGCACAGCAACACGGCGGCCTTGGGGTTCCAGCCCAGCAGGTCGTTCTTTTTGCCCGCCAGAAACAGCGCGTTGTTGGGGTTGGTCTGGGTGTCGGCCAGAAACGCGGGCTGGAAAATCAGGTCACGCGCCTGATTCGGCGACACGCCGGGCCCGCCAGGCAGCTTGCCGGTGGTGACCAGGGTGGTGGAGTTCAGCGTCGGGTTGGGCAGCAGGCTCTCTATGTAGCTGTCGAAGGGCGCCTTGAAAACCACCGATGGGCTGCTGTAGATGTTGCCGTAAATTTTTTGCCATGCCGTGACCAGGTAGGGCACAAAGAACTGGTAACCGGCAATCGCGTTGGTCAGCTTGAACGAGCCCGACAGGTTGTAGGGCCCGGCCAGGTGGGCGCCGGCCACGACATTGAACTCGCCGGCGAGGTCGCGCTCGATGGCGCGGTGGGCCGCCATGGATGAGTGGCCACCCTGCGAATAGCCGGTCAGCATGACCTTGCCATTGAGCGTTGCGCCTACCGACCCGGAGGCCGCGCGTGCAGCGCGGATCGAGTCGATCACCGAACTCGCTTCCGAATCGGAATGCAGGTAGGGATGGTAGGCGTAGGTGGACTTGGCAAAGCCGAGGTAGTCGGTGGCCACCACGGCGTAGCCCTGGGCCGCGTACATCGCGGTCAGCAGGAAGGTTTCACCATCGGCCGGGTTGGCCATCGTGCGCGGCTTTTGCACGTCCGTGCCCTTGGCATAGGCGACCAGGCCGGCGGCGGCGCTACAGCTGCCTGCCGGCACCAGCATGACGCCCGAAGCGTTGGCCGGTTCGCCGTTGACCCCCACCGTGGTGTAGTTGAGCGCCACCACCTTGACATCGCATTTGGCCTTGCCCGAAATGCCCTGGAGTCCGGTGGCCGCCGTTGAGCTGTCAATCTGGGCGGCGGTGAGCGTGGTCACAACCGTCGCGGCTTCGACCAGTGTGCCGCGAAGCGGGCCGCCATCGTCGCCACCGCCGCCGCCGCAGGCGACGAGTAAAGTGGCGGCGCCGAGCGCGGTCAAAGTGAACCTGATTTGTCTCATCCATGTACTCCTGGGTTATAAAAGAACGACCGTTCGTTTATTTATTGGTCGTCCATGTTACGACGTTTGTTCTGGTTTCTATCGGGGGTAACTACCGAGCGAATCTGGCCTGTCTTGCGCAGAGCGGGGCCGATGGGGAGGCTGAGGCGCGTGGTGTACATTGACTGTTTTTTCTGCGTCCCTTTTTTGGAGCACCCTTGCCATGCTGTCTATCCTTGGAACCATTCTGGTCGGTCTTGTCGTTGGTTTTATCGCGCGCGCCGTCAAGCCCGGCGATGACAAGCTGGGCTGGATCATGACGGCGGTGCTGGGCGTGGCCGGCTCTTTTCTGGCCAACTACGCCGGCAAGGCCATGGGCTGGTACCAGCCCGGTGAGGTGGCCGGCTGGATGGCCTCGGTGGTTGGCGCGGTGGTGCTGCTGTTCATCTATGCGCTGGTCAGAAAGAGCGCTGCCTGAGCATTTTTCCCCATCAAAATGGCCTGTAGACCAGGCGAAATAGGCGTAGCTAGCTATCAAAAACATAGCATATGAAGCCCCATCAGTGCGGCTGCAAAATCTCGTCGTAGCCGCGGCCCTTGAACTCCAGCAGGTCCAGCCCGTGGCCAAACGGGTCGGCCAGCCCGGCAATGCGGCCCCAGGCGCGGTCTGACACCGGCATTTCGAGCACCGCGCCGTGCTGCTGCAGGCGGGCCACGGCGGCTTCGATGTCGTCCACCACAAAGTCCAGGTGCACCGGCGTCCAGTGGCGCTGGTAGTTGCGGCTGGCCTGGCTGCCGGGCAGCGGGCGGCTTTGCGCGGCATTGAGCAGCAGGTCAATCGGGCTGCCGGCGCCCAGTAACTCGACAAAATCGCTCTTGAAGCGGCGCCCCAGCTGCAAGCCCAGCCCCTCCGTGTAAAACGCGATGGCGCGTTCCATGTCGTCAACGTCGATGCAGATTCGCAGTTCCATGGGGCTTCCTTGGGCGGGGTCAGAAAACGCAAGCGTAGCCTGAGACAATTGCACATGACCGAAGCCATCCAGAATAAACCCGGCAACCCCGAACTACAACTTTCGCCCGCCAAGGCCTACCCGCTTGACCTGCTCACGGTGGAGTCGCTTGACATCGAAGCCCAGGGCATCGCCCACCGCGCCGACGGCAAGGTGGTGTTCATCGAGGGCGCGCTGCCTTTCGAGCAGGTGACGGCCAATGTCTTTCGCAAGAAAAGCACGTTTGAAAAAGCCACGCTGACGGCGGTTTACCGCGAGTCGTCGCAGCGGGTGCTGCCGGCCTGCCCGCACTTTGGCATGCACACCGGCGCCTGCGGTGGCTGCAAGATGCAGCATCTGCATGTGGCCGCGCAGGTCGCCGTCAAGCAGCGCGTGCTCGAAGACAACCTGCAGCACATCGGCAAGCTCAAGGCCGACAACCTGATGCGGCCGATCGAAGGCCCGGCCTGGGGCTACCGCTACCGGGCCCGTCTGTCGGTGCGCTATGTGCGCAAGAAGGGCGCGGTGCTGGTAGGTTTTCACGAGCGCAAAAGCGCCTACGTGGCCGACATGAGCGTCTGCCTGGTGCTGCCGCCGCATGTCAGCCGCATGCTGCTGCCGCTGCGCGCGCTGATTGCCGGCATGGACGCCAAAGAAACCATTCCGCAGATCGAGCTGGCCTGCGGCGACGATGTGACCGCCCTGGTGCTGCGCCACATGGAGCCGCTCAGCGACGCCGACCTGGTCCGCCTGCGCGCCTTTGCGGCGGTCAACCCCGGCCTGCAATGGTGGCTGCAACCGGGCGGGCTAGAGACCGTCAAGCTGCTTGACGACGCGGCGGCGGAGCTGAGCTACGGACTGCCCGAGTTTGATGTGCTGATGCCCTTCAAGCCGACCGACTTCACCCAGGTCAACCCGCAGATCAACCAGGTGCTGGTGTCGCGCGCGCTGCGCCTGCTCGATGTGCAGCCGCAGGAGCGGGTGATTGACTGGTTCTGCGGCCTGGGCAATTTCACCTTGCCGCTGGCCACGCGCGCGCACCAGGTGCTGGGCATTGAGGGCAGCGAGGCGCTGGTCGCCCGTTCACGCCAGAATTACGAACGAAACAAGGCGGCGACCCCCGCAAGACGTGCGCTTGCAGCTACCAAATTTATAGCAAGAAACCTGTTTGAAATGACCCCGGCGCTGCTGACCAAAGACGGCGCCGCTGAAAAATGGCTGGTCGATCCACCGCGCGAGGGCGCGTTTGAGCTGTTCAAGTCGCTGGCCGCGCTGCACCGGCAAAGGGTGACCGGCGTGCCCTGCGACGATGGTGCGCATCAGCAAAGCCTGGTGCTGGGCGACTGGACGCCGCCGCAGCGCATTGTCTATGTCAGCTGCAACCCGGCCACGCTGGCGCGCGATGCCGGCGTGCTGGTGGAAAGCGGCGCCTACCGCTGCTCGGCGGCGGGCGTGGTCAACATGTTTCCGCACACCGCGCACGTTGAAAGCATTGCGGTCTTTGAACGGACATGAAAAAAGGGCCCAAAGGCCCTTTTTTTAGCTGAGGCAAGGCTTAATCGCGTTCGCCGCCAAAAATGCCCAACAGGGCCAGCAGCGCCTGGAACACGTTGAACAGATCCAGGTACAGGGCCAGCGTGGCGCTGATGTAGTTGGTCTCGCCGCCGTCCAGGATCTGCTTCAGGTCATACAGCATGTAGGCGCTGAAAATTGCGATCACGGCCACCGACATCGCCATCATGCCGGCGCTGGAGCCGACAAAGACGTTGATGATGCCGCCAATCATGACGACCACGGCGCCGACGAACAGCCATTTGCCCATGCCCGAGATGTCGCGCTTGATCACGCTGGCCAGTGTGGCCATGACCAGGAACACGCCCGCCGTGCCGCCCATGGCGGTCATGATCAGCTGGGTGCCGTTGCTAAAGCCCAGGATCATGCCGATCATGCGCGACAGCATCAGGCCCATGAAGAAGGTAAAGCCCAGCAACACCGGCACGCCGGCGGCCGAGTTCTTGGTTTTTTCGATGGCGAACATGAAGCCGAAGGCACCGCCAAGAAACACCACCAGGCCCAGCCCGCCGGTCAGCGCGGCGGTGATGCCGGTGGCCACACCGACCCAGGCCCCCAGCACCGTCGGCAGCAGGCTCAGGGCCAGCAGCCAGTAGGTGTTGCGCAGCACCTTGTTGCGCTGCGCCAGCGCACCGGCCTGGCCGTAGTCAAGGGTTTGAACGTTGTCAGTCATGAGAATCATCTCCGAAGCGCCTGCAAATGCGGGCAAGACCATTTTAGGGTGCATCCATGCCATTTCAAGGAGGCGAAGGCGCCGCTTACTATTTGTAAGGGTTCTACAAGTCAAATTAGGGGCAATCGGCGCGCTGACGGGCCTGAAATTTGCGTATGCTCTCTACCTTTGCCCCCCCAAACTCCAGAAACCCTGACCGCCATGAAAACAAAAGCCGTGCTTGAACTCGCTGACGTGAAAACCATTGCCGCCGCCGCCGAGGCCGAGGCGCTGAAAAACAACTGGGCCGTGACCATTGCCATCGTCGACGACGGCGGCCATTTGCTGCACCTGCAGCGCCTTGATGGCGCCGCCGCCATTTCCGCCCACATTGCGCCGGCCAAGGCCAACACCGCCGCGCTGGGCCGGCGCGAGAGCAAGGTCTATGAAGACATCATCAACGGCGGCCGCACCTCGTTTTTGTCGGTGCCCACGATTCACGGCATGCTGGAAGGCGGCCTGCCCATCGTGAAAGACGGCCAATGCATTGGCGCGGTCGGCGTCAGCGGCGTCAAGTCCACCGAAGATGCTCAGGTGGCGCGTGCCGGCATCGCCGCGATCGGCTTGTAAGCCGGTTGCTGCACCGCAGCTGCCAACAAAAAGCCGACCTCGGGGTCGGCTTTTTTTCGTTCGGGCAGAAGGCGCTGGCGGACTTGCTGCCTTGCCGCGTTTACTTCGTCAGAATCAGTTTGCCCAGGCGCGTGGCCTGCAGCCGGTAGGTCAGGCCGTTGTGCCTGATTTCCACGGCTTTGTGGCCGCGCAGAATCTCGGCGCTGCTCAGGCTGGCGGCCTGGGCGCCAGCGGCTGGTGCTGAATCCGGGCCGGCGCGCTCGCCCGACGGGTCGGATGGCTTGGAGCTTGGGTCCATGGTCGGCGCTCTAGTTGTTGGGTTCGGTGATGAAGCCGATCTTGCGCAGGCCGGCCTGCTGCGCCGCCGCCATGGCCTGCGCCACGCGTTCGTAGCGCACCGCCTTGTCGCCGCGAATGTGCAAGTCGGGCTGCGGGTTTTGCACCGCGGCGGCCTTCAGCTGGCTTGCCAGGTCCGCGTCGGCCACTTTCGCGTCGTTCAGGAAATAGCTTCCCTCGGCATCGACGCTCAGGCGCAGCGTTTGCGGCTTGATGTTTTGCGCCTCGCTGCTGGCGCGCGGCAGTTCAATGTTGACCGAGTGCTTCATCACCGGCACCGTGATGATGAAGATGATCAACAGCACCAGCATGATGTCCACCATGGGCGTCATGTTGATCTCGTTCATCACCTCGTCGGTGTCGTCCTGGGTTCCAAAGGCCATGTCGTGCTCCGGTGGGTGTTGCCGTGGTCAGGCTTTTTTCATCGGCACCACATTGGCCTGGCCACCGGCGCTGACGCGGGCGCCGGTCACAAAATAGGCGTGCAGGTCATGCGCGAAGCGGCTGAGCTTTTGTGAAATGCCCTTGTTGCCGCGCACCAGCGCGTTGTAGCCGAGCACGGCGGGAATCGCCACCGCCAGGCCCAGCGCCGTCATGATCAGCGACTCGCCAATCGGCCCGGCCACCTTGTCGATGGTGGCCTGGCCGGCCGCGCCTATCGACAGCAGCGCATGGTAAATGCCCCAGACCGTGCCAAACAGGCCGACAAACGGCGCGGTGGAGCCCACCGAAGCCAGAATCGCCAGCCCCGATTGCAGCCGGCCGGTGAATTCGTCAATGGCGTTGCGCAGCGTGCGCGTGACCCAGTCGCTCATGTCCAGCGTATCGTGCAGGTGCACCTTGGTGTTGCGGTGGTGCAGGGTGGCCTCGCGGCCTTCCAGCGCCAGCTGGCGGAACGGGTTGGACGGGTCGGCGCCCAGCTTGCTCAGGGCCGCCGCAAAGTCTTCGCTGTGCCAGAAGTCTTCCGCTGCCTTGGCAATCTTCCGGTACCTGATCAGGTCCAGCGTCTTGATGATGATGACCATCCACGAGGCGAGCGACATGAGCAGCAGCAGCAGCGCCACCGACTTGGTGACGATGTCGCCCTGGCTCCAGACGTTGGCAAGGCCGAATTGGGAATTCATGAATTCAATACTCCACAGGTTTCAAGAATCTTTAATCAAGCACAAAGTTGACGGGCACGTTGAACCACATGGCCTCGGGCACGCCGCCGCGCTTGCCGGGCACGTAGCGCCAGCGCTGCACGGTGCTCAACGCCGCCTGGTCCAGCCGCTCGAAGCCGCTGGATTGGCGAATCTCGACCTTCTGCGCAGTGCCGTCGATGCCAATCAGCACCCGCACCACGACCTTGCCCTGCTCGCCCAGGCGCTTGCTGATGGCCGGGTAAGGCGGTCTTGGGTTTTGCAGGTAGGCGGCATCGCTCGAAGGCAGTTGCAGCCCATCAGGGCCTCCTGAACCGGCGGCGGCCCCGGGGGCAGCGGCCGCAGCCGTTGCCCCCGGGGCGGGCGCTGCGTCCACCGGCGGCGCGATCACGCCGGCCAGCGCGTTGGGCGAGGGCGTGGGGTCGACAATAGCCAGCGGTTGTGGCTGCACTTGTGCCGGCGCTTTGCTTGCCGCTTTTTTCTGCACGGCTGGGGCCGCTGCCGGCGCCCGGGTGGGTGCTGGTGCCGGGCTCGGTGCCGGCTCCATTTTGGGCGCGGGCGGGTCGACAAACTGCACCAGAATTTCGGCGGGCACCAGCAGTTCCGCGGTGCGCATCAAGAGGCCCATTTGCAGGGCCCAGATCAGGCCGACGTGCAGCGCCACCACCGCCAGGGCGATCAGCGTGTTGCGTCCCAGCGGCAGGTGCGGCCGGGGTGCCGGCGCGGGCAGTGGACTACGGAGGGTGGTGGCGTTCATCAGCAAAGTCGGCAAGGGGCGGGCAATGTCAGGGCGCATGGAGCCAAGCGTGCCACAGGTTCAAACCCCTGAACAGAACAGCTTAGCGGCGAAAGACCCACCATGCGCAGCCGGCCACCAGAACCAGACTGACCGGCAGGGTGGCAATCAGCGTGCTGAAGACGTTGGCGAAGAGGATTGGGGTGGTTTCCATGCGCTGCTTTCCAGAGGGTGGTTGGCTAGCTGGATGTTGGCCGTCGGGCAGCTGGCGCTGCACTGGGCCACCACGTCACGGACGCAGCCCTCGCAGCGGCCACACTGGGTGGCCACGCCGAGTTCGAACTGAATCTCGTCAAAGCCCATGCCGGCTCGGGCATGGCGGGCAATTTCACGGTCAGAGATTCGGCGGCAGACGCAAACGATCATGGATGAGCTTGGCTGTTGGGTTGACTGGTTACCAATTTAACCAGTACCTCCATTATAAATGCGAATGTATCTCATTTGCAATGATGCCCTGACAGACCCTGGGGGAATACCTTGAAGCTTAGACATCGGCCCACATCCGCAGCAGGTTGTGGTAGCAGCCGGTCAGCCGCACCACCTCCGCGCTTTCGCCCGCGTCAGTGGTACGGCGCGCCAGGTCCTGCTGGCGCAGCGCGGTGATCGCCATGTCCATCTCATACAGCAGGCGGCGCTGGTCGTCCTGGCGCACCATGCTTTCGATCCAGAAAAATGAGGCCAGGCGCTCGCCGCGCGTGACCGGCGCCACCCGGTGCACCGAGCTGCCGGGGTACAGCACCAGGTCGCCGGCCGCCAGCTTGATGCGCTGCTCGCCATAGCTGTGCTGCAGCACCAGCTCGCCGCCGTCGTAGCTGGCCGGGTCGCTCAGGAACAGCGTGCACGAAATGTCGGTGCGCACATGGCGCGCCGTGGCGGCGTGGGTGCGCACCGCGTTGTCGATATGGTCGCCAAAGTGGTTGCTGCGGCCGCCGTAGCGGTTAAACAGCGGCGGGTACACCGTTTTGGGCAGGGCGCCGGTCACAAACAGCGGGTTGCGCGCCAGCGCCCTTGAGACGATGTGGCGCGCCTGCCGGGCGGCGGGCAAGTCTTCGGGCAGCTGCCGGTTGTTTTTGACGGCGCCCGACTGGCTGCCGGCGGTGATGCGCCCGTCGGCCCAGTCGGCCGCCAGAATCAGCTGGCGCACCTCGGCGAGTTCGTCGGGCGCAAGGGCCTGGTCAATGCGAAGCAGCATGATGGTGGTCTCCGAAGTCTAAAACTTGCTGCTCAGCGTCACGCGCACGCTGCGCGCGTCGCCCGGCGCCGCAAAGCCGCGGTACAGCGTGTTGTAGTAGACCTTGTCAAACAGGTTGTCGATGTTGAGCTTGAGCGTGTTGCCTTCGTTGATCTTGTATTCCAGCAGCGCATCGGCCTTGACGTAGCCCGGCGCGCGGTTCAACGTGGTCACGCTGTTGGCGGGTTTGTTCTGGCTCACGGCGGTGAAGCCGCCGCCAATGCGCCATTTGTCGCCGAGGCGGTAGGTGCTGAACAGCGTGGCCTGGCGGCTCGGGCTCAGGCCCGGGTTTTGGCCGACTTCGGCCTGGCCCGCGGCGTTGGAGCCGGACTGGTCAATGCGCGCGCGCATGAAGCCGATGCCGGCAAACACATCCCATTGCGCGCTAATGCGCCCGGCCACCTCAAACTCCAGCGCGTCGGTATGCCGCCGGCCCGACAGCAGGTAGGCATTGTTGGCGGTGTCGATGTCGGTGTTGCGCTCGTTGTATTTCTCGGTGCGGGCCAGCGCGGTGCGCAGGGACAGGTCGCCGTCATACAGCTCCCACTTGGCGCCGATCTCCAGGTTGCGGCTGCTTTCGGGGGCGGAGTTGGCGCTGCTCGGGTCAAACTGGTACAGGTCACCCGAGGTGTTGAACGAGGTGCCGTACGAGGCGTAGTAGCTGACTTCATCGGTCGGCTGGTACATCAGGCCCAGCCGCTTGCTCAGCAGGCTGTCGGAGCGCGACAGCGGCGTGTTGTTGGGCGCCGCGTTGCCGCTGCGCTGGTAGTCGCCCCTGAAGCTGTCCAGGCGCAGGCCGCCCACCAGCTTCCAGTACGGTGTCAGGTCAATCGTGTCCTGCAGATACAGGCCCAGCGTGGTGGCCCTGAAGTCGGTCGCCACCTGCTGCGTCAGGTCGCCGCTGATGCCGCTGCTGCCGGGATTGCCGACGGTGGTGGCGGGTTTGGCCGCCACCAGCAGCGGGTAGGTGGAGCGGCTGGCGTTTTCCAGCGCGTACTCGGCGCCCAGCAGCAGGCTGTTTTTGCGGCCAAACCACTGGGTGGTGGTGAGGTAGTCGGTTTGCACAAAGGTGTGGTGCTCCTGGCCCGCCTTGGCGTTGCTGCGCCGGTTGACGAGGGTGTTGCCCGTGAGGTTGGCCAGCCTGGTTCCGGCTGCAAAACTCGACTGCGTGGCCCACATGGCACGCGCATAGTAGCCGTCGCGCAGCGAGGTTTTCAGGCTGCTGCCGTCGGCCCAGCGGTGGGTGTGCGACAGCGTCAACACATCGGCCTTGTCGTTCTGGAAGTCGCTGTCCAGGCCGTACCAGTACCTGTGGGTGGGCGAGGGCGCGGGGCGGCCATTGAGCCAGGCAAAACCCCAGTCCGGCTTGTCCTTGTAATGCAGGTGGTAGTAGCTGACTTCAAACTCGTTGGCCGTGCCTATGCCAAGGCGGTAGTCCAGCGCCAGGCCGCGTCTATGGGTGGAGGCGCCGGCGTTGTCGCCGCGCCCGTCGCCGTCGGTGGTCATGGCGTTGATGCGCAGGGCCGCATCGTCATCAAGCTTGAAGTTGAAGTCGCCCTGATAACGCTGGTAGCCCTGGCTGCCAATGGTGGCGTTGAGCTCGTGTTCGGTGATCAGGCGCGCCTGTTTGCTGACCTGGTTCACGATGCCGCCGGTCGAGCCCCGGCCAAACAGCATGGAGGCCGATCCGCGCAGCACCTCGACCCGGTCGCTGTTGAAGACATCGCGGTTGTACTGCGCAATGTCGCGCATGCCGTCCAGGTAAATATCGCCGGCCGCGCTGAAGCCGCGCAGACGGATGTTGTCGCCGACGCGGCCGCCCTCGCCGGCCTCGAAGGTGATGCCGATGACGTTTTCGAGCGCGCTTTTGAAGCTGTCCTTGCCCTGGTCGTGAATCAGCTTGTCGTTCACCACGGTCAGCGACTGCGGAATGTCCTTGGCCAGTACCGGCACCTTGCCGACGCGGGTGATGCCGCTCTGGTAGCTCTGGCTGTCGCGGTCGCGCGTGCCTTTGACGATGACCGGTGCCAGCGACTTGCCGGCCACCGCGCCGTCGCTGGCATCGGGTGCGGTGCCTTGCGCCCAGCTGGCTACCGACGCGGCCAGCATCAGCGCGCCCAG
>NZ_JANOAL010000062.1:0-4473 GCF_031411155.1 Polaromonas sp. | reverse complement strand
GCCGGCTCGTTTCACCGCGGCATGCCACCGACCGGCGCCGAACTGGCCGACCGCCTGCTCGACATCATTGCGCTGCACGATGCCTCGACCATCGCCGCCGTCATCGTCGAACCGTTCTCGGGCTCGGCCGGCGTGGTGATTCCACCGCAAGGCTATTTGCAGCGGCTGCGCGAGATCTGCACGGCGAACCATATTTTGCTGATTTTTGACGAGGTCATCACCGGCTTTGGCCGCTGCGGCGCCTGGACCGGGGCCGAGGCCTTTGGCGTGGTGCCCGACATCATGAACATCGCCAAGCAGGTGACCAACGGCGCGCAGCCGCTGGGCGCGGTGGTCGCCAAAAAAGACATCTACGACACCTTCATGGACGCCGGCGGCCCGGACTACATGATCGAATTTCCGCACGGCTACACCTACTCGGCGCACCCGGTGCCCTGCGCCGCCGCCGTGGCCGCGCTCGACGTGCTGCAGCAGGAAGACATGCCCGGCCGCGTCAAGGCGCTGGCGCCGCACTTCGAGAACGCGGTGCACAGCCTCAAGGGCAGCAAGCATGTGGCCGACATCCGCAACTATGGCCTGGCGGCCGGTTTCACGATTGCCGCGCTGCCGGGCGAGCCGGCGCGCCGGCCCTACGAGATTGCGATGAACTGCTGGAAGAAAGGCTTTTACGTGCGCTTCGGCGGCGACACCATCCAGCTGGCGCCGCCCTTCATCAGCGAAAAGGCCGAGATTGACCGGCTCGTCAACGCGCTCGGTGATGCGCTGGCCGAAACGGCATAGACCGGCCGGCACACGCTGAACGCTGCATGGGCAGCGTTCGCGGCGTGAATGCGCGCTTGTCTGCTTGTTTTTATCGCCTCGCTGGCATACCCTGAGCGGGCAGCCATCGCCGCTCGGGCCGGTGCGCAAGGAGGCTTTCATGACGCGCAAGACACCCATCGAACGCTACCGCAACATCGGCATCAGTGCCCATATCGACGCGGGCAAGACCACCACGACCGAGCGCATCCTTTTTTACACCGGGGTCAACCACAAGCTCGGCGAGGTGCACGACGGCACCGCCACCATGGACTGGATGGCGCAGGAGCAGGAGCGCGGCATCACCATCACGTCCGCCGCGACCACCACCTTCTGGAAAGGCATGGCCGGCACCTACCCGGAACACCGCATCAACATCATCGACACGCCAGGCCATGTCGACTTCACGATCGAGGTCGAGCGCTCGATGCGCGTCATCGACGGCGCGGTGATGGTCTACGACGCCGTCGGTGGCGTGCAGCCGCAGTCGGAAACCGTGTGGCGCCAGGCGAACAAGTACAAGGTGCCGCGCATCGCCTTCGTCAACAAGATGGACCGCGTCGGCGCCGACTTTTTCCGCGTACAGCGCCAGATCGGTGAGCGCATGAAGGGCGTGGCGGTGCCGCTGCAGATTCCGGTTGGCGCCGAGGACCACTTTCACGGCGTGGTCGATCTGGTGAAGATGAAGGCCATCGTCTGGGACGACACCAGTCAGGGCCTGCATTTTGAATACCAGGAGATTCCGGCCGACCTGCTGGCCACGGCCACCCTTTGGCGCGACAAGATGATTGAGGCCGCCGCCGAAGCCAGCGAGCCGCTGCTCGAAAAATACCTCGCCGGCGAGGCACTGAGCGAGGCCGAGATCATGCAGGGCCTGCGCCAGCGCACCGTGGCCAACCAGATCGTGCCGATGCTGTGCGGCAGCGCCTTCAAGAACAAGGGCGTGCAGGCGCTGCTCGACGCCATCGTCGACTACCTGCCCTCGCCGGTCGACGTGCCGGCCATCCTCGGCCACACCGAGGACGACCAGGACGCCGAGCGCCATCCCGGCGATGAGGAACCGTTTTCCGCGCTGGCGTTCAAGGTCATGACGGACCCGTTTGTCGGGCAGCTGATCTTCTTTCGCGTCTATTCGGGCGTGGTCAAGACCGGCGACACGGTCTACATCCCGGGCAAGACGCGCAAGGAGCGGCTGGGCCGGCTGCTGCAGATGCACGCCAATGTGCGGCAGGAGATCAAGGAAGTGCATGCCGGCGACATCGCGGCGGCGGTCGGCCTGAAGGACGTGACGACCGGCGACACGCTGTGCGACCCGGACCAGGTGATCGTGCTGGAGCGCATGGTCTTTCCGGAGCCGGTGATCTCGCAGGCGGTGGAGCCCAAGACCCAGGCCGACCAGGAAAAAATGGGCGTCGCCCTGCACCGGCTGGCACAGGAAGACCCGTCGTTCCGGGTGCAGACCGACGAGGAATCGGGCCAGACCATCATCTCGGGCATGGGCGAGCTGCACCTGGAGATTCTGGTCGAGCGCATGAAGCGCGAGTTCGGGGTCGAGGCCAGCGTCGGCAAGCCCCAGGTCGCCTACCGCGAGACGATACGCCAGGCCGTCACCGACGTGGAAGGCAAGTTCATCAAGCAGTCGGGCGGGCGCGGCCAGTACGGCCATGCGGTGCTGAACCTGGAGCCGCAGCCGCCGGGCAAGGGCTACGAGTTCGTCGATGCCATCAAGAGCGGCACGGTGCCGCGCGAATACATTCCGGCGGTCGACAAGGGCATTCAGGACGCCCTGACGGCGGGCGTGCTGGCGAGCTACCCGGTGGTCGACGTCAAGGCCACGCTGGTGTTCGGCTCGTCGCACGACGTCGATTCGAACGAAAACGCCTTTCGCATGGCCGGCGCCATTGCCTTTCGGGAGGCGATGCGACGCGCCAGACCGGTGCTGCTCGAACCCATGATGGCGGTGGAGGTCGAGGTGCCGGAAGACTTCATGGGCCATGTGATGGGCGATCTGTCGGGGCGGCGCGGCATGGTGCAGGGCATGGAAGACATCGCCGGCGGCGGCGGCAAGCTGGTGCGCGCCGAGGTGCCGCTGAGCGAGATGTTCGGCTACTCGACGACGCTGCGCTCGCTGACGCAGGGCCGGGCCACCTACACCATGGAGTTCAGGCACTACGCGCACGCCCCCACGGACGTGTCCGACGCCATCATTCGCGGCAACAAAGGCGGCTAGGCGAACGATTTTGATGCGGCAAATTGCTACTTTTTTGATAGCTGTTCATGCGCGTTATACCTGGGCTGGAGGCCAATTTCATCAATAATTTGTACTCCGGACGCCGTTTCGCGCGCTGCGACCCTGCGCAGCACCGCGTTCCGCGCAGACCGCTGCCGCCATGAGCGAGCCGGCCGACTTCACGCTGGGCTGCATCATCGTCGGCGCGCTGCTGATTGCGGTGACCCTGGGCGGCTCCTTCATCGCCCGGCTGCCGCTGAGCGCCGCCATGCTCTACCTCGGCGTGGGCGTGGCCATCGGCCCGCTGGGACTGGGCCTGCTCAAGCTCAACGCCTTGAAAGACGTGGCGCTGCTGGAGCGGCTGACCGAAGTCGCCGTGCTGATCTCGCTGTTCACCGCCGGCATGAAGCTGGAGCTGCCGCTGCGCAACGCGCGCTGGCGCATACCGCTGCAACTGGCCACGCTGTCCATGCTGCTGACGGTGGCGGCCATCACGGCACTGGGCGTATGGGGCATGGGTTTGTCACTCGGGGCGTCGGTGCTGCTGGGCGCGATTCTGGCGCCGACCGACCCGGTGCTGGCCTCCGACGTGCAGGTGGCCAACGCCGGCGACCGCGACCGCCTGCGCTTTGGCCTGACCGGCGAAGGCGGGCTGAACGACGGCACCGCCTTTCCCTTTGTCATGCTCGGGCTGGGCCTGCTCGGTTTGCATGAACTCGGCGACGCCGGCTGGCGCTGGTGGGTGGTGGACGTGCTGTGGGCCGTGGCCGGCGGCCTGGGCCTGGGCTGGCTGCTGGGCACGCTGGTGGGCCGCACGATTCTGGTGCTGCGCATGCGCCACCGCGAGGCGCTGGGCACCGACGAGTTCATCGCGCTGGGCCTGATTGCGCTGACCTATGGCCTGGCGTTGCTGAGCCAGACCTACGGCTTTCTGGCGGTGTTTGCCGCCGGGCTGGCGCTGCGCCGCATCGACGAACCTGAAGCGGTTCCAGCCGCAGACACCCGGCCCGACCTGAGCCCCGCCGAGCAAAAAGCCTCGGGGCCCGAAGCACCGGCCCACATGATGCGGGCGGTGCAACGCTTTAACAGCCAGCTCGAGAGCTTTGTCGAGGTCGCCATGGTGCTGGTGGTCGGCGTGCTGGCCGCCAGCGTCAGGTTTCGCGGCGAAGTGCTGTGGTTCATTCCGCTGCTGTTTCTGCTGATCCGGCCGCTGGCGGTCTACATCGGCCTGCTCGGCACGCCGGTGAAGGGCGCGCAGCGCCGCCTGATCGGCTGGTTCGGCATTCGCGGCATCGGCTCGCTGTACTACCTGCTCTACGCCATCAGCCACGAGATAGAGCCCGCGCTGGCCCAGCGCCTGCTGTCCATCACGCTGGCCGTGGTCATCGCCTCGGTCATCGCGCACGGCATCTCGGTGACGCCGCTGATGCAGCGCTATGAGGCGC
>NZ_JANOAL010000061.1:0-3879 GCF_031411155.1 Polaromonas sp. | reverse complement strand
AGTGGTGCA
Source organism: Polaromonas sp. (assembly GCF_031411155.1). Lineage (GTDB taxonomy): Bacteria > Pseudomonadota > Gammaproteobacteria > Burkholderiales > Burkholderiaceae_C > Polaromonas. Next base: position 3,870 of record NZ_JANOAL010000061.1, on the reverse strand, counting down.
GCGGCCCCGGCGCGGCGGGCACCACGGCGGTCCGCAGCGCCGCGTGGTTTTGCGCCACTTCGTCCAGCCGCGGCAGCGACAGGTAACGCAGGCAGCACACCCGCAGGAAGGACGTGAAGTTGGGGCTGTCTTCGCGCAGCGCCGCCAGCTCTTCGTGCAGCGTGGCAATCATCTGGTTGGTGGTCTTGTTTTCCCGTCCGGCAATTTCGGCCAGCACGTCCCAGAACAGGTTTTCCAGCCGTATCGTGGTCAGCACGTTGTTGATGCGCAGCGAGCGGGTGCGGGCCTCGTACTGGATCGGGTCGGCGTTGACATAGACAGAACACATGAGGGGCTCCTTGAAGGGCGGGCCGCCGGGCAGCGGGCCCGCCAGCATGCATCAAATGGCTTTTTCTGTCATCTGCCGGCTGATGTAGTCGGCCTGGCGGATGGCCAGCGAGACAATCGTCAGCGTCGGGTTTTCGGCGCCGCCGGTGGTGAACTGGCTGCCGTCGGAGATGAACAGGTTGCTGATGTCATGCGTCTGGCCCCATTTGTTGCAGACGCCGTCCTTGGCATTGGCGCTCATGCGGCAGGTGCCCAGGTTGTGGGTCGACGGGTAGGGCGGCGTGCGAAAGGTCCGAACAGCGCCGGCAGCCTGGTAGACCCGCTCGCCCTGGGTGAAGGCGTGGTTGCGCATCGCGATGTCGTTCTCGTGGTCATCAAAATGCACATTGGGCACCGGGTTGCCCCACTGGTCCTTGACGGCGGTGTTCAGCGTCACGCGGTTGCTTTCGCGCGGCATGTCCTCGCCCACGATCCACATGCCGGCCAGGTTCGTGTAGTGGTCCATCCACCAGGCAAAGTCGGCGCCCCAGCCGCCGGGGTTTAAAAAAGCGGCCAGAAAAGGCACGCCCAGCGACAAGGTTTCCATCTCGTAGCCGCCGGCAAAACCGCGCTTGGTGTCGTGGCCCGATTCATCGCGAATGATGCCGGCCATGGTGGTGCCGCGGTACATGTGCACCGGCTGCTTGTAGGCCGCGTACACCGTGCCGGTCAGGTGGCGCATGTAATTGCGTCCGACCTGGCCCGACGAATTGGCCAGGCCGTTGGGGAACTGCGGCGAGCTGGACAGCAGCAGCAGGCGCGGCGTTTCAATCGAGTTGCCGGCGACGCAGACCACCCGCGCTTTCTGGCGCTGCTCCTTGCCGTCCTTGTCAAAGTAGACGACGGCGCTGGCCTTGCCGCTGGCGTTGTGCTCGATGCGGGTGACATGCGACTGCGGCCGCAGATCGAGGTTGCCGGTGGCCTCGGCCTTGGGAATCTCGACATACAGCGTGGACCATTTGGCGCCCGACTTGCAGCCCTGAAAGCAAAACCCCAGCTGCATGCAGCGGCCCCGGTCATCGCGCGGCTCGCTGTTGATGGCCATGTTGCCGGTGTGCACCTCCTTGTAGCCGAGCTTGGTGGCGCCCGCATACAGCACCTTGAAGTTGTTGTTGCCCGGCAGACCCGGAATGCCGTTGGTGCGCGTCACGCCCATCTTGTTTTCGGCCTTGGCGTAATAGGGCTCCAGCTCCTGCAAGGTCAGCGGCCAGTCGGCCAGATTGGCGCCCTTGATTTCGCCGTAGTGGGTCTTGGCCCTGAACTCGTGGTCCTGCAGGCGCAGCGAGGCGCCGGCCCAGTGGGTGGTGGTGCCGCCCACGGTTTTGCAGATCCAGGAGGGCAGATTCGGGAAGTCCTTGGCCACGCGCCAGGTGCCCGAGGTGGTACGGTTGTCGAGCCAGGCCAGCTGACTGAAGGACTTCCATTCGTCGTTGAGGTAGCTGGCCTGCGACTGCATGGCGCCGGCTTCGAGTACCACGCATTTCACGCCCTTGGCGCAAAGCTCGTGGGCCAGCGTGCCGCCGCCTGCGCCCGAGCCGATGATCACGACGACGCTGTCGTCGTTGCTGTCAATTTTTGCCATGATGTTTGTCCTGATTGAGGAAAAGGGTTGGGGGCTTGGCAAGAAAATGGGCTTAACCCATCCACGGCGGCGGGCTGGCTTCCTTGGTCGGTGCCGCCAGCCATTTCAGATCCTGAAAGCCACGCGTGATGTAGCCGCCTTTTTCCCAGGACGAGCCGGGGTAGCCAAACACCGCATAGGCCATGTCGTTGTCATAGAGCGAGGTCACGCACTTGCCGCGCACCGCCGCGAAAAACGGCGTGCCCTCCAGCGACTTGACCGCCGCCAGTTGTTTGGCGGCCGGGGCCCTGGCGAAATTGCCGCCTGCGGCCTGGTTCAGCTCGGCAATGCCGCTGCGCAGCAAGGTGGCACTGGCCGGGTCCTTGGCCGCGCCCGCATCCAGGTCCTTGGCCAGCAGTGCATAGACCGCATCGGGCAGTTTGGCGTGCGGATACAGCACGCGGCCCATCTTCATCAAGGTGCTGCCTTCGGCGCTGCTCAGGGTCTTCAGTTCTACTGCCCAGGCGCGCGACGGCGCCAGCGCGGTCAGCACCCCGCCCGCCGCCAGCGTGCCCAGCAGCAGGCCGCTGCCGCGCAGCAGGCTGCGCCGGGTCAAGGGCAGGTCCAGTTTGGGCACCTCGCCGCTGTCTTCGCCGCAGCCGCTGGCTGCGGTCTTGCCGAGATCGGTAATCGGTATGACTTTCATGCTTGTCTCCTGTGGGTGGTTGACCTGTTTTATGCTGACTAAACGACTGTCGCGCTTGCTGCTCTCACTGGTAATGGCCGTGGCGTTCAAGCACCTCCACCTTGTAGCCATCGGGGTCCTGGATAAAAAAGTAGCGGGCAATCAGGCTGCCGTCATCGGCCTTGAATTCCTTGATGTCCAGCGGGCGGTAACCCAGGCCGATGAGCCGGGCCCGGTCGGCGGCGGCGTCGGGCACGCACACGCCGACATGGCCATAGCCGTCGCCGTGGCTGTAGGGCTCGGTGCGGTCCCGGTTCCAGGTCAGCTCGATCTCGGCATCGTTTTCGGCATTGCGCAGGTAGACCAGCGAAAAGCCCGGAAAATCCAGCCGGTGCGCCGGTTGCAGGCCAAAGCAGTCGGCGTAGAACTTCAGGGATTGGTCCAGGTTCAGCACACGGATCATGCTGTGGATGATTTTCGACATGAGCGCCTCTTTGAAAAGCCTGGAACAGCTTGAATAATCATGCTGTCACTCTATGCCTGCCGGCCGTTTTTGGGGTAATAAGCGGCTAAATCGACTGCCTCAATTTGAAACAATCTACCGCTCGGAAACCCTAGTGCCAGGCCCTTGCCAGCCCCGCCTTCAGGCGCCGTGCGATTCCAGCCGGACCGGGCCGCGCGGCGTTTGCAGCGTGGCAATCAGGTTGGGCGCGCCCTGCACCAGCTCCACGCCGGCCAGGCCAATCGCCTCGTAGGCGGCGCGCAAGGCGTCGGGGCGCGGGTGGCTGGCCTGCAGCGACTGCAGCGCAACGCCCGAGGGCGCCATGCCATGCGTGGGGTGCACTTCGGCCCACTCAATCAGGCTGGGCAGCGCGCCAAAAAACAGCCGCTGGCCGTCTTCGCGCACCGTGATCTTCCAGGCCAGCGGACCCCGCGCCGTGGCGCGCGAGGCCGCCAGCAGCTCGCCGCGGTCCAGCCCGAGCCGGGCCAGCGCGCGCACCCCGGCCGCCGCCCGCGTGGTGCTGGCGACAAAATGCACCAGCTGCGGCCCGCTGTTGCGCAGCAGCAGCTGCAGCTCCAGGTCATCCAGATCAAACCAGCGTCTGGCCCCCTCGGGACGGGCGCAGGGTGCTCCTGAATGAATAGCAATTATTTCGAGGTAGGCGGCCGGAAACGCCGCCGACGCCAGCGTGAACAGCCGGTTGTGGGTGCCCATCAGTCCATGCTCGCCGCCGGGGCCGGGCGTGATGCCCAGCAC
>NZ_JANOAL010000060.1:0-1666 GCF_031411155.1 Polaromonas sp. | reverse complement strand
ATAACGTAATGTCCAGAGCAAGACCCGCTCCATATGTTTGGCGTCGCTCCATAAGCTGGGCATCAAATCCTCCTGAAACGGGCTGTCAGCCTTGTTATTTGTTGAAAATTCTGGGTAAACATTCAGTTGTGAATTGCCCCCAAAACCCGGCAATCCTCCGCTGCAATCCACCCGCCTGCTGGATCCGATGCGCGAGCGCCTTCGGTACATGCACTGTAGCCTTTGTACCGAGACGGTTGACTGTACTGGACTCGACGGTCAGCCGCTTCCCGTCGCAGGCCGGGGAGTTTTGCCTCGAAGACCGTTTTGAACAGCATTTTCGGCCTCTAGCCCAATAACGACGGTCGCCTACAGCTATCGTTTTTGTAGCATCACAAAGCCCACTGCCCTCACTTGGGCCACAGCACCCACAGCCGCAGCGGCTGGTTGACGCGCGAGGCCAGTTCGCCGGCTTGCGGGCCGGTGCCGGCGAAATAGTCGGCGCGCACGCTGCCCACTATCGCGCTGCCGGTGTCTTGCGCCAGCACCAGCTTTTGCAGATGGGCGGCGCGGCCGCTGGAGGCCAGCCAGACCGGGGTGCCGTAGGGAATGCTGCCGGGGTCGACCGCAATCGAGCGGCCCGGCGTCAGCGCCACGCCCTGCGCGCCCTTGGGGCCGAAGGCGGCGTCGAAGTCGCTGAGCGCTTCTTCCCTGAAAAAGATGTAGCGCGGGTTGCTCCAGAGCAGCTGCTGCACGCGCTGCGGATTGTCGCGCGCCCAGGCCTTGGTGGCGTCAGGCCAGGGGTTGATCTTGGCCACGCCCTGCTCCAGCAGCCACTGGTTGACGCTGCGGTAGGGCTGCTCGTTGGAGCCGGCAAAGGCCACGCGCACGGTGCGCTGCGAGCCGTCGGGCTCGCTGAGGCTGAGCCGGCCCGAGCCCTGGATGTGCAGCACCAGCGCATCGATCGGGTCGGCGACCCAGGCAATCTCGCGCCCCTTGAGGGCCGCGCGCGCCTCGGGCAGGGTGTCGATGTCCTGGCGCGAGAACCAGGGCCGGCGCGCGCCCAGACCGGCCGGCACCCGGTACAGCGGCACCTCGAAGCCCGGCGCGGGCTGGCGGCTGGCCTTGAGCACCGGCTCGTAATAGCTGGTCAGCAGGCCTTCGGGCGCGCCCTGCAGGGTTTCGACGCGGTAGGGCTGCAGCCGGCTCGTCATCCAGCTGCGCTGCTCTTGCCCGCTGGCAATGCTGAGCCGCCTGACCTCGGCGCACAGCGGCGCAAAGGTCGGGCCGGGCCGCTCGCAACTCTTGAGCCAGGCGTTCCAGGCCTCATGCAGCGCATCGTCTTCAAAGCCCGGCAGCTCGGCCCAGCGCACCGGCACCCAGCGGCTTTTGCCCTGCTGCAGGGTTGGCGGCAACGGGCCGGTATCGCCGGGACGGCCGGCGGGGATCGTGGCCAGGCCGCCCGGCGAAGGTGACGACGCCGCTGGCGGCAGCGGCGGGCTGGCGCACGAGGCCAGCAGCGTCGCCATGGCGATAATTGACGCCATCCAAGGAAATTTCATGACCCTACTCTTGCTCGAAGCCCTGGGGGCGCTGCTGCTGCTGGTATTCATTGTGTGGTGGACCATGTTTTCGGGGCGCAGGAAGGGCGAGCTGAAGGACGAGCCGGCCGACCCTGCCGGCGACC
>NZ_JANOAL010000059.1:0-11129 GCF_031411155.1 Polaromonas sp. | reverse complement strand
TGCGGGTCGTTGGCCAGGGCGCTGACCACCGGAATCGCCAGGAACACATAGACCGGGATGAACACCGTGAATAGATCAAAATGCCGGGTGATGACCAGCGCGAACTGCACCGGCAGCACGATGAAAAACGCCAGCACCAGGCTGCGGTGGTCGCCCTGGCGGGTCGGCGACAGCGTGATGAACTCGCGCAGCGCAAAAAACGCCACCAGGCCAAACAGCACCGTCGCCACGGTTTCGCCGAGCGCCCAACCGACCCAGAACACCGTGCACATCAGCCAGGAGGTGCTGAGCAGGCTCCTGAACTCCTTGAGCTTCTGGGTATGCAGGTCGTCCTCGTGCCGGTCCTTCAGCGACATCATGAAGGCCACCAGGCTGATGATGATCAGCAAGCCAAACACCATGACGAACAGCAGGCCGACCTGCTCGCTGGGGGAAAGATTGCGTAAAAAACTATTCATCGGGAGGCCAGGTCTGCGTCAGGTTTCCCTGAGATCCATCACGGCCCGGCGCGCGCGGGCCAGAAAATCGCCGCGCTCTTCGGCGGGGCCGAGCGCGATCGGCGCGCCAAAGGTCACCGAGCACAGAATCGGCACCGGCACCACTTCGCCCTTGGGCATCACACGCTGGACGTTGTTGATCCAGGCCGGCACCAGCACCACATGGGGAAACTTCTGCGCCAGGTTGTACAGGCCCGACTTGAAGTTTTGCGGCTCCTCATGGTTGCCGCGCGTGCCTTCCGGAAACAGGATGATGGAGTCGCCGTTGCCGAGCGCCTCGATCAGCGGCTCCAGCGGGTCCTGCTCGCCGGTTTTGACGCGGTCCACATAGATGGCGTTGAACACCGCCCGGGTGATCCATTGCTTGAACGGCGTTTTGGTCCAGTAGTCCTTGGCCGCAATCGGTCGCGTGATGCTGCGCAGCTCTTCGGGCAGCGCCGCCCACATCAGCACCAGGTCGGCATGGCTCTGGTGGTTGGCAAAATAAATGCGCTGTTCGGCCTTGGGCGGGCAGCCCTGCCAGCGCGCCTGGGCGCCGGTCAGCACCCGGATCAGGCCCAGCAGAAACAGGCTCATCAATTTGGCCAGCATCAGGGCAGCTCCACCGCGCCCATGCGCGCCACGATGGTGCTGGCGCGCGAGGCCAGATAGCCCGAACCGGCCCGGGTTTCAAAATACTTGGGGCGCGGCAGCATCACGGCCAGGCGTGCGGCTTCGTAGGCGCTCAATTTGGAGGCGGGCTTGCGGTAGTAGTGCTGTGCGGCGGCTTCGGCGCCAAAAACGCCTTCGCCCCATTCGACGCTGTTGAGGTAAATCTCCAGAATGCGCTGCTTGTCGAGCAGGGCCTCCAGCAGCAGCGTCAGCAGCAGCTCCTGGCCCTTGCGCAGCAGCGTGCGCTCGCCCGACAGAAACAGGTTTTTGGCCAGTTGCTGCGTGATGGTGGAGCCGCCAATGATTTTGGCCGGCTTGGTCGCCTTGCCCGGGGCCAGACGGTTGCCGGACTGTGCGGCGCGCTGCTCGGCCCTGGCATTTTTGTCCCAGGCCTTTTCCAGCGCCTCCAGGTCCACGCCTTCATGCTCGATAAAGCTGGCGTCCTCGGATGCGATCACCGCGCGCTTCAGGTGGTCTGACATTTCGGCATAGGGCACCCACTGCTGGCGCCATTGCAGCGAGCCGGTCTTGCTGGCCACCAGATACATCTCGGAACGCTGAAACGCGGTGGATTCGGGGTTGAGCACGGCCATCAATGCGATGCGGCCGACAAAATAGAGCTGCAGCGCCAGCGCGGCCAGCAGCAGCAGGCCCAGCAGGCGCAGCAGGGCTTTCACGCCAGCTGCTTTCGCAGCTCTTGCAGCACCTGTTGCGACGGCGGCCGCACGCCGCGCCACAGCGCAAAGGCTTCGGCCGCCTGCTCCACCAGCATGCCCAGGCCGTCGCGCGGCTGGGCGCCATGCGCTGCCGCCCAGGTCATGAAGCCGGCCGCGGCGGGGCCGTACATCAGGTCGCAGGCCAGCGCGCCGGGCTTGAGCACGCGGCCGCTCACCGGCACCGCCGCGCCCGCCAGGCTGCTCGCGCTGGCGTTGATGACGACATCGAAATCGGCCGACAGCCCTTGTATATCAAGTGCCAGCAGATCTGTTTTTGATAGCAAGGCGTGCAGCGAGGGGTGTGCCTGGTGGCGTGCCACCAGGGCCTCGGCCTTGGCCAGTGTGCGGTTGACCAGCACCAGCCGGCGCGGCCCGGCGGCCAGCAAGGGACCCAGCACGCCGGCGCCGGCTCCGCCCGCGCCTATCAGCAGCACATCGCGCCCAGCCAGAGCCACCCCGGCATTGTTCTGGATGTCGTTGACCAGCCCGACGCCATCGGTGTTGTCGGCATGCAGCGTGCCGGCGTCCAGCTTCAGGGTGTTGGCGGCCTGGGCCAGTTGCGCCCGGTCGCTGCTGCTGTGGGCGGCGTCAAACGCCTGCAGCTTGAAGGGCACCGTCACATTGCAGCCGCGCACGCCGTTCTGCAGCAACTGGGCCAGCGTGGTCGCAAACCCGTCAAGCGGCACCAGCAGCTTGTCGTAGTGCAGGCGCTGGCCGGTCAGTTCGGCAAAGCGGGCCTGAATCTGGGGTGATTTGCTGTGTGCAATCGGGTTGCCGAGAACGTAATACTGGTCCATGAAAGTGGGCTGATGCCTGGAAGGATGCGTGGAGGGGTCTTAGCGCTCGGTCAGCTTGGTCTCTAGCGTGTCTTCGCGCGTGAACTTGAAGCGCGACACCACCACGATCTGGTCGGCCTTGCGCCGCATCGCCTCGCTGAAGCGGCCAAACGGGCCGGTGCCGCGCACAATGCTTTGCGCCCGCCGGTCCAGCGTCAGGTTGCCCGAGGTTTCGACCACCTCGGTGTCAATAATCCGGCCATCAAAATTGACCGTCACGATCATGGTCAGCGCGCCATACAGTTTCTTGCCGGCCATCTCGGGGAAGTTGACCGTGCCCTTGTCCTCGATTTTGCGGCGCAACTCGTCGTAGTACACCGCATAGACTTCTTCGCGGGTGGCGGGGCTGATGTAGCGTTTCTTGGGCCGCGCATTTTCTTCGTTGATGCGTTTTTCAATCTCGGCCAGGATTTTGATCAGCTGCCGGCGCTTTTCCTCGCGCTGCAGCTGTTCCGGGGCGTTGGCCGGCTGCGTCAGATCGGGCGGCGGCATGGCGGCCAGGGCTTTCTTGATCTGCGCCAGCAACTGGGTTTGCTGCGCCTGCAGCGAGTCGACCTTGCGCTGCGCCTCTTCGTCGGCATCGCCCAGCGACATCAGGCTGGACGGCGGCAGCGGCGAGGTGGCCCGGCCTTTTTCAAGCTCGCCGCCGCCGGCCAGCGAGGCCTGCGCAATGGCCTTGGCAAAATCCGGCTTCTCATTGGACTTGGCGTTGACCAGGATCACTTCCAGCGGCGTGTCCTGAAACACCCGGTTAAAGCGCTCCGGATCGATAAAACGCACCGTCAGCAGCACCGCATGCACGGCAATCGATGCGCCCAGGGCTATTTGCAGTGTGCTGAAAGACTTCACAGGACGGGATTATCGGGCCAATCGGGGCCGGTTTCGGGGGTGAATTCCCTGTTCAGTCGGCAGCGGCCAGTGCATTGGCCGCGTCGGCGACCGGCTCGTCGACATCGACCGCAATCGAGATTGGCCCGGCCGCCATTTCGGATTCGCCGTCCTCCTCGTCCAGCGGCTCGGGCGACTGATCCGGCGCCGCGTCCAGCCGCTCGCTCACGGTGCCCGAAATATCCAGCGTGATTTCGTCAATCGCGCCCAGCTTGACGCGCACCCTGGCGCCGCGCGGCAGGCCCTGCGCGCCCATCGCCGGCAGCACCAGCGGCAGCTCGTCGGCACGCACCAGGTTGTCCTTGAAGGCGGTGGCCGTCAGTTCGGTGATGGCGTTTTGCTGCAGGTACTTGAGCGTCCAGTAGCGCTCGATGCCGGCCTGAAAGCCGTTGTAGGCGCTGTAAGCCGCATCAAAGCCCGAGATGATGGAAAACAGTTCGGCATCCTTGGGCTTGAAGGGCGCGGCCAGCGCGGCGGTGCGGCCGTGGCGGGTGCAGGCAATGATTTGCCATTGGTTGACCAGGTCAGTGTAGCGGCGCAGCGGCGAGGTGCTCCAGGCGTAGCTTTTCACGCCCAGGCCGGCGTGCGGCAAGGCCCGCGTGCCCATGCGCACCTTCACGCCCGGCGCCAGGCTGGCCTGGCTGCGGTAAATGCCGGGCACGCCATGTTCGGCCAGCCACTCGCCCCAGGTGCTGTTGGCCAGGATCATGGCCTCGGCCACGATCAGATCGAGCGGCGCGCCACGCTGGCGGGTGTTGATGCTGACGATCTCGTCGCCCTGCGGCTCTGCGCCGCTGGGGTTGTCGAGCCTGAAGTTGTAGTCGGGCCGGTTAAAGGTTTCGGGCTTGCCGCGCACGATTTCGCGCTGGCCCTTCAGGTGTTTGGCCAGGCGGTGCAAAAAGCTCAGTTCCACGCCCCAGCGCACGTCCAGCGCGGGCGCGGTCTGGGCCGCCTCAAAAAACGCCTCGGTAAAGGTGCTGTCCAGCAGGTCGTGGCGCAAATTGCTGACGATGGGCACCTGCTCCAGCCGGGTGACACTGCCCTGGATCTCCAGCGTGGCCTCCTCCAGCGTCAGGTAAAGCGACAGGGCCGGGCAGTTGCGGCCTTCCAGCAGGGTGTAAGTGTTGACGATGTCGTCGGGCAGCATGGTCAGCTTGTAGCCCGGCATGTAGACGGTGGACAGGCGCGCGCGGCCCAGCGCATCGATCGGGCTGCCGGGCAGTACCGCCAGGCCGGGCGCCGCAATATGAATGCCCAGAGTGACCGTGCCGCTGCCCAGGCCCTGCACCGACAGCGCATCGTCAATCTCGGTGGTGCTGGAGTCGTCGATGGAAAACGCCTTCACGTCGGCCAGCGGCAGCTCGTCCTTGATGGGCGGCGCCTGCAGGGCCGGAAAGCCCGTGCCTTTGGGGAAGTTTTCAAACAGAAAGCGCTTCCAGTGAAACTGGTAGGGCGAGGCGATGGCGCCCACCTTTTGCAGCAGCTCCAGCGGCGCGGTGTGGGTCGCGCGCGAGGCCTCGACCACGGCCTTGTATTCGGCGCTGTTTTTGTCGGGCTTGAAGAGAATCTTGTAAAGCTGCTCGCGCACCGGCGCGGGGCACTGGCCGCTGGCCAGTTCGTCGGCCCAGGTCGTGATCTGGGCGGCGACCTGCTTTTTCTTTTCAATCGCGTTCAGCGCCTGTTGCAGGATGTCGGCGGGCGCCTTCCTGAAGCGGCCCTTGCCGGCCCGGCGAAAGTAGTGCGGCGCTTCAAACAGCCGGAACAGCGCGGCGGCCTGTTGTTCCAGGCTGGCGGCTTTGCTCGCGTCGGCGCTGAAATAGTCGCGCGCCAGGTCGGCAAAGCCAAACTCGTCGTCGCTGGCGAATTCCCAGGCCAGGTCCAGCTCGATCTCCTGGCTCAGCTGGTGGCCGGCCGCCACCAGCTCGGCCGGGGACGGCTTTTCGAACTTCAGCAAGGCGTTGACGGCCTTGACCTTGACGCGCTTGCCCGAGTCGAGCTCGACCTGCAACGACGCATCGTTCTCCGACAAAATCCGGCCGGCCAGAAATTTACCGGTTTCTTCAAACAGTACAAACAAAATCGAATCCTTTGGTGGCGCAGGGCGCTTGCAGCTAGTGTAATCAGCCCGGCTTGCGCCCCCTTGCCGCCTTGCCGCCTGGCTGTCAGGCCAGACGCAAAAAATCCAGAATGGCGGGCAAATGCCGGTCAAAGTCGCTCAGCGCATGGTCGCCGCCTTCAAGCAGGCGCAACTGCGCGCCCTGGTAGCGCGCCGCCATGTCGCGCCAGTCCAGCACTTCATCGCCCTTGGCAATCACCGCCAGGTAGTTGTTCGGGGCCTTTAGCGGCCCGGTTTGCTGGGCGCGCAGTTCGTCCACAAAGCGCGGTTCAAAAAAGAAGTGCTCGTCCGGGTTTTGCCAGACGGTTTGCTCGCCGATGTGGCGGGCCAGGTCGCGCGCCGGATCCACCGCCGGGTTCAGCAGCACCGCCTTGCAGCCATGGCGCTCGGCCACGGCGGTCGCATAAAACCCGCCTAGCGAAGAGCCGACCACCGCCAGGCCTTCAAACCCGGGCTCTCGCGGCCAGCCGGCGATGCCCTCCATGATTTGCTGCAGGGCCAGACGCGGCGAAGGCGGCAACTGCGGGCACCACCAGCGCACGGCGGGGTGCTGCTGGCGCACCACGGCGGCCATTTTTTGCGCCTTCACCGACTGGGGCGAAGAGCGAAATCCGTGCAGGTAGAGCAGGTGGGTGGTGCGCATGGGTGAAATCATAGGGGCGAAAAAAAGCCCCGCGGGGGCGGGGCTTGCATAAGCCGGACAGACTGGTATCTGCGAGGTAGGGTTTTAGCGCCGGGTGCCTGAGAAGGTTCCTGTTGCCGGTGGAATCACGTTGTTGTCGGTGTAGTTGCCGCTGATGGCGCCGGTCAGGAAGTTGGCGTTGCCGGTGACTGTTGAATTGCCCGGAGGCGTCGTCGACACTGAGAAGTCGCCGTTCACCAGACTTGAGAAGGTCACGGTGCAAGCCTTGCTGGTAACGACTGCAGGAGTCAGCGTGCCATCGGTATCGGTGCAGATGGCAGTTCCATTGGCCTTAAGGCTGACCACGGTTGACTGTAAAGGTGTAGCGTTGTCAAACACTTCCCAATCGCCCGCGTAAGAGGTTTTCGTCAATGCCAAAGGTGTAGCCACGTCCACGACGGGCAGGCCCAGCCTGGCGAACAAAGCGTTGGTAGCCTTCAGGTTCAGTCGCGCACTGTTGCTTGCGTTCGGCTTATTCTGGTAACCAAAGTAAATACGCCCGCCACGTTCGACGAAAACCCGTGTATACGTCAATGGTGATGCCTGCGCAGGCAGGTTGTTCAGCGTCATCACACGCGCATCCCCCAAGGTCGCGATGGTGTAGGAACCCGTTCCAATCGGCGTGCAGTTGCGGTTAGACCCGTTGTTGAAGCGCTCCTTGCAGGCGTAGTAAGTGACCGGGTTGGTGCCAGTGCCCTTGAATGCCATGCGAAGTTTGGTGTTGCCGCTGTAAAAACCGGGTGCCGTGCCCGTGCCGATCGGCGCCGTTCCAATCGTGCCGATGCCCGTGGTGCTGTTGCCCCAGGCCTCACTGGGTTGGTCGGGGCTCGTGTAGGTCACGCCGCCGTACACAAAGCTGCCCGTTGTAAAGACGCAGGGTGTACCCGTCATGGCGCTGATCATGCTTTCCAGTGTGCTGCTGTTGGCGGCGTTGCCAGTGAATTCGGCAGAGTTGCAGCCCACGCCGGCTGCCTGCGTGCTGGCGATACCGCCTGCAGAAACGGCCGGGCTGTACTGCGTTACCAGGTTGCCGCTGCCAGGGTAGTAGCTGATGGCTTCGGTCAAAGGGGTAACGGACTGGTAGAACAACGAAGAGCCGAGCGGGAACGTCGTGCTGGCCAGCGCCGAGGTCAAGGTGGCTGCCGTGTTGTCGCCAATTGACAGGTTGGTGTAGCCCGCAACGCGAACGTCGGTGAGGACATTCGCCATGGTCTTGCCGCTAATGTCGAACTTGGCGCGATTGCTCTTGCCGGTCTCGGCGTTGTCGCAATAGTTGTAGGCGTTGTTGCCCTGGGCATCACGCACCGTGCTGGTGTTTTCGTGGTTCAGAGCACAGTTGACCCAGGCTGAACCGTTGAAATGCAAGTCAGACTGACGGTTGGGACTGCTTCCGGCCCCCCAACTGGCAACTACGGAAGAAACGCTGCTGTTGCGGCGCTCGACATACCTGACTTTGCCGGTTGCGTCGGGGGTATTTTGCGCCAGCGAGCCAGACAACACGCGCGAGAACCAGTTCGCCGCATCTTGAAACTTGAGGTTGTTCAAGGTCGCGCCAGCTGCCGGCGTGTCGGCGGCCACCACTGTGGCGGAAGGGGAGGTCTGGTTGTTGATGGCCACCAGCGTGGCTACCGAGTTGGTCGTCAGGCCAGTATCGACCAGGGCCAACAGGGCCGCCTCCTTGGCTGCAGGGGTGGTGGCCGCCTGAACCGCAGGATCGGCCAGGGCGGTCAACAGGGCCGGCAGGATTTCAAGAAGTTTGTTCTGAATGATCTTGTTCAGATCGGCCTGGGTGATCTTCGCACCGTCAATGGCGGTGCTGCCGACCGCGCTGCCGAGCGTGCTGGATTGTTGTTGGGTGGTCACCACCACCATGCGCGCCACCGTGCCAGCGGTCTGGCTGTCGGCGGTGGTGCTCTTGGTGAAGTCTTCAAACAGCGAAACATTGAGGCCGGTTTGCGCTTTGACGGACGCTTCAGCCTGGGCGCTGGAGGCCCCGGTACTGGCGATCAGAGTCTGCACCAGGGTGGTGAGCGGGCTGACCACGGCAGTTTTGTCGGCCGGGGCCGTCATGGTGAATGGAACCGTGACCGCGCCATACCTGGCATCGACGGCATCTGAGCCGATGATCGCGAGAATCGGGTATTTGCCGACATCCCCTGTGGGTACCTGGAGGGTAACCTGCCCCTTGGTGTCTGTTTTACCCGAGGGCTCGCCGCTATCGCACACACCGTTGAGGTTGGTATCAAGGCATACCGTGGCGTTCCCAATCGCGTCATCAACCACCGTAACGGGCACGCTGGTGGTGCCTGCCGCAGGCGTCGATACGGTGGCGTCGCTTCCGCCTCCGCCGCATGCGGCCAGTGTCAGCAGGGTAGCACTTGCAAACGCAAGCCCCAGCTTCCGGGTTTTCAAGGTCATGGGAATCTCCTAAAGAGGTGAACAAGCGGCCCGAAGGTAGTTCGGGATGTCGCTCGTGACAATGTATATCCAAATGTGAGAAAGTAAATCATCCAATTAGGAGATGTAACAAGAAGGAAAAGTCACACCTTTGCTGCGGCAAAAGTTGGCGCGACGTTTTGGGCTTGTTGCGCGAGGAGGTGGCTTGTGGATAGCCGCAGCGGCACTGGCAACTCGATGGACGACATTGGACTGGTTTGAGCAGTCGCAGATAATCCCGGCATGGCCGCCGTTTTCGACAAACCCTCTCTCTTTCAGCGCTCGCTGCCCCTGCTGCAGGGCTTTGACGGCTTGCTGGCGTTCGCGGTGTTTCTGCTGGCCTGCGCGGGGCTGCTGATCATGTATTCGTCGGGCTATGACCATGGCAGCCGCTTCGTCGACCACGGCCGCAACATGCTGATTGCCGGGGGCATCATGTTTGTGGTGGCGCAGATCCCGCCGCAACGGCTGATGACCTTTGCCGTGCCGGTCTACACCATTGGCGTGGCACTGCTGATCGCGGTGGCGATTTTCGGCATCACCAAAAAGGGCGCGCGGCGCTGGCTCAATGTGGGCGTGGTGATTCAGCCCAGTGAAATCCTGAAAATTGCCATGCCGCTGATGCTGGCCTGGTGGTTTCAAAAACGCGAGGGGCAATTGCGGCCGCTCGACTTTCTGGCCGCGCTGGTGCTGCTGGCGATGCCGGTCGGGCTGATCATGAAGCAGCCCGATCTCGGCACCTCGCTGCTGGTGCTGGCCGCGGGGGTGGCGGTGATTTTCTTTGCCGGCCTGAGCTGGAAGCTGATCGTGCCGCCGGTGCTGCTGGGCCTGATCGGTGTTTTTCTGGTGGTCTGGTACGAGCCACAGCTGTGCGCCGACGGCATGCGCTGGCCGATTCTGCACGACTACCAGCAGCAGCGCATCTGCACCCTGCTGGATCCGTCGCGCGACCCGCTGGGCAAGGGTTTTCACATCATTCAGGGCATGATCGCGATTGGCTCGGGCGGCGTGTTTGGCAAGGGCTTCATGGCCGGCACGCAAACGCACCTTGAATTCATTCCCGAGCGCACCACCGACTTTATTTTTGCGGCTTATTCCGAGGAGTTCGGCCTGATGGGCAACCTGCTGCTGATCGCCGGCTTTATCTTCCTGATCTTTCGCGGCCTGGCGATCGCGCTGGAGGCCCCCACCTTGTTTTCGCGTCTGCTGGCGGGCGCGCTGACCATGATTTTCTTCACCTACGCCTTTGTCAACATGGGCATGGTCAGCGGCATCTTGCCGGTGGTGGGCGTTCCGCTGCCCTTCATCAGCTATGGCGGCACGGCCATGGTGACGCTGGGGGTGGCCATTGGCATGCTGATGTCGATTGCCAAGGCCAAGCGGCTGGTGCAGAGCTAGAAGCTGCGCAGCCGTGTACCCGGCGCGCGACAGGCCTGCCAGATTTGTGGCTTTTCCCCGTTTTTGCGTTCACCCACTTCTTGCGTTCCTGTGGACTAACAGGTTACAACCCGGTGTGTCACTTTCGCAGTCGCGCAAGACCGACGCATCAACCCAAGGAGCATCGTCATGGCCGGTAAATTTGAACTCAACAAATCCAAGAACGACAAGTTTTTCTTCTCGCTGCTGGCGGGCAACGGCCAGAAAATTCTCGGCAGCGAAATGTATGAAGCCAAGGCCAGCGCGCTCAACGGCATCGAGTCGGTCAAGAAAAATGCCTCCCAGGATGGCCGCTTCGACCGCCTGACCGGCAAGGACGGTTCGCCGTACTTCACCCTCAAGGCCAGCAACGGCCAGGTCATTGGCAACAGCCAGATGTACGCCAGCACCGCCGCGCGCGACGCCGGCATTGAGTCGTGCAAGAACAATGCACCGGGCGCCACCACCACCGACAACACCTGATCGTACCGGGCGGCCGGGCGCGGACAGCGGCCGCCGCAGCGGATTTACGGGAAAGCGGCAAAGCCCTGCGGCATGCACTGGCGCGCGGACCGGCCAGCCCCGGCCGGGGCAGACTGCCTACAATGGCCGCATGACCTCACTTCGCTCCTCCCCTGCATCGGCCCTTAACCAGTCCCGGGTTTCATCGCTGGCCCGGCCCACGGCGGCGTCCACCGCCGGGCGGCTGGCGATTGCGCAGAAACTGCTGCTGGCGCCTTTCGGCCTGACCGAAGCGCACCTGAGCCGCGCCCTGGGTGAAATCACGGCTTATGGCGTCGATGACGCCGACCTGTATTTCCAATACACCCGCAGCGAAGGCTGGAGCCTGGAAGAAGGCATTGTCAAAACCGGCTCCTTCAGCATCGACCA
>NZ_JANOAL010000058.1:0-30533 GCF_031411155.1 Polaromonas sp. | reverse complement strand
CCCATCGCCGTCTTGAACATCGCAGAAATGGCGCCCACCAGCATCATGTGAACCCGAGAAGCGGGATGAGCGCGAGACCAGAATCCGTTCCATATCAGGGGCGCACAACAGGGGAAGCTGGCGCACCACGGTTATGCGCAGCAAAAACAGGGGTGAGTGTCTCGCGCGGGCCGCACATTTGCCGAAAACCCGACCGCAGACTTGCATGAAGACCTTTGGCTCGGGCAAACTGGGTGCCTGCGTCCCCAGTCTCAAACCCAGCACATCGCTGGCGCCAACGCATGGCCCCGGACCGCCGAAAACCGGCTTTGCTACAACCTCGTTAGAGCCCCACAAAAATGCTGCCCGCAGTCTCCCTGTCCGACACGATTGGCATTGAGGAAGTCCTTGAGCTTTACCGCGCGAATATCTGGTCCTCGGCGGAAAAGCCAAACGAACTGCTGGCTGCATTGAGGAACTCACACGCTCTGGTCACAGCCAGATTGAATGGCAAGCTTGTGGGCATCGGAAACGCGATTTCTGACGGCTACTTGGTCGTCTACTTTCCTCATATGCTGGTGCATCCAGATCACCAGCGCCAAGGCATCGGACGCCTGATGATGGGAAGGCTTCTTGAGCGGTATCGTGACTTTCACCAATTCATGCTTGCCGCCGATGGGGAAGCTGTCCAGTTCTACGAGAGTTTGGGTTTTTCGCGAGCAGGACGAACCGTTCCGATGTGGGTCTATGCGGGCACTGAACATTAGTACTGCAACCCGAAAATATCGAAACATGAAAGCGCGTCTTCGCACCCATGGCCGCGTTGCAACCCTTGCGAAGGCGCACAGCCTTCGCTGCGGCTTGCGCCTCGCCTTGGGCGCGAAGCCATCACTTTCATCTTGTTCCGCTACTTCCGCGTTGCAGTACTAGCCGCGCGGTGAGTTTGGCTATATTCCTTCCATGACAACAACAAGCCGAAACCGGGGCAGCCTGCTCAGCCTCATCCTGCGGCGCGGCCGTGAGGAACGCCTGACCCAGGCCGCTGGCGGTCTCACGTTCGCGGTGGTGGTGTCCATGGTGCCGCTGCTGGCGGTGAGCTTCGCCGTGTTCGCGCGGACCCCGGTTCTGCATGCGGCCGGTGAAGCGATTCGCGAACACCTGCTGCGCGGCCTGCTGCCGGCCGACATCGCCAGAACGGTGCTCAAGCACCTGGCGCAGTTCACGGGCAACGCCGGCGGGCTCACGCAGCTGGGCTTCGCGCTCCTGCTGGTGTCGGCCCTGACGCTGCTGCTGAGCGTGGAGAACACGCTCAACCGGATCTGGCAGGTCAGGAAAGCGCGGACCGTGCTGCGCCGGCTGGCGCTGTACGTTTCCATGCTGCTTATCGGCCCGGTGATCATCGGCGCGAGCCTGTGGACCGCGTCCTATCTGCTGGCTGCCTCCGGCGCCCTGGTGGGCACGCGGCCCGTCTGGCTGCCGCATGCCCTGAACCTGGGGCCGCTGGTTTTGAGCGTCGCCGGTTTCGCCTGCCTGTTTCGCTTCGTGCCGCACACCGCCGTGCGATGGCGCGATGCGGTCGCCGGCGGCCTGCTCGCCGGCAGCGCATTCGAGCTGGGCAAGCACGGCTTCGCGATCTACCTCGCCAACGTGCCCACCTACCGCACGATTTACGGCGCCTTCGCGCCTCTGCTGGTTTTCCTGGTGTGGGTGTACTACTCGTGGCTCGTCACGCTGGCTGCGGCGCTGGTCAGCGCCAGCCTGCCGCGTGCCGGGGCGCAGCCGGCGCGGCGGCCGGCACGGGCCTAGCCCGTTCCGGGATACAGCCCTGTTTTATTCTGGGAACAATCCTGCGACTGGCCCATGGCGGCCTTCGCCGAAGCGGCCATTCGTGCGACACCAGCCGACCGTCTGTTTCAGACTGAAAGCGGCTGTACAGCTTTCCGAACTGATCGCTTCATAGCAGTCATTGCCATCAGCAGCTCCACAGTGGGCAATGTGGTCGCGATTTCGAAAATTGCTGCACCCGCCTTCGGCCCGAAGCAGCCGTCCCCACATCGCGGTAGCGGAAAGAAGTAACTGTAGATAGGCGTCTCCCATGGGATGCCAAGTGGCTATAGGCGAGCAGATTGTCGACACGTTCCAGTGCAGGAACCGTGAGAGCAGTCTTAATTTGCCTTGAGCCGTCCACTGCTTCGTTTAGGATTGACACCTCAATGACCCTAAAACAGATCGAAGCCTTCTATTGGGCGGCCAAACTCGGCAGTTTTGCTATTGCCGCACAGCGCCTGCACGTCACGCAATCGTCGCTATCCAAACGGATAGCAGAGCTGGAAGAGTCCGTCGGTGCCTTGCTGTTTGACCGGTCGAACAAACGTGCGCAGCTATCCGACGCTGGTCAACGACTCCTCGGCCATGCGGCGAGCATGCTGGAGCTTGGCGAGGCTATGCGTGCTGAAGCCAGTGCCAAGTCCGGATTGAGTGGCGTTTGCCGGTTCGGTATTACTGAGCTTGGTTCACTCACTTGGTTGCCGGGGTTCATCGGACTGGCTCGACGGATGCACCCAGCCCTGACTTTTCAGCCGTATGTTGATCTTGCACGCATCCTGGAAAAGCTCGTGTCGAGGGGAGAATTGGATTTCGCCGTGGCTCCCGGCCTGGCGCAGGATGAGGACATCTCTTGCTACAAGATTGGCGAGGTTGAATGCACTTGGATGGCCTCACCGTCCAGAATCGCCGCAGGCACGATCTTGTCCGCCAAGCAACTTGAAGCGCAGCCGATCATCACCATGACGGAAGGCTCCGGCATGACGGCGGCGATCAATCAGTGGGCCCTTGAGCACCGGATCAACCTTCACAGGACATTGGCATCCAACAGCATGATGGCCATTGTCGGCCTCACGGCAGCCGATGTCGGCATTAGCTATCTTCCAGCGCTTTTCATGGAACCATGGATTGCGCAGGAGCGGTTGGTGGCTTTCCGCAGCAGACCTGCCCCACCTAATCTGAGCTACTACTTTCTATCCCGACGCGACGACAAGCGCGAGCTGATCGAAACGATGAGCGGCATGGTCGCCTCCGCTGCGGACTTCGGAGCATCAGCCCTGCGCTGAGTTGCACATACATTCCTGAAAGGAATGACGAAACAATAAAATAAATCGCTTGTTAGAATGTCCTACGACAAGCATCATCGCGTCCTGTGTTCGAAATTAAACAGGAGACAAAGATGCGATTTATAGGCTCAACCTTAGCGGCTTTAACACTTGCGTTTGCGGCGGTTCAGCCCGTCTGGTCGGCGTGGCCGGAGGATCGCTCCATCGAGGTGATTGTCGGCTTCGCGCCGGGTGGAGGCACCGACCTGCTGGCGCGAAAGCTCACGCCCTTCTTGCAGAAGCGCCTGGGCGAAAAGGCGCAATTCATTGTCGTCAACAAGCCGGGCGCCGCCGGCGAAATCGCGAATGCCTCTTTGGCCCAAGCGAAGCCGGACGGCTACACGATCGGCATCGTCAATGTGCCCGCCTTTTTGTACGTGCCCATGGTCAAGAAGTCCCAGTACAAAGTCGAGGATTTTCGCCTGATTGCTCGGCTCGTCGACGATCCGACAGTGTTGGTCACCCGTGCTGACAGCAAATACAAAAGCCTCTCAGATGTCGTCAGCGAACTGCGCCGAAAGCCGGCGTCCATCTCGTTCGGCCATAACGGTACGGGCTCGAACGGAGACCTGGCACTGGTCGCGCTTTCCTCCGCAGCGGGGGTGCAGGTCAATGCAGTGCCGTACAAGGGAACCGCCGCGCAAAAGACCGATCTCCTTGGCGGTCATCTCGACTTCGGCGTGATCAGCGCGGGCGAGGTCCCTGAACTGCATGGGGGCAAGACAGGACAACTCAAGGCGCTTGCCCAGTTCTCCGAAAAGCGATCGAATGCCCTCCCGCAAGTGCCCACTGCGAAAGACGAAAAGGTCGCGGTGTTGATGTCTTCCGAACGAGGCCTCGCCGCGCCCGCCGCTGTCCCGGCGGACATCATCAAAAAGCTTCAGGATGCGGTCGAACAAACATTGCGCGACCCTGAATTCCTTGCTGCGGCGGGCGGTGATGCCCCGGTAGTGGCCTACCTGTCTGGTGCCCAGTGGCAACAGTCGCTACAGCAAAACAGCAAGGTGCTGCGGGCAGTTGCGGACAAGGCCCCTAAGCAATAGGCGAGATCCATGACGAACGACACCATTCTCATCACCGCGCCGAAGGTGCATGCCGAGGCAACCGAGTTGTTGCGCGACTATCGGCTTGTGTTCACGGATGCGTTAGTCACTGAAGACGCGCTGGTCAAACTGTGTATCACAGAGAAGCCGGTCGCCATACTTGCGCGCTACGGCCTGTTCAACGAACGCGTTCTCGCGGCGTCACCGAAACTGAAGGTCATCTCTCGCCATGGCGTGGGCATGGACGCGATCGACAAGATTGCGGCCGCACGACTCGGCATCGCGGTCGAAGCCGCGATCGGGTCGAACAGCCAGGCTGTTGCCGAACACGCCATCGGAATGATGTTCGCGTGTGCCCGCAAGCTGGCGTGGCTCGACCACCGCATGCGCCAAGTTCATTGGGACAAGGATGGCTACCTCGGCATGGAGTTGTGTGGCGCCACCCTGGGCATTGTGGGCTGCGGATCGATTGGCCGTCGGGTCGCCGAATTCGGCAAGGCGATGGGCATGAACGTGCTGGTCTGTGACCCGTATCTTTCAGCGAGCGATCTGCCCGCCGGAGTGACCCAGGTCGACCTCGACGTTGTCCTCCGCCGCTCAGACATCGTGTCCCTGCACTGTCCATTGAACGACGAAACCCGCGGGATGCTCAGCGCAGAGAAACTGAACGTGCTGAAGGCCGGCACAATCGTCATCAATACTGCGCGGGCAGGGCTGTTCGACGAGCATGCCATGCAGTCGAAATTGCACGAGGGACGGCTCAGCCTGGGCCTGGATTGCTTCGTCGATGAGCCGCTCCGGGCGGATTCCGGTTGGCTCACAACGCCGAATTCAGTGTTGACACCCCACGTCGGTGGCACCACCGATGGTGGCATGAAGGGAATGGGTGTTGGCGCAGCGCGCAACATCCTCAAGCACTTGGAGGCGCGAGCATGATCGGACTGCAGATTCTCAAGCGTCAGCGAGCGGTGGATCTCGTCTTGGCCGAGCGATTCCGGGCAGTGCCGGTCGCAAATGTCAGCGACTGCATGTCCCGGATGACTGCGGGCGGTGCACGGTTGCGCCCGATGCATGAAGGCGGGTACATGGCCGGTCCCGCGCTTACAGTCAAAGTGCGCCCCGGGGATAATTTGCTCGTACACAAGGCGCTCCAGATGGCAGTCCCCGGCGACGTGATCATCGTGGATGCTGGGGGTGACTTGACCAACGCCATCGTCGGTGAAATCATGGTTGGCGACGCCGTTCGGCGAAAATTGGGCGGAATGGTGATCGACGGGGCTGTGCGTGATGCAAACGCGATCCGCTCGGGTTCGTTCCCGGTGTTCGCCGCCGGCGTGACGCACCGCGGACCGTACAAGGATGGGCCTGGCGAGATCAACGTCCCTATCGCGATTGACGGGATGGTTGTCTGTCCCGGTGATCTGATCATCGGTGATGATGACGGCATCCTGTGCGTACCTTTTGACCAAGCGGAAGTCCTGCTCGCCGCCGGTCTTCTGAAAGGATTGGCCGAGACCAAGATGATCTCTGACATGGCCAGCGGCAAATACGACGCTGGCTGGATCGACGCGAACCTCAAACGCATCGGATGGATCGAAGCCCAATGACGACGAATGAAGCATTGATCGCCCGTCTCGCCCGGATCGTCGGCGAGGGGCACGTCCTGACGGGAGCGACGGCGGCGCCGTACCTCACCGATTGGCGCGGCCGATTCATCGGCAAGGCCCTTGCCGTTGTTCGACCTGAATTCCCGCAACAAGTTGCCGACGTGGTGCGCCTCTGCGTGGATCACAACATTCCAATCGTCCCCCAAGGTGGGAACACCGGTCTTTGCGGTGGTGCGACGCCTGATCAATCCGGGCGCGCCGTGATCTTGCTGACCACGCGCCTGAACCGAGTGCGCGAGATTGACACGGCCAACGACACAATGACGGTCGAAGCGGGCTGCATTCTGCAGACAGTCCAGGAGCGCGCGCAATCCGTGGGTAGGTTGTTTCCGTTGTCGCTGGGAGCGGAGGGAAGCTGCACCATCGGTGGCAACCTATCGACCAACGCGGGTGGCACGGGAGTGCTGCGCTACGGCAACATGCGCGAGCTGACCCTTGGCCTGGAGGTTGTGGGCGCGGACGGCCAGATTTGGCATGGTCTGCGCGGGCTGCGCAAAGACAACGCCGGGTACGACCTACGGGACCTGTATGTCGGCAGCGAGGGCACACTCGGTATCATCACCGCGGCCACGATCAAGCTCTTCCCGCAACCTGTCGCACGGTGCACGGCGATGCTCGCGCTTCCCGGCGTCGACAAGGCGGTGGCGTTACTGTCGCGCGCGCGGGCCGGCTTTGGTGCGGCACTGACGGGCTTCGAGTTGATGGCGGGCGCGTGCATGCGAATGGTGACGCGCAGCTACCCGCACTTGCGCTTGCCCTTCGAGGGTCCTTCTGCCGATGCCCCATGGTTCGCCCTGCTTGAGATTTCCGATTCGGAAAGCGAGCAGCACGCTCGCGAGCGTTTCGAAGCGGTGCTGGGTGAAGCTGTCGAATGCGGCGAGGCTGACGACGCGGTCGTCGCCGAAAGCATCACGCAGAGCAGGGCACTTTGGCATCTGCGCGAAAGTATCACTCTGGCTGAAGCCGAGTCCGGCAAGAGCATCAAGCACGATGTTTCGCTCGCCATCTCACGCATCGCCGAGTTCCTGGCGCAGACCGACGCGCAATTGCAAGAGCGCTTCCCGGGCATCGTCAATATGACCTTCGGCCACTTGGGGGACGGAAACTTGCATTACAACGTAGGCACTTCCGGCCGCTTCACCGAGAGCGACATGGTCGGGCACCAAGCCGAGATCTACGCCTTGGTGCACGACGCGGTGAGCGCAATGGGTGGCTCGATTAGTGCCGAGCACG
Organism: Polaromonas sp.; assembly: GCF_031411155.1. Classification (GTDB taxonomy): domain Bacteria; phylum Pseudomonadota; class Gammaproteobacteria; order Burkholderiales; family Burkholderiaceae_C; genus Polaromonas. Next base: position 23,462 of record NZ_JANOAL010000058.1, on the reverse strand, counting down.
GCATTGGTCAACTCAAGGTCAGCGAATTGATACGGTACAAGAGTGACCAGGAGATCAAGGTCATGATGCTGCTGAAGAAGGCGCTGGATCCGCAATGCCTTTTGAACCCGGGCAAGGTGTTGGCAGCCTATTGACGTCGTCGGAGACATGCGTATGTTCATAAAACTCAAGACCAACCGTCGGTAAATTTGCCTGCTCCCGGTTCACCGAGGTACGAAGAGCCTAGGGACTCTTGAGCGATGAAGATGGTCGGGTTACTGTCTGGCGACGGAGGCAGGACAGTTGTGGGTGACTTTCGCTGGTGTCGGCGCGGGTAGAAAAGCCGACCCTCGGCAAGGCTCCAGCCAAGGGCAAACCTGAGCCTGCGTCGTCCCCATCTTTGAGAAACCCGTTCGCAGACGGGTGGGGGATACGGCTTTCTTTGCATGACGGGCGCTTTGGGTCGTCAAGAGCCGGTCATGAACGACCGTTGACTGGAAATCAATTGGGTTGTCGGTAAGCCGACACCGACGATCGGCAGCAATCGCCTGCATTGCCGACATTCAGCTGATATCGTCACAGGCTGCTTGGGGCACAGGGGCGCCATTCGATTCATAGCCCGAGTGGACTTCACCCTGATTTTCGTGCTCATTCAATTGCACAAAAATCCTGTTGAGGCTGAACTCCGCCGAGTAGTTTTGGCAATTTTCAATTCGTCCAGGATGGTCACGTTGCAAACGTTTTTCCGATGAACGGAACCGGATGCCACCCCGGGTTGCTCCTGTTGTTATAGCTGCTTGCGCCCGTGAATATTGGGCTAGAGGCAGTTTTTGTTCTGAAAATGGCTGGGTGGCTGTCCCATGGCGGCCTTGAACATGGCTGAAAACGCGCTGTCGCTGGCGTAGCCGCTGGCGGCGGCCACCCGGCTTACCGGCTGGCCGCGTGCCAGCAAGGGCAGGGCGTGCGCCAGGATCGCCTGCTGGCGCCACTGCTGGTAGCTCAAGGCCAGCTCATCGCGAAACAGCCGCGCCATGGTGCGCTCGCTGGCGCCCATGTTAGCGGCCCATTCGGCCAGCGTGGCGCGCTCTGACGGGGCCCGCAGCACCGCTTCGCACAGGGCGCGCAGGCGCTTGTCGCCGGTTTGCGGATGCGGCAGCGGCACACCCAGCGCCTGGGTGTCGGCGTGGGTGATTTCGTCGAGCACCAGCGCGCACAGCAGCTGTTCGCGCGCAGCATTAAGCGTTTTTTCGGCGGACGAATCGAGGGCGTGAATCGATTCGCGCAGCAGCGGCGACACCACCATGACACGGCAGCCCTGCCAGCCCAGGGGCGTGGCGCTGGCGTCGATATACAGCGTTCTGAATTCGGCGGCTTCCAGCACCGTGATGTGGTGGCGCGCGCCGGGCGCAATCCAGACCGCGCGCGATGGCGGCACGATGTAGGTGATTTCGCTTTCGGCCTGGTCGCTTTGCGCCGCCGTGACCTGCACGATGCCGCTGGCGCAGTAGGCCAGCTGGGCCCAGGCGTGCGAGTGGGGCTCGAAGTGGGTATCGGCCGCCAGGCTGCGGGCGCGCAGCCGCACCGGGCGCTCGCGGCTGGGCACAAAGCCGTCGGTGTCGCCGACCGGCATGAGGCGTAGCGGGGAGTGGCGGGGCATGCGTGTTTGGCAGGGGCTGGAGGTGGGTTTGTCTGAAATTCGCTGAAACATGGCGATTTGTCGCATTTCAGCAAGCCAGGCCAATACTACGATAGCGCGATGAACACTTCAAGCACCCTGAACTTGCCCCGGCAAGACGCCGCTTCGCTGCGGCGCGATGCCCGCGTGATTGGCCTGGTCGGCACGGCGCACCTGACCAGCCACTTCAGCCAGTTGCTGCTGGCGCCGCTGTTTCCGTGGCTGAAGGACGCATTCAGCGTGAGTTACGCGGAGCTGGGATTTTTGATGACGGTTTTCTTTGTCGTCTCTTGCGCGGTGCAGGCCTTGTCGGGCTTTGTGGTGGACCGGTTTGGCCCGCGCCCGGTGTTGTTTGGCGGGCTGAGCTTGCTGGGGCTGGCGGCTTTTGGCTATGCGGCCAGCAGCAGCTACGGGATGATGGCGGCGTTTGCGGTGCTGGGCGGCATGGGCAATGGCGTGTTTCACCCGGTCGACTACACGCTGCTCAATCGCAAGGTCAGCCCGCCGCGCCTGGGCCATGCCTATAGCGTGCATGGCATCACCGGCAGCCTGGGCTGGGCGCTGGCGCCGGCCTTGCTGGTGCCGATGGCGTTTGCTTTTTCCTGGCGCGCGGCGCTGGTGTGCGCGGGCCTGCTGGTGTTTGCGGTGCTGGCGGTGCTGCTGCTGCACCGTGACACGCTGACGCTGGAGAAAGAGGCAGAGGCGCCCGGCCAGGCGGCTGGCGCCGTCGCTGACGGCAGCCTGGCTTTCCTGAAAATCCCGGCGGTATGGATGTGTTTTGCATTTTTCTTCTGGTACGCGATTGTGCTCAGCGTGGTGCAGGCCTTTGCGCCGGAGGCGGCGCGCCAGCTGCATGGCGTGCCCTTGGCGCTGGTGGCGATGTGCCTGACGATTTACATGGTCTGCAGCGCCGGCGGCATGGTGCTGGGCGGCTTTTTGGCGGCCGATGCCTCGCGCTGCGAGCGCATTGTGGGCGCGGGTTTTGGCGTGGCGGCGGCGGTGGCGCTGCTGCTGGCCCTTGCTGTGCCAGGCAGCCTGGCCGCCTGGATGGTGCCGGTGCTGTTTGGCGTGATGGGCTTTGCCGCCGGCATTGCCGGGCCTTCGCGCGACCTGCTGGTCAAGCAATCCACGCCGCCCAATTCAACCGGCCGGGTCTACGGCGTGGTGTATGCCGGGCTGGACATTGGCCAGGCGGTGTCGCCGCTGGTGTTTGGCGTACTGATGGACCAGGGCCAGTTCCGCGGCGTGCTGCTGGGGCTGGCGCTGATGCAGGGCGTGCTGATAGCCAGCGCCTTCAATGTGCGGCGGGTGCGGCGCACGGCGCTGGTCACGGCCTGACGGGCGGGACGGGCCTGACGGGCCGGATTCTGGCCGCTGCCGGGCGGCGGTGCGGTATCCTTGCCCTCCATGTACGCGCCCTTTTTCGGCCTCACGCAGGCGCCGTTTTCCATCGCGCCCGACCCGCGCATGCTGTTCATGAGCGAGCGGCACCGCGAGGCGCTGGCGCACCTGCTGTATGGGCTGGGCGGGCCGGACGGCCGCGCGGGCGGGGCGGGCGGCGGCTTTGTGCTGCTGACGGGCGAGATCGGCACCGGCAAGACCACGGTGTGCCGCTGCTTTCTGGAACAGATCCCGGCCAGCTGCAACGTGGCCTACATCTTCAACCCCAAGCTCACGGTGATCGAGCTGCTGCAGTCGGTCTGCGACGAGTTTCACATCGCGGTGGCGACCAAAGAGCGGCAGCCGCCCACGGTCAAGGATTACCTGGACCCGCTCAACGCGTTTTTGCTGCGGGCCCATGGCGCCGGGCAAAACAATGTGCTGATCATCGACGAGGCGCAAAACCTGTCGGCCGAGGTGCTGGAGCAGCTGCGCCTGCTGACCAACCTGGAAACCAGCGAGCGCAAGCTGCTGCAGATCGTGCTGATCGGCCAGCCCGAGCTGCGCGCCATGCTGCAGCGGCCCGAGCTGGAGCAGCTGGCCCAGCGCGTGATTGCGCGCTACCACCTCGATGCCCTGACCCCGGCCGAGACGGCGCAGTACATCCAGCACCGGCTCGACGTGGCGGGGCTGAAACAGGCGCTGCCGTTTGACCGCAAGGCGCTCAAGCGCATCCACCAGCTTGCGCACGGCGTGCCGCGCCGCATCAACCTGCTGTGCGACCGCGCCTTGCTGGGCGCCTTTGCCGGCGGCCAGGCTACGGTCAGCCGCGATATCGTCAACAAGGCGGCGGGGGAGGTGTTCGACCCCCCGGCGCGCGCAGCCTCCACTGCCGGGCCCTGGCGCCGCGGTGCGGCGCTGGTGGGCCTGGGCCTTGTCGCTGGCGCCGGCCTGTTGGCCATGGCCCGCTGGGCGGCGCCCGTGACGCCGGTGTCCCGAGTGCCCGAAGTGGCTGCTGTCGCCGCCCCCCCGCCTGCAGCGGCCCCCGCCGTGCTTGCGGCCTCCGCGCTCGTCGCGGCCAGTGCGCCGGTCGACGCAGCCATAGTCCAGCCCGTACCGTCGGCGCCGCCCCCGACCTTGTTGCATGACGAAAACCAGGCCTGGCGCGAACTGGCACAGGCCTGGAAACTCACGCCCGGCGAGGGCGCCCCCTGCCAGGCGCTGGCGCGCGAGCAGGTGCGCTGCTTTGGCAGCAACACCAGCCTGGCGCTGATACGCCAGCTGGGCCGCCCCGGCATCGTCAAGCTCGACAGCCAGAGCGGCTCTCCTTCGTATGCCTTGCTGACCGCGCTGACGCCGGACAGCGCCACCCTGCGCGCCGGCGACAGCGAGCAGACCGTGACGCTGGCGGCGCTGGCGGCGCGCTGGCAGGGCGACTTTTCCACGCTCTGGCGCAGCCCGGCAGGCTACAGCGGCCCCGTCAATGATGGCCAGGGCGGCCCGGCGGTGCAATGGGTGGCGGCCCGGCTGGCCACGCTGGACGGCACGGCGCCACCCGCCGGCCGCCCCGTCCAGGACGCCGCTTTCAAGGCACGGGTCCGGGCTTTTCAGCTGGCGCAGGGGCTGCCGGCCGATGGCCTGCTCGGGCCGTTGACTTTCATGCAACTCAATCGTGCGGCCGGCGTGGACGAGCCGACCCTTCGCACCGGGCCCTGAACCATGTCCTACATTCTTGATGCCCTGCGCAAAGCCGACGCCCAGCGCGAACGTGACCCGGCACGCGGCATTCATGCCCGGCCGGTGGCGTCTGCGCCGGATAGTCCCGCCAGCCGCCAGACCCGGCTTTGGCTGTGGGGCACGGTCGGCCTGGTCTGTGCGGGCTTGCTGGCGGTGGCGGCGTGGCAACTGGCCCGACCTGCCGCAACGGTGATGGCGCCTGCGCCGGCTACAGTGCCCTTGCTGCCCCCTGTAGCCGCTGCAGCGGTCGCGCCAGCCGTTCCTCTGCCGCCGCCTGCTGCCCAGGTGCTGCCTCCAGCGCCGCCTGCGGCGCCACCCCCGCCAGCGGCTGTCACGGCGCCTGTGCGCGAGGCAGCCAGAGCGGCTCCCCCCGCTGCGGCCCTGGCTACCTCCGCGTCGGCAACGGCAGAGCCCGGCCGCGAGCGTGTGCTGTCGGTCAGCGAATTGCCGGCCGACGTGCAGCGTGAGCTGCCCAAGCTGGCCATCAGCGGCGGCGTTTATTCGGCCAATCCGGCCCAGCGCATGCTGATCGTCAACGGCCAGGTGCTGGGCGAAGGCGCCGACGCGGCGCCGGGTGTGCGACTGGAGCAGATCCGCGCCAAAACGGCGGTGTTGAGCTATCGCGGCTACCGCTACGGACTGGCGTACTGACGCGCGCAGTGAAGCGGCCACCAGTCATCCGCCTTCAGCCTCCACTTTCGGCCAATAACCACAAGGTCACGCCGCCCACCAGCAGCGACAGCGTGGGGATGATGCAGAGCATCCAGCGCCCAGACCGCGATGGCGGGTAGCCGCTGGCCAGCAGCAGGCCCAGGCTGGCCAGCGCCGTCGGCTCTGGCGACAGGCCAAACACCTCAAGCTGGGGCCAGGGGAAACCGGCGAGCAGTCTGGCCAGCGGGTAAAGCACCACGCCCGCAGTGGCCAGTAGCCAGCCCAGGCTTTGCCGCAAACCGGCAGTGGCCCGCGTTTGCGCATCGCGGCGCAGCACGCCCAAGCCCACCAGCAGGATGGCCTGAACCGCAAATGCCAGCGCAAAATAGGGGGCCGCCCAGTTGATCGCGGCATAGCGCTGCCAGTGAAAGGCCCAGCCGACCCAGAGCCAGGCCGCAGCCAGCAGCGCCGTGAGCAACCGGCCCGCACCGTCGCGCCGGGACGCGGCCAGCCAGAGTGCCAGCAAACCCGCAGCCAGCGCGACCAGCTGCGCGGGCCAGACATCGCGGTTGTAAAGCTCCACCAGGCGCCAATAGCTGCGCGGTGAAAACATCAGGAAATCAGTTAGCCGGTAGCTCCACCACTCGGACATGCTTCACAGCGCCTCTACATGGGCGGCCATGCGCCTGCGAAATCCTTCGTCGGGCATGCGGCCCAGCGCCGCGCCCATGTTGTCGTGCAGGTGAGCCGCATTGCCGGTGGCCGGAATCGCGCAGGTAACGGCGGGGTGCGAGACGATGAATTTCAGCGCCAGCTGGGCCCAGTTGGCGCAGTCGATCTCGCCGGCCCAGGCCGGCAGCGGGTGGCGCTGCAACTGGCGCAGCAGGTCGCCCTGGCGAAACGGTCGGTTGGCCAGCACGGCGATGCCGCGTTCGCGCGCCAGCGGCAGCAGCCGGTGCTCGGCCTCGCGATCGAGCAGGTTGTAAGTCAGCTGGACAAAGTCGATGCTCTGGCTGCGCATGATCTGCTCCATCTCGCGGTGGCGCCGGCCCTCGGAGGTGCTGATGCCCACATAGCGCAGTTGGCCGGCGGCCTTCATGGCCTGCAGCAGCGGCAACTGCTCTTGCCAGGCCAGCAGGTTGTGAACCTGCAGCAAGTCAAAATGCGGCAGCCGCCAGAGCTGCCGCGAGGCCTCGATCTGCGCTGCCCCGGCCGAAGAGGTCCAGACCTTGTCGGCGGAAAAAACGCGCCGCTGCGCCGCCAGCGTTTGCAGAGCGTCGCCGATGACGCCCTGCGAAGAGCCGTACATCGGCGAGGAATCGATCAGGCGTCCGCCGGCCTCGAAAAACTGGCGCATGACCTCGGCACATTGGACGCGCGCCGGGCGGTCATTGCCGACGTTGAAGGTGATCCAGCTGCCCAGCCCGAGCACCGGAATCGGCTCGCCCGACGAGGGGATGGGCCGGGACAGCGGCGGCGGGCGCGCAGGGCTTTGCGCAAGCGCGCCTGCCGCGGCCAGCGCGGGGGCAAGGTGCAGCAGCAGGGTGCGGCGTCGCATTTTGGCAGACTAGCATAGGGCGGGGTCCGGCGGAGCGGCAGGGTCAGCAAGCCCACCGCGACAACATGACGAAGCGGAAAACCGAACCTCTCGGCGGTTGGTGTGGCTGGCTACCGATAACCGCTGGCGTGGGTAATCTTTCCATGGGCCTGGTGTAGCGCCATAATGAAGCGTGAGGCAGACCCGGCCATCCGCGGCCAAGGCTGCAACGCACGCAAGGAGACGGCCATGAGCAATTCGACCACGCCCAAAGATGGAGATTTCGCCCACTGGGTGGAGGAGAAATCCGAAGCCCTGAAGTTTGAGCTGGGCGAGAAGTTTCCGGTGCCGCCCACCACGCTGCATTCACCCTCTGTGCACGTCGAGACCGGCCAGCAAAAGCTGGAGGAAGTGCTGCTCGAGCACGAGGAGCCGACGCCGGAGTTTCTGGAGGAGCTGGCCGCGCTGGAAGAGGCCCCGCCGCTGAGCGAGGAAGAGCTGGCCAGGCAGGCGCTGGCCGCCGGCGGCGCCGACAACGACAGTGCCACGCCGGAGTAAGTGGGCACCGAGCACGGCAAAATGGGGGCATGACCACACAACTTGCCGGCCACCTTCTTGTTGACTGCCTTTTGGCCCAGGGCGTTACCCATGCGTTTGGCGTGCCGGGCGAAAGCTATCTGGCGGTGCTGGACGGCCTGCATGCGCGGCGCGATCAAATCAAATTCATCACCTGCCGCCAGGAGGGCGGCGCGGCCTTCATGGCCGAGGCGCACGGCAAGCTGACGGGACGGCCGGGCGTTTGCATGGTGACGCGCGGGCCGGGCGCGACCAATGCCTCCATCGGCGTGCACACGGCGTTTCAGGATTCGACCCCGATGCTGCTGCTGGTCGGCGATGTAGCCAGCGACTGCCGCGACCGCGAAGCCTTTCAGGAGGTCGACTACGCCAGTTTTTTCGGGCCAAGTACCAAGGGCTTTGCGAAACGGGTGGAGCGCATCGATGACGCCGACCGCATTCCCGAATACGTGGCACGCGCCTTTGCCACGGCCATGAACGGCCGGCCCGGCCCGGTGGTGCTGGTGCTGCCCGAAGACATGCTGACCCGCATGACGGCGGCCCGGCCCTTGCCGCGCGTGGCGGCGGTGCAGGCCTGGAGCGACCCGGCGTCCTTGCTGGCATTGCGCGAGATGCTATTAAAAGCAGAGCGCCCGTTCGTCATTGCCGGCGGCGGCGGCTGGACGCCGCAGGCGGCGCAGGCACTGCAGCGTTTTGCCGAAAACTGGCAGCTGCCGGTGGGCAACGCCTTTCGTTTTCAGGACACGTTTGACAACCATCATCGGCAGTACGCCGGCGATGTGGGCATTGGCCTGAACCCCAAACTGGCGGCGCGTATCAAGGCCAGCGACCTGATCATCGCCGTCGGCCCGCGCCTGGGCGAAATGACGACCGGCAACTACACCTTGCTGCAGGCGCCCAGGCCGACGCAGCAGCTGGTGCACATCCACGCCAGCGCCGAAGAGCTGAACCGGGTCTACCAGGCCGATCTGGCGATCAACGCCACCATGAATGCGGCGGCGTTCTCGCTGGAAGGGCTGGCGGCGCCTGTGGAAGTGCGCTGGGAGGCGTGGACGGCCTCGGCCAACGAAGACTATCTGGCCAATCTGCAGCCGCAAAAACTGCCCGGCGACATCGACATGCCGGCCATCGTCGGTCTGCTGCAACAGCATTTGCCGGTAGACGCCGTGCTGACCAATGGTGCCGGCAACTTCGCCAGCTGGGTGCACCGCTTCTTCAAGCACCACGGGCTGGCCAAGGGCCACAAGACGCAACTGGCGCCCACGGTGGGGGCCATGGGCTATGGCGTGCCGGCCGGGATTGCGGCGGCTATCACCACCGGGCGCGTGGCCTTCACCATCGCCGGCGACGGCGACTTTTTGATGAATGGACAGGAGCTGGCCACGGCGGTGCAGCACGGCGCCAAAAGCATCATCGTGCTGCTCAACAACGGCATGTACGGCACCATCCGCATGCACCAGGAGCGCGAATACCCGCAGCACGAAAGCGGCTCGCGCCTGAACAATCCGGACTTTGCCGCGCTGGCGCGCGCCTATGGCTATGCCGGTGTGCGCATCACGCGCACGGCGGAGTTTGAAGCCGAACTGCTGGCCGCGCTGGCGCGCCCCGAGGGCACGGTGATTGAGGTGACGCTGGACCCGGAAGTGATCACCACGCGCGGCACGCTGTCGGCCATCACGCAGAACGCGCTGGCCAAAGCGCCTTGACAGTGCTATAAAAATAGTAGCTGAATCCGCACGTTCTGTATGGGCTAGAGGCTTATTTCATTGCCAAAAGCAGAAAAACCGGACGCTGTTGCCAGCGCCCGGTTTTTTTATTGGCCCCCCAGGCTCCATGATGGAGCCGGCAGAGGTTTCAAGCCTTTGAAGACAACTTACGGTTTGATGTCCACACCGTAGAAGTTGTGGCGGCCAAACGGGCTGTTCTTGAAATCAACCACTTTCTTGCTGACCGGCTTGAGTTGCACGGCGTGGGCAATCGTGAACCACGGCGCCTGCTCCTTGAAGACCACCTGGGCCTGCTGGTACAGCTTGGTGCGTTCTGCCGGGTTGGTCACGGTCTTGGCTTTCAGCACCAGGTCTTCATAGGGCTGGTAGCAGAACTTGGCGATGTTGCTGCCGCTGGCCGATTGCGCCGAAGCGCAGCCGAGCAGGGTGTACATGAAGTTGTCCGGATCGCCGTTGTCACCGGTCCAGCCCAGCATGCCCATCTGGTGCTCGCCGGCCTGCATGCGCTTGCGGTATTCGCCCCACTCAAAACTCTTGATCTCGGCCGTGACGCCGACCTTGACCAGGTCGGCCTGCATCAGCTCGGCAATGCGCTTGGCATTGGGGTTGTAGGGGCGCTGAACCGGCATGGCCCACAGGTCGGTGGTGAAGCCGTTGGGGTAACCCGCTTCAGCCAGCAACTTTTTGGCGGCTTCCGGGTTGTATTCGTCGTCCTTGACCGCGTTGTTGTAGGCGGCCATGGTCGGTGGAATCGGGTTTTTGGCGGCAACGCCGGTGCCCAGGTAAACGCCGTCCACAATGGCCTTCTTGTTGATGGACATGTTGATGGCCTTGCGCACGCGCACATCGTCAAACGGCTTCTTGGTGGTGTTGTAGGCCATGTAGCCGACGTTCAGGCCGGGCTGCTCCAGCACGGTGACATTGGGATCCTTTCGGATGGCTTCCAGGTCAGCCGGATTCGGGTAGGGCATGACATGGCATTCGCCCTTTTGCAGCTTGGCCCAGCGCACCGAGGCGTCCGGCGTGATCGAGTACACCAGGTCATCGATCTTGGCCTTGCCACCCCAGTATTGCGGGAAGGCCTTGTAGCGGATGACCGCGTCTTTCTGGTATTGCAGCAGAGAGAAGGGGCCGGTGCCGACCGGGTCCTGGTCAATCTTTTCGGGCGTGCCGGCCTTGAGCATGGCATCGGCGTATTCCTTGGACTGGACCGCCGCATAAGGCATGGCCAGGTTCGACAGGAACGGTGCCTCGGGCTGGTTCAGGGTGATCTTGATGGTGTAGTCGTTGACCTTTTCCACCGATTTCAGCAGTTTGGGCATGCCCATGTCGCTGAAGTAGGAGTGGTTGGGGCTGGTGACCTTGAAGTAGGGATTGTCTTCCTTCCACTGGCGCTCGAACATGAACATGACGTCGTCGGCGTTCATGTCGCGCGTCGGCTTGTAGCCCTTGTTGGTGTTGTGCCACTTCACACCCTTGCGCAGGTGGAAGGTGTATTCCTTGCCGTCGGCGGAGATGTCCCACTTCTCGGCCAGGCTGGGCACGACCTTGGTGCCGCCACGCTCAAACCCCACAATGCCGTTGTAGATCGGTTCGTTGGCGTCAAACGAGGTACCCGTGGTGTTGACACCGGGGTAGAAGTTCTCCGGGCTGCCTTCAGAACAGAACACCAGCGTCTTGGCAGACACGGGCGAAAGTGCCAGCAGTGCTGGCACGGCAATGGCGCACAGCAGGGCACGCTGCACCGGACGCAGCCGGCGGGCAAGAGGTTGGGTCTGAATCATTTGACGGACTCCCTTTGGAGGTTAAAGCTGCAAGGCAGCGAACAATTGGCCAGTTTACGCAAATTGTGTTTGCACGCGCTGGTCATGAAAAAACGTGGCCGGAAGCAGCGCAGGGTGTGCACGGCTTTTGGCTCACGCGACGAGAAAATTTTCAGCATAGTGACAGGCCACCTGCCGGTCTGCGACCTCGCGCAACACCGGCCTTTCGGCGCGGCAGCGTTCTGTGACATGTGGGCAGCGGGTGGAGAAAACGCAGCCGCTGGGCGGATTGAGCGGTGAAGGCAACTCGCCCTTGAGCACTATGCGCTGCTTGACGCCCGTGCTGCCGGCCAGGCCAGGCGTGGACGCCAGCAGGGCCTGGGTGTAGGGGTGCAGCGGCCGTGCAAAAAGCGCGTTTTTTTCACCTTGCTCGACCGCATGACCGAGGTACATCACCAGCACATCGTGGGCAATGTGGCGCACCACGCCCAGGTCGTGCGAGATAAACAGGTAGGCCAGGCCCAGCGACTGCTGCAGGTCGGCCAGCAGGTTAAGCACCTGGGCCTGAATCGACACGTCGAGGGCGGACACCGGCTCGTCGGCCACCACCAGCGTAGGGTTGAGCATCAGCGCGCGGGCAATCGCAATACGCTGGCGCTGGCCGCCTGAAAACATGTGCGGGTAACGGTCGTAGTGCTCGGGGCGCAGGCCCACCATGGCCAGCATGGCGCGCGCCTTGTCGGCGCGCTCCTGCGCGGTCAGGGTGGTGTTGATTTCAAGCGGCGCTTCGAGGATGGCCCCGATTTTCTTGCGCGGATTGAGCGAGCCGTAGGGGTTTTGGAACACCAGCTGCACCGCCTTGCGCAGCGCCAGGCGCTCCTCATGCGGTGCATGGACGGCATCCACGCCCTTGATGCGCAACTGGCCCCCGGTCGGGGTTTCGATCAGCGACACCATGCGGGCCAGCGTGGACTTGCCGCAACCCGATTCGCCCACCACGGCCAGGGTCTTGCCGGCATGGACGGCAAACGACACGCCGCCCACCGCCTGCAAATGGTCGGAAGGCCGCATGAAGCCACGGCGTATTTCATACACGCGTCGCAAGTCCCTGGCCTCGACCACGGGCTGGCCGAAGGGCGCGGAGGTGTTGTGCGGCGCGCTCATGCTGGCACCTCCAGCAGGGGCTGGTCGCGCAATATGGCGGCTTCGCGGCCGGGGTCTCCGAGTGGATAGTGGCAGCGGACCTTGCCGCCGGCCGGCGCGCTGGGGTCCCAGGCGCGCAGCATGGGCCGCTCCTCGCGGCAATGCTGGGTGGCGTAGGCGCAGCGCGGCGCAAACAGGCAACCGGTGGGCCGGTCGTACAGGCCGGGCACCATGCCGGGAATGGTCGCCAGCCGGGCGCTGCCGTCGCTGCGCTCGGGCAGGGCGGCCAGCAAGGCTTCGGTATAGGGGTGCTGGGGCGTGTTGAACAGCGCGTGCGAGGCTTGCTCTTCCATGATCTGGCCGGCGTACATCACGGCCACGCGCTGCGCCATTTCAGAGACCACGCCCATGTTGTGGGTGATCAGCACCAGCGCCATGCCGCGTTCTTTCTGCAGGCTGCGCAGCAGGTCCAGGATTTGCGCCTGAATCGTCACGTCGAGCGCGGTGGTGGGCTCGTCGGCAATCAGCAGGCGCGGGTTGCAGGCAATTGCCATGGCAATCATCACGCGCTGGTTCATGCCGCCCGACAGCTGGTGCGGGTAGGCTTTCAAACGGCTTTCAGGGGCGGGGATGCCGACCTGTTCCAGCAGTTCGATGGCCTTGCGTGTGGCGGCCCTGCCGTCCATGTGCAGATGCAGGCGCAGGGTTTCGGTGAGCTGAAAGCCGATGGTGAAGCAGGGGTTCAGGCTGGTCGTGGGATCCTGAAAAATCATGGCCACGTCTTTGCCAGTGAGCTTGCTGCGCTCGCGGTCAGACAGCGCCAGCAGGTCGTGGCCGGCAAAGCGCAGTTTGTCGGCGCGTACCCGACCCGGATAGGCCACCAGGCCCATCAGGGCCATCATGGTGACGCTTTTGCCGGAGCCGGATTCTCCGACGATGCCCAGCACTTCACCTTCTTCGATACTCAGGCTGATGCCGTCAACGGCGTGCATGACACCGTTTTGCGAGGGAAACTCGACGGACAGGTTTTCTATTTCAAGCAGGGCCATGTTTAAATCCTCCCCCTTCTCGGCTCACTGCGTGTAGCCGGATCCCCCCGCTGGGGGCAACACCTGCGGCCCGGCAAAGCCGGTTCCGCGCTGTTACTTGCGAAGAGGTTCATCGGATGTGTGTCGATCGTATTCATCGTTTGAGCTTAGGGTCAAACGCGTCACGCAGTCCGTCCCCCAAGAGGTTGAACGCCAGCACGGTGATCAAAATAGCCAGACCCGGAAAGGTGACGACCCACCAGGCACGCAGCACAAATTCCCGGGCATCGGCCAGCATGGTGCCCCACTCGGGGGACGGTGGCTGGGCGCCCAGGCCCAGAAAGCCCAGAGCGGCAGCATCCAGAATGGCGGTAGACACGCCCAGCGAGGCTTGCACAATCAGCGGCGCGGTGCAATTGGGCAGGATTTCGCTGAACATCAGCCGCAGGCGGCCCGCGCCGCTCATGCGCGCGGCGGTCACATAGTCGCGCGAGGTTTCGGCAATCACCGCGGCGCGGGTAATGCGCACGTAATGCGGCAGCACCACAATGGCGACGGCCAGCATGGCGTTCATCAGGCCTGGGCCCAGGATGGCCACGATCACAATCGCCAGCAGCAGGCTGGGTAGGGTCAGGATGATGTCCATCAGCCGCATCACGGCAATCTCGAAAATGCCCCGGAAAAAACCGGCCAGCAGGCCCAGCACCGTGCCAACAATCACCGACAAAGTCACCACCGCCAGGCCAATCACCAACGACAGGCGGGCGCCGTGCATCAGGCGCGACAGGATGTCCCGCCCGATGGCGTCGGTGCCCAGCGGGTAGGTCCAGCTTCCGCCGGTCTGCCAGGCCGGCGGTTTGAGGAAGACCGCGTTGTTGGTGATGTTGGGCGCGTGCGGCGCCAGAAGGGGCGCAAAAAGCGCCACCAGCAACACCGACAGCACAATCACGAGGCCGATCACCGCGCCGCGATTGGCGCTGAAGTAGTTCCAGAATTCGCGCAGCGGGTGCGGTGGTGCCGGCGGAGTGCCTGATTTCAAGATAGCCGTGCTCATCGCTGGTGCCTGATGCGTGGATTGATGATGCCGTAGGTGATGTCAACCAGCAGGTTGACCGCCATCACGATGGTGCCGAGCAGCAGGATGCCGCCCTGCAACACGGGGTAGTCGCGGCGGCTGATGGCTTCGATCAGCCATTTGCCGACGCCAGGCCAGGAGAAAATGGTTTCGGTCAGGATCGCGCCGGTAAACAGCACGCCCACCTGCAGGCCAATGACCGTAATCACCGGAATCAGCGCGTTGCGCAGTGCATGCAGCGCCACCACCCGCAGGTTGGACAGGCCCTTGGCGCGCGCCGTGCGGATGTAGTCTTCGCCCAGCACTTCGAGCATGGCCGAGCGTGTCATGCGCGCTATCACTGCCAGCGGATTGGTGCCCAGCACGATCACCGGCAAGATCAGGTGCGAGGCGGCCGACCAGAACGCCCCCTTGTCGTCGGACAGCAGGGAGTCAATCAGCAAAAAACCGGTGGTGGGTTCAATAAAGTACTGCACCGACAGGCGGCCCGACACCGGGGTCCAGCCCAGTTCGACTGAAAACAGCAAAATCAGCAGCAAGCCCCACCAGAAAATCGGCATGGAATAGCCGGTCAGCGAGACGCCCATGACGCCGTGATCGAGTATCGAGTTGCGCTTGACAGCCGCCAGAATGCCGGCCGGAATGCCGATCAGCAGCGCAAAGATGATGGCGCCCACGGCCAGCTCAATCGTGGCCGGAAAAAGCGTCAGGAACTCGCGCAGCACCGGCTCCTGGGTGATCAGGGACTTGCCCAGATCGCCTTTCAGAACCCGGCCAATGTAGATGCCGTATTGCACCAGCACCGGTTTGTCGAGGCCGAACTCTTTCAACAGTTGCGCATGCCGAACCGGGTCAATGCCGCGCTCGCCGGCCATGGTTTCTATCGGGTCGCCCGGCACCATGCGAATCAAAAAGAAGGCCAGCAGCGTCATGCCCAGAAAAGTCGGGATGATCAGGCTCAGTCGGGTGAAGATGAAGCGAAGCATTAGGGCTGGAGGCTAAGGCGGGCAAAGGTGCGGCGAGCGCGCGATCCGCAGCTGTGGCGGAAGTTTGCAGGACTTGCAGGAGTCTGCAGAGAGTCGTTTTTTAGATGCATGGGCAGGAACCAATCTTGTGAATTGTCATTTTTGTCATACCCGGTTGTGCCGTGGCAGATTTTTATCTTAGCAACAAATGTGCTGATTTTCAGGTGTGCCGTCGACTGCTTGCTACCTAGTAACCCCTAGTGCGTTGTCACGAACTGCAGGAGCGCGCGGGGCGGTAAGGCTGGACATGGAGCAGGGAGCGCCGCATAAAAAAAGGCCGGTGAAAACCGGCCTTTTGAAATCGGAGATAAAACCGATTATTTGACGTGCTTGCCGATCAGGCCGGCCATCTCGAACATCGACACCTGCGCCTTGCCGAAAACCGCCTTGAGCTTCTCGTCGGCGTTGATCATGCGCTTGTTGATCTTGTCCTGCAGGCCTTTGGCTTTGATGTAAACCCAGAGCTTGCTGACAATCTCGGTACGTGGCAGTGGCTTGTCGCCCACCACAGCGGCCAGCGCCGGGCTCAAGGTCAGCGCTTTCATGAACGCTGCATTGGGGGTGCGCTTTTTTGCAGCCACTTTCTTGGCCGGAGCCGCTTTCTTTGCCGCTACCGTTTTGGCCGGTGCGGCCTTTTTTGCGGCGACTTTTTTTGCAGGAGCTGCCTTTGGTGCGGCCGCCTTCTTCGCTGGGGCTGCTTTTTTAGCAGCTACTTTTGTTGCCGGTGCAGCCTTTTTTGCAGGCGCTTTTTTTGCCGGTGTTTTTTTTGCAGTTGCCATGATTGATTTTCCTTCTAGAAGTTGATAAATCACCACCGGAATAACTACTTCCCCGTGGCAAAGCGGATGCTACTGGAGAAAAACGTTGTTTCATAGGGAGAAGCGACTTTATTTGCGCGCTTCTGTTGCGGATTTACCTCTGAAAATCAAAAACACGCCCATGAGGATCACGCCGCAGGCCATCCATTCGCCGCCGGTGACCTGCTCACCGGCAAACAATGCACCCAGAAAAATGGCAATCAGCGGGTTCACAAAGGCATAACTGGTGGCCACGGCAGGGGACGCATTGGCCAGCAAATAGAGGTAGGCGCTGAAGGCAATAAGGGACCCGAACACCACCAAATACAGCCAGGCCCATACCGCCAAGGGCTGTGCCGGCCAATGACTGAGCACCTGCCGGGGTTCATCCAGCACCAGGGAAATCACCATTAACACCGCGCCGCCACACAGCATTTCGCTGGCAAAGCCGGCCGGCCCGGTGGCCAGCGGCAGCCGCGCGGTGGACAGTACCGAGCCCAGCGACCAGAGCGCGGTCGCCCCGGCTATGCAGGCCAGCCCGACCGGCGCCGCTGCAAAGCTGGCGCCCTGCACCAGCAGCAGCACACCGGCCAGCCCGACCGCCATACCCAAAAACTCAAGCCGGCTCGGGTGCTGACCCAGCAAAAGGCCCAGCGCCGACACCATCATGGGCACCACGGCGATGAAGGTGGCGATCAGGCCCGAGCCAATATGCACTTCTGCACTGGCGGTCAGCCCCATGCCGCCGCCCAGCATCAGGGCGCCGATGATCAGCGCATTGCGCCATTCGCGCCGGCTTGGTAAAGGCTGCTTGCGCACGACGACCCATGCCATCAGCAAAACGCCCGCCGTCAGAAAGCGTGTGCCCATCTGGAAGAACGGCGGAAAGCTGACCAGGGCCAGCCGGATGGCGAGGTAGGTGGATCCCCATATCAGGTAACAGGCGAGAAGGGCGGGAAACAGCAGGGAGGCAGGCCTTGAGCCTGGAAAACGGGTTGAAAGTGATGGTGTCATGCAAGGCATCGTAAGTTGCCAGAGGCGCCGATGCCATGCAAAAATAAAGGCAAAAAATCGGTTCAACTTTCAATTTAATGCTTGGAAAGCACAATGACCGAAACCTGCGAATGCGATGCCTATGACAGCCGGATCCTGGCGGAACTGCAGCAGGATGCCCGCATCACCATGGCCGAGTTGGGCCGACGTGTGCATCTGAGCCAGCCGGCGGTCACCGAACGCGTGCGCAAGCTGGAGCTGAACGGCGTGATCAGGGGCTACCGCGCCGAGGTGGACCTGACGCGCCTGGGGTATGGCATTCGCGCCATCGTGCGCCTGGCGCGGGCCGAATACCCGCGGGTCGTCAAACTCATTGAGCAGACGCCCGAGGTCATCAATGCCTACAACGTGACCGGCGAGGACAGCTGGATACTGGAAATTGCCGTCATCGACGTGACCCATCTGGATGCCGTGGTGACCAAATTCTGCAACCTGACACAGACTTCCACCTGTATCGTGCTGAACGCGCCCCGCGAAAACGCCACGGTGCTGCCCGCGCGGCGGGAAAGTATCAAACCCACGATCAAGAAGGTCACCGGAAAATGACAAAACCTGTTCCTGTTGCAGCCTCGGCTGCCGTCTCGTTCGCCACCTGCGATCTCTGTGATACCCATAAAAGCGACGGCTCGGGCGCATTCAGGGTGTTGCCGCCCGTATTCAGGAGTTTTGGCGCGGTCCAGAAATTCAGTGGCCGGGTGGTCACCGTCAAGTGCTTCGAGGACAACTCGCTGGTCAAGGATGCGGTCGACTCGCCCGGTGAGGCCCGGGTGCTGGTGGTTGATGGTGGCGCGTCTCTGCGCCGCGCCCTGCTGGGCGGCAACCTGGGCGCCGCGGCCGCCAAAAATGGCTGGGCCGGGGTCGTGATTGATGGCTGTGTGCGCGACGTGGCCGAGCTGGCGCGGTGCCAAACCGGCATACGCGCCCTGGCCGCGATGCCGCTGCCGACCGAAAAACACCAGCAGGGTCAGCGCGATGTCGCCGTCCAGATTCAGGGGGTTGCGGTGCGACCGGGCGACTGGCTTTATGCCGATGAGGACGGCATCGTCGTGATGACGGCACCGTTCACAAACTGAATATGCTTTCGCGGGGCTTAGCTGCTGAGGCCCTTGTACAGCATGTAGGCCGCCAGCACGTACAGGATGCTGGCAAAAACCCGCTTGAGCTTGCTGACGGGCAGCTTGTGGGCGGCGCGTGCTCCCAGCGGTGCGGTCATGAAGCTGCACACCGCAATCACCGCCAGCGCCGGCAGCCAGATGTAGCCGAAGGCGCCGGCCGGCAGGTCTTGCACGTTTTGTCCGCTGATGACATAGCCGAGCACGTTGGCAACGGCAATCGGAAAGCCAAGCGCGGCCGAGGTCGCCACGGCGCTGTGAATCGCCACGTTGCACCAGGTCATGAAAGGCACGCTGATAAAGCCGCCACCGGCGCCGACCAGGCCCGACATGAAGCCGATAAAACCGCCGGCCACCAGTTGGCCCGCCGTGCCCGGCATCTGCCGCGTGGGCGAGGGTTTTTTGTCCAGAAACATCTGGGTCGCTGAAAAACTCACGAACAAACCAAAGAAGATCGCCAGGTAAGCGCCCTTGAGCAGCGCGAATACGCCCAGGCTGCCGATGATGCTGCCCACCACGATGCCCGGTGCCAGCCGGCGAACGATGTTCCAGCGCACGGCACCGCGCTTGTGGTGCGCCCGAACGCTGGCGATGGACGTGAAAATAATGGTCGCCATGGAGCTGGCAATCGCCATCTTCACCGACAGGTCGGGCGAAACGCCGCGGTGGGACAGGATGAGGGTGATGAAAGGCACCATCAGCATGCCGCCGCCTATGCCCAGCAGCCCTGCCAGAAAACCGGTCCCTATGCCCAGCAACGCGAGTTCGATGATGAGCAGGGCTTCAAGATTCATGGGGCGGGCCGCATCAGTTGCGGCAGGTCGGGGGTGGGCCAGAGTGGGCCGAGCGACCCGGGAGAGAAAAGGAATTAGGTGTCTGCGAGTACCACTGGACCGTCATCCTGAACCGGGGTTCAGGTGGGCGAGGGCAGTCAGGTTTCGGGTTCGTCTAACGCGAGACGATCACACCTGCCAGACAATTTACCAAGCCCGAGCTCATAGAGCATTGGTTCAAGGAAATATAAAGCCCAATGCGCATCGCAGACGGCCCAATTGTAGGCCTTTGAAGGCGCCTGTACAGGTCGGCGGCCGGAGATTTTCGGTCTGGCGGCGTTACAGCAAACGGCCGTCGATACCCAGTGCCGCGTCCAGCCGCTGCAGCAGGGCGGCCAGTTCCGGTTGTGGTGCATCACTGGCAGCGTGAGCGGCCTTGGGTACGCTGGCAGCCGCTGCCGGCGTGGCACTGCGCTCGGGCAGCTCAAATGCCAGGTTCAGCGCGGCCAGAACGGCAATGCGGTCGCGCGCCTTGATCTTGCCGGCATCACGGATCTTGCACATCGCCATGTCGACGCGGTTGACGGCGTCGAGCATGCGGGCGTCGCCGTTTTCAGGGCAGCCCAGCAGATAACTTTGACCCATGATTTGCACTTCGAGCTGTTTCATCAAGCAGTTCCCACCGTTGGTTAAAGGCTGTGGCCGTTGCTCTCGGGCAGGCGTTCCAGCAGGGCGTCGACGCGGGCACGGGCAGCGCTCAACCGTGATTTGAGTGAATCGCGCTCATGCGTCAACACGCTGACCTGCTCGCTCAGCAAGGTATTGGTGCGCTGCAATTCCTCGTAGCGCAGCAGCAGCCGCTCAACGCGTTCCGTGATCTGGTCGATTTGGGTTTGGTTCGACATGGCGAAGCTGATTGTAGGGTTTGCACAGGTTTTGCCGCGTAGAATCTCGCCTGTTGGTGCTCGCAGTGTGGTTCACATGCTGCAGTTCAACGGGAAGCAGGAGGAAGTCAAAGCCATCCGGGCCGGGTTAATCCCCGTACGGAAGCGCCGCGATTTTTAACCTGCGCTGCCCCCGCAACGGTAAAACGGACGAATCGCCGCCTTCAGGACCATTCCTTGGGGCCTATTCAGTTTTCATCTATAGCCACTGAGCGTCTTGAACACGCGCTTGGGAAGGCGATGAAACCAGTTCCGTCAGCCCGGATACCGGCCAACAAGGTGAATGCGCGCGTCCATGATTTGACCGAGCGTTCGTAACGCTCATGCACCGGCGGGGAAGCCGGTAAGGGCATTTTGTTGATTGTTTGATTCCATGAAAACCTGTGTTTCCCCTGCGCGCCTGGCCGTGCTTCCCGCTGCCCTGGTCGCCATTTTTTCTGCCTTTCCGGTTTTCTCCCAGACCTCCTCCACGCCGCAACTTAAGGAGACGGTGGTGACGGCAACGCGCAACGAGCAGCTGCTGAGCGCCGCTTTGCCGCACACCACGGTCATCAGCAAGGAGGATATTGAGCGCTCTCAGGCCACCGATCTGGTCACGCTGCTACAGCGTGAGGCGGGTTTGCAGCGCACCCAGAACGGCGGCATCGGCACCACGTCCAGCATTTTTTTGCGGGGTGCAGCGGCGCTGGAAACGCTGGTGCTGATTGATGGCATTGCGCAAAACAAGCAGGATGCCTCGGGTGCGGTAAGCCTTGAGCACATCATGCTTGACAGCATTGAGCGGGTTGAAATTGTGCGCGGCAATGTGTCGGCCATTTACGGCTCGGGCGCCATTGGCGGCGTGATCCAGATTTTCACCAAAACCGGTTCACGCGCGCCGACCGCCGCGCTGTCGCTGGAACTCGGGCCGCGGGCCTTTAAAAAGCTGTCGGGCAGCGTGAATGCCAGCCACGGCGATACCTCGTTCAGCGCCAGCCTGTCGCGCGTCAAGACCGACGGATTTTCGGCCCTCAACCCTGCGCAGCAGCCCGGTGCCAACCCCGATGCGGACGGCTATGCCAACACCTCTGCCACCCTGTCGGCCACGCACAGGCTGTCGAAGGACCACAGCTTTGGCCTCAAGTTGTTCAAGTCCAAAGGCGAGACGGCTTTTGACAACGCTTTTGGCGCGCCCACCGATGTGCAGAATTCGACCACCCGCCTGAACCAGGCCACGGTATTTACCGACAACACGTGGGGCAGCTGGCGCAGCCGTCTGTCCCTGAGCGAGCAGTCTGACAAGAGCCGCTTTTTCGACGACGGCGCTTTTGGCTCGACGGACACTTTCGTGACGCGTGCCACCGTATTGAACTGGGTCAACACCCTGGCGCTGGACAATGACTGGATCGTGACCGGCGGCCTCGAGCAGCAGCGACAACGCGTCGAGACCACCACCACCTCCGCGTTTGGCGCGCCTTACGACCAGAAGCGCAACGCGACGGCGGTATTTGCGGGCGTTGAAGGCAAAGTGGGCGCGGGCGGCCTGCAGCTCAATGTTCGTCACGACAAGGTGGGCGAGTTGAAAGAAAGCACCGGCTATATCGGCTACGGCTATCCGGTCACCGAGCAACTCAAGCTGATTGCCAGCGCATCCACGGCGTTTATCGCGCCGCCGCTGGGCTACCTGTTTGCCCCCGGCTTCGGCAACCCGCTGCTCAGGCCGGAACTGGCGCGCAGCAAGGAGCTGGGCCTGCAGTACGAGCAGGGCGGTCATCTGCTGCGCGCCACCTACTTTGACACCCGCATCAGGGACCAGCTCAACTTCGACACCAGTACCTTTGCGTTTGCCAACATCAGCCGCACCCGCAACGATGGCCTGGAGCTGTCCTACAAGGGCCTGCTGGGTCAAACCGATTTGCGGGCCAGCCTCACGGTGCAAGACCCCGTCAATGAGATCACCCGGCAGCGGCTGAGCCGCCGCGCCAGCACACTGATGTCGCTCGGGGTGTCACAGCCTCTGGGGGCATTGCGCCTCAGTGCGGACCTGCAGTACAGCGGCGAGCGCCCCGATGTTTTCACCGATGTGAACACCTTCCAGTCGGTGAACACCACCTTGGGTGCCTACACTCTGTTGAACCTGTCGGGCGCCTACAAGCTGTCACCCGAGTTAACCTTCAAGGCGCGCCTTGACAACGCGTTTGATCGAAAATACCAGACGGTTTACGGTTACAACCAGCAGCCACGCAGCCTTTATCTGGGTCTGACCTGGGCGCCCAGGCTGTAAGTGCCGCGGCCCGTCGGGGCCGGTGAGGCGCTGCAGCTACCTGGCCCGGTCAGGGCCGGTTAGTTCCACAGCGGGTTGGCGTCCCGTCCGTTGGCCGCAACAGTTTGGTTTTTGAAGGAACCCTCATGACCCCCAACCCGCTTGACTGGCGCACCTTGGCCGCGGGGCCGGATGCTTCGGGCTACGGTCCGCAGCGTATCGTCTGCCTGACCGAAGAGCCGACCGAGTGGCTTTACCTGCTGGGTGAAGAGCGCCGCATCGTCGGCATCTCGGGCTACACCGTGCGGCCGCCGCGTGCCCGCGAGGAAAAGCCCAAGGTCAGTGCTTTTTTGAACGCCAGGATCGACAAGATTGTGGACCTGCAACCCGACTGCGTGATTGGTTTTTCGGACCTGCAGGCCGACATTGCCTCGCAACTGGTCAAGAAGGGGGTTCAGGTCACCATCTTCAACCAGCGCAGCGTGGCAGAAATCTTTTCGATGCTGTACCAGCTGGCCGCCATGGTGGGGCAGGAAGCCCGCGGACTGGCGCTGATACAGGGCATGCAGCGCCGCTTGCTGGAGATTGAACAGGCGGCCGCCAGCCTGAAGCGCCGCCCGCGGGTTTTTTTTGAAGAGTGGTACGACCCGCACATCTCGGCGATTGCGTGGGTGTCTGAACTCATCGGCATTGCCGGCGGTGACGACTGTTTTCCCGAGCTGGCCAAAGAGCCCATGGGCAAGGGCCGCATCATTGCCGACGGCAGCACCATCGTGGCGCGCAACCCGGACATCATCCTGGGCTCGTGGTGCGGGCGGCGCTTTCGGCCTGCGCATGTGCGGGCGCGGCCTGGCTGGGCAGGCGTCAACGCCGTCCAGAACGACCAGCTGTTTGAAATCAAATCCGCTGAAATTTTGCAGCCCGGACCCGCATCGCTCACCGACGGTGTCGAGCAGATTCACCAAATCATCATGGATTGGAGCCAGTTACATGCATGACATCGCCAGAAGCGAGTTCATCCTCGGCGGCCAGCGCAGTGGCAAGTCACGCCGAGCTGAAATGCTGGCGCGCCAGTGGCTGGCGCAATCCGGCAACCACCGCGCCGTGATGGTTGCGACGGGCCAGCCGTGGGACGATGAGATGGCCGCCCGCATCGCCCATCACCAGGCCGACCGGGCTGAGCGCGTGCCCGGCATGACCACGGTGGAAGAGCCGCTGGCGCTGAGCGAAGCGCTGGCCCTGAAC
>NZ_JANOAL010000057.1:0-22322 GCF_031411155.1 Polaromonas sp. | reverse complement strand
TCAGATCAGGTTGCGCATGGCCTGGGCGGTTTCGCTCAGCACCGACAGCACGCGCGCCACCGCGTCTTCGCTGGATTCGTGACCCATGGGCATGGTCACGCTCAGCGCGCCGGCCACATCGCCGTGCCGGTCGCGCAGCGGCACCGCAATACCGCGGTGATTGAGTTCGAGTTGCTGTTCGGAAATCGCCCAGCCCTGAGCCCGCACGCGTGCCAGCTCGATGCGCATGCGATCCTTGCTGGCGATGGTGTACGAGGTGTAGGCCTTGAGTTCGTGGTTGGCAAGCCAGCTTTCGAGCCATTCAGCCTCGCGCATCGCGAGCATCAGGATGCCGGCGGCCGTCACTTGGGCCTGCACCCGCGAGCCCAGCACATAGCCGGTGTTCATGGCGCGGTTGGCGCCATTGCGCGCGATGTAAACGATGTCGTCGCCGTCCATCACGCTGACATAGGCGCTTTCCTGCGTGCCGGCGGTGACCCGCTGCAAGAACGGCTGGACGATGCGCGGCAGGCGCGCCGACTCCAGGTAAGACTGGCCCAGCCGGAGAACGCGCGGGGTCAGCCAGAACAGCTTTCCGTCGGTGGCGACATAACCCAGATGTTTCAGCGTCAGCAGGTAACGGCGTGCGGCAGTGCGCGTCATGCCGCAGCGAGCCCCGGCCTGGCTGGCGGTCAGGCGCGGATTGGCATCGTCAAACCCCTCAATGATGGAGAGCCCTTTTTCAAGGCCGGCAATCCAGTCGCGCTTGTCGAGCGTGGAGGGGGTGAGCGCAGGCGGGGTAGAGGGTTTCATGCGCTCGAGTATTGTTGTGATGACGCTGTGACAAGACTAGGGAAAACCTTAATTACGATCAATGATCGATTATTAAAGTTCGATAATCGACCAAAATTGAATTTTTACGCTTCTCAGCAAGGCTTGCAGCCACTAAAGTTCGACCAAATTCTTGATTTTTTATCGATTATCGAACGTTTAGGGATTTATCCAGCATGCTTGCCACCATCAACGGTGCTACCGATGTTTATCTAATCCTGGGCGATCCGGTCGAGCAGGTGCGTGCGCCCGAGTCGTTCAACCTGATCTTTGCCACGCTGGGCATCAATGCGGCGCTGGTGCCGGTGCATCTGCCTGCCGCCTCGGTGCAGGCTTTCGTGCGGGCCGCCTTTTCGGCCCGCAACGTCAAGGGCCTGTTCCTGACTATTCCGCATAAATCGCTGGTGATGGACATGCTCGATGAATGCTCCGATCTGGGGCGTCTGGCCGGTGCGGTCAACGCCGTGCGCTGCGATGCGCAGGGTCGGCTGGTGGGCGATCTGTTCGATGGCGAAGGACTGGTTGATTCGCTCAATGGTTTCAATATCGGCTACACGGGCAAGCGTGTGCTGATCCTGGGTGCGGGCGGCGGTGCTGCCGCCATTGCCGCTTCCCTGATCAGTCCGGCTTCCCGGGTATCGAAGGGCGCGGCGGCCGAAGTGGCCCTGTACGACCCGACGCCCGGCAAGGCGAAGATGCTGGCCGAACGGCTGCTATCGGCCGCGCCAGGCAGGGTTGTCAGCGCTGACAGCAACGATCCGGCCGGCTTTGATGTGGTCGTGAATGCTTCACCCCTGGGCCTGTATGCCTCCGACCCCATGCCGTGCGACGTGTCGCGCATGGCGCCGCATGCCGCGCTGGTCGACATCCTGATGAAGAACCAGCCTTCGCCGGTGGTGCTGGCAGCGCGTAGCAGGGGCCTGGTGGCCCACCCGGGCTTCGAGATGATGATCCGGCAGGGCGCGCTCTACCTGGATTTCTTTGGCCTGCATGAGGCGGCGCAGGCCGTGCAGCGGGATGCGGGATTTATCCGGCAGCAGATTTATCCGGCAGTGCTTCGGGGCGAGATTGCCCCTTTTTAACCCCTTGAGAAGGCAACCATGCAAAAACGCTTTGCTCCTGAATCAATTGATAACTATTGGAGACACCCATGAACAAGCCCATCAACCACGAGCCGCACGGCGCCCATCAGACGAAAAAGGCAACCGCCAGCGGCTGGATCGGCTCGGCGCTGGAGTACTACGACTTCTTCATCTACGCCACGGCGGCGGCGCTGATCTTTCCGCAGATATTCTTTCCCAAGGGGGACCCCAAGACCGCCATCGTTGCCTCCCTGGCGACCTACGGCGTCGGCTACGTAGCGCGGCCCATCGGGGCCTTCTTCCTCGGGCACTGGGGCGATACCCACGGCCGCAAGCAGGTGCTGGTACTGTGCATGTTCCTGATGGGCTTCTCGACCGTGGCGGTCGGGCTGCTGCCGACCTACGACCAGGTCGGCCTGCTCGCCCCGGCGCTGCTCGTGCTGCTGCGTCTCATCCAGGGCTTTGCGGTGGCCGGTGAAATCTCGGGCGCCAGTTCGATGATTCTGGAGCATGCACCGTTCGGCCGGCGCGGCTTCTTTGCCAGCTTTACGCTGCAGGGCGTGCAGGCGGGGCAGATCATGGCGGCGGCGGTGTTCCTGCCGCTGGCGCACTACATGCCCACGGAGGCCTTCAATTCCTGGGGCTGGCGCATTCCCTTTCTGCTCAGTTTCATCGTCATTGTGGTGGGATACATCATTCGCCGCGAGGTCGATGAAACACCTGCGTTTGCTGAAGAGGGCGAGCAGCGCGCGGTCCCGAAGGCGCCCGTCATCCAGGCGATCACGAACAGCTGGAGGGACATGCTGCGGGTGATGTGCTGCTCGCTGATGAACGTCATCCCGGTGGTCACGACGATTTTCGGCGCGGCCTACGCGGTGCAGCCGGGTTACGGTATCGGCTTCGAGAAGGACGTCTACCTGTGGATCCCGGTCATGGGCAACATCGTGGCGGTGCTCGTGATCCCCTTCGTTGGCAACCTGTCTGACAGGTTTGGCCGCAAGCCACCGATCATCATCGGTGCCATCGGCTCGGGGCTGCTCTCGTTTGGCTACCTCTACGCCATCAGTATCCACAACGTGCCGCTGGCGATCGTCATGTCGCTGCTGATGTGGGGCGTCGTGTACCAGGGTTACAACGCCATTTTCCCGAGCTTTTACCCCGAAATGTTCCCGACGCGTACCCGGGTCTCGGGGATGGCCATATCCCAGAACCTCGGGACCCTGGTCACCGCGCTGCTGCCGGCGCTGTTCGTCGCCGTGGCGCCGCCCGGCGCGACCAATATCCCGATCATGATCGGCTCGATCACCTTGGGCGTGACGGTCATCGCGGCAATCGCCGCCTGGACTGCCCGCGAAACCTATCGGGTGCACATG
Source organism: Polaromonas sp. (assembly GCF_031411155.1). Taxonomy (GTDB): domain Bacteria; phylum Pseudomonadota; class Gammaproteobacteria; order Burkholderiales; family Burkholderiaceae_C; genus Polaromonas. The sequence continues at coordinate 19,057 of NZ_JANOAL010000057.1, read as the reverse complement.
AACGACCTCGGTGACCCCAATGCAATTCCGGTGCCCCAACCCGAGTACGACCAAATTCGGGCGCAGGCCATGGCAACTGCAAGAAGCGCCAGGGCCAGTTCATGAGAGCGGCAGGTCTGTGGGCTGTCACCCCGGATCGCCAGGCTGGGTGAAACCCTATTTTGGTTCGATGATCGATTGTTTGAGTTCGTTAATCGACCAAAATTCAATTAATCGGCTTTTAAATAAACCTTGCAAGCCCTAAAGTCCAAGCTGATTTTCCGTTATGAATCGATTATCGAACACTCGTACTCCACCCTCTCACAGGGCGCGATGCACTTTTTTAACCCACCGAGGAGACAAACATGAACAAACGATTCGCTCTTAAATTAATAGCAGCCTGCGCAATAGCAGCAAGCGCAACAGCCGGTTTTGCCCAGGATGTGATCAAGATTGCCAACATTGTCGAGCTGTCCGGCGGCGGCGCCTCGGCCGGCACCAACTTCAAAAATGGCGTGGAACTGGCGGTCAAGGAGATCAACGCCACCGGCGGCATCCTGGGCAAGAAGATCCAGACCACCACGGCCGACACCCAGAGCAACCCCGGCGTGGCCAAGGGCCTGACGCAAAAGGCCATCGACGACGACGTGTTCGCGATTTTTGGCCCGGTGTTCTCCGGCTCCATCATGGTCAGCATGGCCGAGTCGCGCCGCGCCGAGGTGCCCAATTTCACCGGTGGCGAGGCCGCCAGCATCACCGAGCAGGGCAACCCCTACATCTTCCGCACCAGCTTCACGCAGGCCACCGCCATGCCCAAGCTGGCGCGCTACATCAGCGAGCAGGCCAAGCTCAAGAGCATTGCCATCATTTACGTGAACAACGACTTCGGCAAGGGCGGCCTGGACGCGATGAAGAAGGCGCTGGCCAGTTCGCCCACCAAGATCGCCGCCGAAATCTCCACCGAGCCGGGCCAGGTCGACTTCTCGGCCGCCGTGCTGCGCGCCAAGCAGAGCAACGCCGACGGCGTGTTTGCCTATTCCAACGAGGAAGAGTCGGCGCGCATGCTGCGCGAGCTGAAAAAGCAGGGCTGGAACAAACCCATCATTGGCGAAACCACGCTGACCGGCCAGAAGGTCATTGAACTGGCCGGCGAGGCCGCCAACGGCGCCGTGGCGCACGTCGGCCTGACGGTCGATGCACCGCTGCCCGCGATTCGCGCCTTCCGCGCCAAGTTTGAAAAGGAATACAAGTACGTGTCCGACCACAACGGCATGAAGGGCTACTCCGGCATTTACGTGCTGAAGGCCGCCATTGAAAAGGTCGGCAAGCTTGATCGCAAGGCCGTCGCCGCCGCGCTGCACACGCTCAAGGTGAAGGCTGTCGACCAGCCTGGCGTGCTGATGGATGTGTCGTTCGACAGCAAGGGCGATCTGGACCGCGAAAGCTTCCTGGTCGAAGTGAAAAACGGCAAGCAGGAAGTGGTGGCCACGCTGCCACCACTGGGCGCCGGGGCCGCGGCGGCACCGAAGAAATAAACGGCTGGCCGTTTATCCGAAGCTTCGTCATTCCCGCTGTTGCGGGAATGACGAATTCATTAGACGTGCCGTTTCCAGCAAGCTCTTTCCCAGCTAGGCATCGCCATGACAGATTTTCTTCAACTCTTTTTCTCGGGCCTGGCCACCGGCAGCATTTATGCGCTGGCGGCACTCGGCTTTACCCTGCTGTGGCAGGCCTCGGGCACCATCAACTTCGCCCAGGGTGAATTTGTCATGCTGCCGGCCTTCATGCTGCTGGGCTTCATGTCGCTGGGCGCGCCCCTGCTGGTGAGCTTTGTGCTGACGGTGCTGCTGGCGGTGCTGCTGCTGGGTTGGCTCTTCAAGCGCGGCGTGGTTGACCCCCTGTTCAAGTACGGCATGATGCCCATCGTCGTGGCCACCATCGGCCTGTCGATTGCGCTGCGCAACGGCGTGCGCGCCGGCTACAGTGCCGAAGCCCATCCCTTTCCCAGCCTGTTTGCCGACAAGCTGTTCAATATCGCCGGCGTCACCGTGACGCTGCAGGATCTGGGCACCTTTGCCCTGGCCATGGTCATCGTGCTGGCAACCCAGGCTTTTCTGGCCAAAACCGTCACCGGCCGGGCCATGCAGGCCGTGGCGCAGAACACCGAAAGCGCTTCGGTGCTCGGCATCAACGTGCCGCGCATGATTTTCTACACCTTTGCCATCAACGCGGTGCTGGCGGTGGCGGCGGCGCTGCTGGTCACGCCGACCTACCTGGCCAAGTTCGACATGGGGGAGGGCCTGGGCACCAAGGCTTTCTTCGCCGCCATCATCGGCGGCTTCAACAACTCGCGCGGCGCCCTGCTGGGCGGGCTGATTGTCGGCGTCTGCGAAAACCTTGCCGCCGCCTACATCTCGCCGGCCTACAAGGACGCGGTGGCACTGGTGATTTTCATGGTCGTGATCCTGTTCAAGCCGCAAGGCCTGCTCGGCAAGAAAGAGGAGCGCAAGGTATGAAGCTCTTGAACCACAAATTTGCAACGCTAGCCACGGTGCTGGGCGCCTTGCTGGTGCTGGTCGCGCCGCAGTACCTCAAAAACTACGGCATCTACCTGCTGACCTACTGGCTGATCTTCATCATCGCCACCATGGGCCTGAACCTGACCATCGGCTACGCCGGCCAGAAGTCGCTGGGCCATGCGGCCTTCTTCGGCATAGGCGCCTACACCGTCGCCATCTTGATGAAGGCCGGTTTCAGTTTCTGGCTTGGTTTGCCGGCCGCGGCGCTGATCTGTTTTGTCGTTGGGCTGATCCTCGGTTTCCCGGCGCTGCGGGTGCAGGCGATTTACCTGGCCTTTGCCACGCTCGGCTTCAACACCGCCATCTGGCTGGTGATGCGCAACGAAGAGTGGCTGACCGGCGGCACCTTCGGCATCAACAACATTGCGCGGCCCGTGCTATTTGGCTACTCGCTCGAAGGCAACCGGCCCTACTACTACTTTGTGCTCGCCGTGACGCTGATTCTCGCGGGTCTGCTGTGGGGACTGCTGCGCTCGCCCTGGGGCAAGGCCTTCAAGGCGCTGCGCGACAACCCGATCCGGGCCGAAAGCCTGGGCGTGGACATCCGCAACTACACGCTGCTGAGCTTTGCCATTGGCGCGGTGTATGCCGGCATTGCCGGTGCGCTGTTTGCGTCGCTGGTGCAGTTCATCGAGCCGGCACCGTTTGCGGTGGGTGCGTCCATCATGATGTATTTGATGGTGGTGGTCGGCGGCGCCGGCTACTTTCTGGGTCCCATCGTCGGGGCGGCCGTGGGCGTGGTGCTGCCCGAATGGATGCGCGACGTGCCCGGCGTGGCCAATTGGTATCTGCCGCTGTTCGGCGCCGCCGTGGTGGTGCTGATGGTCTGGCTGCCCGACGGCCTGCTGAGCATTCCGGACCGCATCCGCGACCGGCGCGCGGCGCGCGAAGCCTCGCTGGCGCGTGCCGCCGCTGCCCGCAAGATTGGAGTTGCAGCATGACGCAGTCATTGTTGAAGGTGACCGACCTGAAGAAGGCCTACGGCGCCATCCAGGCCGTGGGCGGGGTGTCGTTTGAAGTCATGCCGGGCGAGATTTTTGGCGTGATCGGCCCCAATGGCTCCGGCAAGACCACCATGTTCAACAGCGTGCTCGGGCAGATCAGCCCCGACGCCGGCGCGATTGAACTCAATGGCAAGAACATCACCGGACTGTCGCCGCTGGAGCTGAGCCGGCGCGGCGTCGGCCGCACCTTCCAGACGCTGCAGGTGTTTGGCAAGATGACGGTGCGCGACAACCTGATCGTGGCCGCGCAGGAGCATAAGGGCAGCATGCTCAGCCGCATGTTTGCGCCGGGCGATTCGGGCCTCGGCGAGAAGGCCGACGCGCTGATTGACCAGTTCCGCATTCGCCATGTGGCCGACAAGCTGGCCGGCACGCTCAGCTACGGCCAGCAAAAGCTGGTCGACATTGCCATGGCCTTCATGGCCGAGCCGGATCTGGTGCTGCTCGACGAGCCTTGCGCCGGCGTCAACCCGAGCCTGGTGGGCGGCATATCGACCCTGCTGAAAGACCTGAACCGCAATCCGAAGTTTGGCAAGAAGGCCTCCTTCGTGGTGATCGAGCACAACATGGATTTTGTGATGGATTTGTGCCACCGCATCATGGTGATGGTGGAGGGGCGGGTGCTGGCGATTGGCACGCCGGCCGAGATTCGGGGTAACAAAGAGGTGCTGGACGCGTATTTAGGAAACTAGCCCCCTGTCTCGGCTCACTTCGTGTAGCCGGAATCCCCCTCAGGGGGACAACCGCTGCGGCCCGGCAAAGCCGGTTCCGCGCCGTTACTGGTAGGGACGTTGTTCGAAATGGATGGAGTTTTTAGATGACCAGTGATATTTGTATTGAGTTTGACGATGTAGTGGCCGGTTACAAGGACTTCATGATCCTGAACAACCTGTCGTTCAAGGTCAGGCGCGGCTCCATCACCTTGCTGCTGGGCCCCAACGGTGCGGGCAAATCGACGGTGCTGAAAACCCTGTTTGGCTTGCTCAAGCCGCGCCAGGGCCGCATCCTGCTGGACGGCGAGGATATTTCCGGCGCCAGCCAGAAGGAACTGCTGGCCAAGGGCATTGCCTTTGTGCCGCAGGGCCGCAACCTGTTTGGCCAGCTCACCGTGTTTCAAAACCTGGAACTCGGCGGCATCACGCTGGGCACCAAAACCACGCACGAGCGCATTCCCGAAGTGCTGGAGTTTTTTCCGCGCGTCAAGGAGCGGCTGCACTCGCAGGCCTCGGCGCTGTCGGGCGGCGAGCAAAAGCAGCTTGAAGTCGGCCGCGCCCTGCTGCTGCGGCCCAAGGTGCTGCTGATTGACGAGCCCTCGATTGGCCTGTCACCGATGGTGGTGCAGGACGTGTTCAGGCTGCTGCAAAAGCTGGCCGCGCAGGGCACCACGGTGTTGATGGTGGAGCAGAACGTCAAGAGCGCGCTCAAGATGGCGGGCGACGCGATTGCGCTTGAATCCGGCCAGCTGGTGCTGCACAAACCGGCGTCCGAACTACTCGCAGACCCGAATATCGAGCGGCTGTTTCTGGGCGGCGGGCATGTGCCTGGCGCCGCGTCCACACCCTCGGCCAGCCTGCCGATCTGAATTGAACCGAACCGGAGAACCGCATGAGCACCCACGCCCCCACCAGCCCGACCGATCGTGAATCGATTCTTGAGGCGGTGAACCCGCTCGGACTCGATGGCATTGAATTTATCGAGTACACCACCTCCAAGCCGCAGGCGCTGGGCCAGGTGCTGGAGATGATGGGTTTCCGCCCGATTGCCCGGCACCGCTCGCGCGAAGTGCTGCTATACCGGCAGGGCGGTCTCAATGTGATTGTCAACGCCCACATTCCAACGCTGCCCGATGGCGCGATGCCGACCGACAAACCGGTGATTGCGGCCATTGCCCTGCGCGTGCGCGATGCCGCCGCGGCCTACCGTCGTGCGCTGGAGCGCGGCGCCTGGGCCGTGCCGCCACGGGTGGAAGTCATGGAGCTCAACATCCCGGCGATTCATGGCGTGGGCAAGAGCCGCCTGTATTTTGTGGACCGCTATGACAAGTTCTCGATTTACGACGTGGACTTTGTGCCGATTCCAACCGTTGACCAGAACCCGCCCGCGGTTGCCGGGCTGCATTTTTTTGGCGTGGTGCAATACATCGGCAACGACCGCACCGAGGACTGGGCCGAGTTTTACCGCGAGCTGTTCGGCTTTACCGATCTGCCCGACGAGCAGCGCTTTGGTATCTTGCCCAAGGGCCGAATCTTGAGCAGCCCTTGCCCGCCCGCTTCGCGTTTTTACATCCAGTTGATCGAGCCCGAAGCCACCGTGCTGAATGTGGAGGACGATGAAGGCCTGCAACGCATCGGCCTGGGCAGCGCCGATGTGCTGGCCACCGTGGCCGAGCTGGCCAAACGCGGCGTCGAGTTTGTCGAGTCGCGCGGCGTGCACACCGAAGACCGCGGTGCCCTGACCAAAACCTGGCTCGGCAGCGTGAGCTTTGAGCTGGTTCACAACCAGCGCAGCGTAACCCCCGCGGCGGTCTAGGGGCCATCATGAACCACTCCAGAGGTAACATCGCTGATTTCGGGATGGACACCATCTCGCTGGCCGGCCCGCTTGAAGCCAAGCTCAAGGCCGTGCGCGAAGCCGGCTTTACCCAGATCATGCTGGCCGCCCGGGACCTGGTGGGCCACCCCGACGGCCTGGACGCCGCCGTGGCGGCCGTGCGGGCCAGCGGCCTGCGCGTCACCGGCTTTCAGGTGCTGCGCGATTTTGAAGGACTGACCGGGCACCTGCACGAGTACAAGATGGACATTGCCAAGTCCATGCTGGAAATGTGCTCGCTGCTCGATTGCCATTTGCTGCTGATGTGTTCGTCGACCTCGGTGCACGCCACCGGCGACACCCAGGCGCTGGTGCGCGACCTGCGCAAGCTGGCCATGCTGGCGATCCCGATGAACATCAAGATTGCCTACGAGGCCCTGTCCTGGGGCCGCACGGTCAACGAGTTTCCGCAGGCCTGGGACATCGTGTGCCAGGCCGACATGCCCAATCTCGGTCTGGGTTTTGATTCCTTTCACATGTTTGCCACCAACACCCCGCTCGAAGAGCTGGACATGCTGGACCCGGACAAGGTGTTTCTGGTGCAGCTGGCCGACTTCATGTGGACCGAGATCAAGTCGGTCGAGGAGCGCATCACCACGGCGCGGCATTTCAGGGTGTTTCCCGGCGAAGGCGTGCACAGCGAAGCGCTGGCCGCGCTGGTGACCAAGCTGCACAGCCTGGGCTACCGCGGCGACTACAGCTTTGAAGTGTTCAACGACGACTACCAGCAAATGCCCTTGCCGACCGTGGCCCAGCGTGCCTGGCGCTCGGCGCTGTGGCTCGGCGAGGATGTGCTGCGGCGCTCGGTGCCATTACCTAACCAGATACGTCTGAAGAAATGAAGCCCCCACGCTTTTCACTTCGTGTAATGCGCTGCCCCCCGAGGGGGCGCATTTTTCCTTGGGGCGGCCCGGCGGAAAAACAATCGCCTTAGATTTTTAAAAAAGAACCCACCGCATGAGCAGTATTTTTGAGGGGTTTCTGTCGACTTCGGAAATTCTGGAGGCCTTCAGCGAGCGCCATTTCCTGGACGCCATGCTGCGCTTCGAGGCCTCGCTGGCCCGCGCGCAGGCCGGCGTCGGGCTGATCCCGGAAGTCGCCGCCCAGTCCATCATTGGCACCTGCAAGGTCGAGCTGTTTGACGTGGCCAAGATAGTGCGCGAAAGCGGGCGGGCCGGCAGCATCGCGATTCCGCTGGTCAAGAGCCTGAAGGAAACGGTTGGCCTTTTCAACCCGGCTGCCGCCGGCTTTGTGCACTTTGGCAGCACCTCCCAGGACGTGATTGACACTGCAATGGCGCTGGTCACGCGCGATGCGCTGTGCCTGATCGAGGCCGACCTGCACAAGGCGGTAGCGGCCTTGCTGGCACTGGCCGAGCGCCACGCCGGCGACCCGGTGCTGGCGCGCACCCTGATGCAGCCGGCGTCGGTCACCAGCTTCGGCCTCAAATGCGCCGGCTGGGCCATGCCACTGGTGCGCAGCCTGCAGCGCCTGCAGCCCAGCGCGCACAACGCGCTCAGCGTGCAGCTGGGCGGTGCGGTGGGCACGCTGGCGCAAATGCAGGGCAAAGGCCCGGAGGTCATCGCGCGCATGGCGGCCGACCTGAACCTCAGGGCCAGCACGGTCTGGCACACCCAGCGCGATGAATGGGTGGCGCTGGGCTGCGAGCTGGGCCTGCTGGTGGGCAGCCTCGGCAAGATCGCCAAGGACATTTCGCTGATGGGCCAGTACGAAGTGAGCGAACTGGCCGAGCCGACCGAGGCCGGGCGCGGCGGCTCATCGGCCATGCCGCACAAGCGCAATCCGGTGGCCTGCATGGTGGCGCTGGCAGCCGCGCAGCGGGCGCCGCAACGGGTGGCCGCCTTGCTGGCCGCCATGCCGCAGGAACACGAGCGCGCCCTGGGCAACTGGCAGGCCGAACTGGCCGAGTGGCCGGGGCTGCTGATGTCGGCGCACGGCTCTGCCCGGGCCATGGCGCAGGCGCTGCCTGGCCTGCAGGTCGATAGCCGGCGCATGGCGGCCAACCTGGAGGCCTTGCGCGCCGTGCTGCCGGCAGAGGCCGCCGACGAGTGGTTCGACCCCGCGCTGGCCCGCCATGCGGCCGAGCTGACCCATGCGCAGGTCGCGCTGGCGCGCGATGCCCTGACGGCGCTGGCGGCACTGACCCGGCAATAACCCCATTTAAGAAAGCAATGCCATGAGCAGCAGCAATTCCATGAGTGATTACGACAAGGGCATGGTCAACCGGCGCCGGGTGCTGGGCGATGCCTGGGTCGACAAATCCACCGCCAGCAGCAACGCCTTCAACGCGGAGTTCCAGAACCTGATCACGCGCTATGCCTGGAACGAGGTCTGGGGCCGCCCGGCCTTTGGCGACAAGACGCGGCGCCTGATGGTGCTGTCGACCATGATTGCGCTGAAGGCGTATGAAGAGTTTGCCCTGCATGTGCGCGCCGGTCTCGACGGCCCGGCCGAGTCGCGGCTGACGCCCGATGACATCAAGGAAGTCATTTTGCAGGCGGCCATTTACTGCGGCGTGCCGGCGGCCAACCACGCGTTTTCGGTGGCGGGCGACATTCTGCGTGAAAAAGGCCTGATCGCCGCCAAGGTCTGAGGCCCGAATTACCGGCCCCGTCCCATGCTGACCCGCATTTATTCCACCATTTTTTTGCAGTACTTCTTTGGCGCCTTCTGGTACTCCAGCGCCTGAGTCCGTTTTTCTTTCCGCCATCTGTTTTTTTAACAAACCTGGAGAAATGAAATGGACTTTGCCCTCAATGACGAGCAAAAAATGATGATCGCGACCGTGCGTCGCTTCATCGCCGAGGAACTGCAACCGCTGGAAGACGAGGTCGAGCAGCAAGGCTTTCTGGCGGCCGACAAGGCGAAAGCGATTCACGAAAAAGCCAAGGCGCTGGGCCTTTACGCGATGAATATCCCCGAGCAGTTTGGCGGGGCCGGCCTGAGCGCGGTGGACACCATGCTGATGGAAGAGCAGTTTGGCCACACCACCGACATCCTGATCCGCCGCGCCTTTGGCAATGTGTACGAGGTGCTGCTGGCGGCCCAGGGGCCGCAGATTGAGCGCTGGCTGCGGCCCACGGTGCGCGGTGAGCGGGTCTGCTCCATCGCCATCACCGAGGCCGGCGCCGGCTCCGACGCCGCGGGCATCAGCACCCGCGCCGTCAAGACCGCCGAGGGCTGGCGCCTGTCGGGCAGCAAGCATTTCATCAGCGACGGCGAGGTGTCCGATTTTTTTGTGGTGTCGGCGCTGACCGGCGCTGACGGCGACAAAAAGCAGATATCGCTGTTTCTGGTGGACAAGGGCTTGCCCGGTTTTACGCTCGGCAAGGACCAGAAAATGATGGGCCTGCGCGGCACCAGCCACCTTGAATTGTGGTTTGACAACGTGCCGCTCGAGCCCGTAGCCCTGCTGGGCACTGAGGGCAAGGGCCTGCAGCAGGCGCTGGGCGTGCTGGGCCGGGTGCGGCTGGCGCAGGTGGGCGCGCGCGCGGTGGGCAAGGCCAGCCATGTGCTGCAGCTGATGGTCGACTATGCGTCCCAGCGCAAGCAGTTTGGCCAGCCGATTGCCGACTTTCAACTGGTGCAGCAGATGCTGGCCGACAGCGTGATCGAGATCAATTCCGCGCGCCTGATGGTGCTGCATGCGGCCTGGATGATTGACCAGGGGCTGGACGCCCGTGACTGGATTTCCATGGTCAAGGTGCAGGCGGCCGAAACGCTGGGCCGGGTCACCGACCGCGCGGTGCAGGTGTTTGGCGGCATGGGGTTTTGCAAGGAGCTGCCGATTGAGCGCTACTACCGCGATGCCCGCATTTACCGGATTTTTGACGGCACCTCGGAAATTCACCGCACCGTGATTGCGCGCAGCGTGGTCAGGCGCGGCGGTGCGCTGTTTGATGTGAACGCATGAATGACTTGAGGGACAACGCCATGAAGACACCTGAGCTGCATTGGGTCAAGGAAGGCCAGGGCCCGGTCGTGGTGCTGAGCCATGCGCTCGGCTGCGACCTCGGCATGTGGGACGGCGTGGCCGCGCTGCTGAAGAGCCGCTACACCGTGCTGCGCTATGACCAGCGCGGCCATGGCCGGTCGGAGGCGCCGCCAGGGCCTTACACCATGGCCATGCTGGCTGACGATGCGGCCCGGCTGATCCGCACCGAGGCGGCCGGCCCGGTGCACCTTGTCGGCCTGAGCATGGGCGGCATGATGGCCCAGGCGCTGGCGGCGATGCACCCTCAGCTGCTGAAGAGCCTGGTGATTGCCAACTCGGCCAGCTGGTACGACGAGGCGGCTCGCGCCCTGTGGCAGGCCCGGGTGCACACGGTGTTGCAGCAGGGCCTGCCTGCGATTGCCGACGGCGCCATGCAGCGCTGGTTTACCCCGGAGTTTCGGGCCGATGCAGCCGGCGGTGGCGCACAGCGCGTGGCTGCCCTGCGCCAGCAGCTTGAAAAAACCGACGCCGCGGCCTATGCCGCCAGCTGCGAAGCCGTGGCCGGCATCGACTTTCGCAGCAGCAACCGCCGCATTGTTTGCCCCACGCTGGTGATTGCCGGAACGCGCGACGAGGCCACGCCGGTCGCGATGTCCGAGGCGATTTGCCGCAGCATCAGCGGCGCGCAGTTGCAGACGCTGGCCGCCGCCCACCTCAGCGCGGTGGAGCAACCCGCCGCCTTTGCCGCGCTGCTGAAGGCATTTTTTGAAAGCGTGAGCCAGGCATGACTTCCCCCGCTCCTCCCATCGTGCAACTGGCCGTGGCTGGGGCCGGCCTGATCGGCAAGCGCCACATCGAGCTGATCCAGGCCAACCCGCGCACGCGGCTGTGCGCCGTGGTCGATCCGACCCCGGCATCGGCGGCCTTTGCCGCCAGCCTGGGCGTGGCGCACTTTGCCAGCCTCGAAGAGCTGTTGGCGCAGCCGGCCGCCATGAAACCCGATGGCGTGATTCTGGCCACGCCCAATCATCTGCATGTGCCGGGCGCGCTGGTTTGTGCGCAGCATGGCGTGCCGGCCCTCATTGAAAAGCCGGTGGCCGACTCGCTGGCGGCGGGCCGGCAACTGGCCGATGCGCTGGCGATGAACCCGGTGCCCTTGCTGGTGGGCCATCACCGGCGCCACAGCAGCACCCTGCGGCTGGCCCGGCGCGCCATCCAGTCCGGTCAGCTGGGCCGCGTCGTTACGGTCATGGGCAGTGCGCAGTTCTACAAGCCCGACAGCTATTTTGAGCAGGGCGCCTGGCGCAAGGAGGCCGGCGGCGGCCCGATTCTGATCAACCTGATCCACGAGATGGACAACCTGCGCTTTCTGTGCGGCGAGGTCGAGGCGGTGCACGCTACCGCGTCCAGCGCCGTGCGGCAGTTTGCGGTCGAAGACACGGCGGTGATGACGCTGAAGTTTGCCAGCGGCGCGCTAGGCACCTTTACCCTGTCAGACACCGTGGCCGCGCCGCGCAGCTGGGAGCAGACCTCGGGCGAAAACCAGGACTACCCGCGTTACGCAACGGAAGACTGCTATTTCATCGCCGGCACGCAAGGCTCCATCGCCGTGCCGACGCTGCGCACCTGGACTTACGGGCAGGGCGGCCAGGAGGCGGGCTGGTGGACGCCGTTCATCGAGAACACGCTGGTTTCTGCGACGGGGGTGGAAACCGTGGACCCGCTGGCGGCGCAACTCGATCATTTCTGCGATGTCATCGCGGGCCAGGCCGAGCCCATCATCACGGTGGCCGATGCGCTGCAGAGCCTGCGCACGGTTGAAGCGGTACGGCGCTCGATTGCCACCGGCCAGACCGTGGCGCTCGCAGCGTTGGTGTGATGCCGTATGCTGGCGCATGGCCACGCCCCCCAAATTTCCCCTCGATGAGCGCGAAGTAGAGTTCAGCGCCATCCGGGCCCAGGGTGCGGGCGGGCAAAACGTCAACAAGGTGTCTAGCGCCATCCACCTGCGCTTTGACATCGTCGCCTCGTCGCTGCCCGACGTGATCAAGCAGCGCCTGCTGGCCCTGAACGACAGCCGCATCACGCAGGAAGGCGTGCTGGTGCTGAAGGCGCAGCAGCACCGCACCCAGGAGATGAACCGCGGCGACGCGCTGGCGCGGCTGCAGGAAGTCATTGACAGCGTGTCAGCGCCGCCCAAACCCCGGCGCGCCACCAAGCCAACCTACGGCTCGAAACAGCGGCGGCTTGAAGGCAAAAGCCAGCGCTCGGAGATCAAGAATCTGCGTGGCAAGGTCAATGACTGAGCCGGGGCGGCCTGGCAAGGCTTTTTTAGCGAATTTCCAGGTGTTTTAGGCCTCTAGCCCATACGCATAGCTCATGAGTAGCTATGAAAATAATAGCAATCCGGGATGGCCGGAATTATTTCTCAATCGCCAGCAACTCGACCTCAAAGGTCAGCGTGGCGTTGGGCGGCACCACGCCACCGGCGCCGCGTTCGCCATAAGCGGTGGCAGGCGGGCAGGTCAGCGTCGCCTTGCCGCCGACCTTGATTTTCTGCATGCCCTCGGTCCAGCACGGCACCACGCGATTGAGCGGAAAGCTCGCCGGCGTGCCGCGCTTGTAGGAGCTGTCAAATTCCTTGCCATCGGCCAGCGTGCCGCGGTAATGCACCTTGACCGTGTCGGAGGCCTTGGGCTGCGCGCCCGTGCCGTCCACGCTGTGCACAATTTTCACGCCTGACGAAAGCGTCTCGGCAGGCGCCGCAGCGAAAGCGCTGCAGGCCAGGCCCAGGACGGCAGCCAGGGTGGTGCTCAGGGCGACAAGGGTTTTGGTGTTTTTCATGGTGATGAAGGTCAGGCAGGGTGGAAGGGACAAGACGTTGGGCGCCAGCGAATCGGCCGGCGACGCTGGATTATCTCTGTCTGGCCAGACTCGCTGTAACTGAAAGCTTCCGTGCCCCCATCCGTTCTCACCCTCCCGCATGCACGGCCGGGGAGAAGGCGCTGGGCCGCGCCTTTCGGCGGTCGGATTCGCCAGGCCCTGGCTTCTGCCCGTGCTTTGGCGGATGAATGGTGCTATCAAATATGTAGCTTGATGGGCACGTCCTGATTGGGCTTGAGGCCAATATGACTGGTTTTTTATTGATTGGCGTCCGCGCCGCGGCAAAAACAGGCCGCCGATGTTGCCCGCCCCGTCATGATGTGTTCTATTACATGGAGTGCGTTGACATCACGACGACTCAGGACTCGAAGCCTGACCAGCCCCGCCGGCCATTTTTCAAGGAGAAGCCATGAAACCGCAGGTTCATCATCGTTCGCAGCCGCGCCAAGACACGCTTGCCACCCTTGAAGTGGCCGGTCAGGAGGCCGTATGAGCTCCGGAAAAATACTGGTCGCCCAGGGTGGCGGCCCGACGGCGGTGATCAACCAGTCGCTGGTGGGGGTGGCGCTGGAGGCGCGGCGCTTTGGCCAGGTCACGCGCATCTACGGCGCGCGCCACGGCGTGCGCGGCATCGTCAATGAAGATTTTGTCGACCTGACGCAGGAGACCAGCCACAACCTGGAGCTGGTGGCCAACACGCCGTCTTCGGCGCTGGGCTCGACGCGCGACAAGCCCGACATGCGCTACTGCCAGGAAATCTTCAAGGTCTTGCAGGCGCACGAGATCGAGCATTTCTTTTACATCGGCGGCAACGACTCGTCGGACACGGTGCGCATCGTGAGCCTGGAGGCGCAAAAAGCCGGCTACCCGCTGCGCTGCATTCACATCCCCAAGACGATTGACAACGACCTGGTGGGCAACGACCACACACCGGGCTTTCCGTCGGCCGCACGCTTTGTGGCGCAGGCCTTTGCCGGCGCCAACCTGGACAATGCGGCCCTGCCCGGTGTCTATGTGGGGGTGGTGATGGGCCGCCATGCCGGGTTTTTGACGGCGGCCTCGGCCCTGGGCAAGAAGTTTCCCGATGACGGCCCGCACCTGATCTACCTGCCCGAACGCACCTTTGTGCTGGAGCAGTTTCTGGCCGACGTGAAGGCTGCCTACGAGCGTTATGACCGCTGCGTGATTGCCGTCTCCGAAGGCATCCACGATGCGTCAGGCGCGCCTATCGCCAGCCTGCTGGCCAAAGAGCTGGAGCACGATGCCCACGGCAACGTGCAGCTCTCGGGCAACGGCGCGCTGGCCGACCTGCTGTGCGAGGAGATCAAGTCCAAGCTGGGCATCAAGCGGGTGCGCGGCGACACCTTTGGCTACCTGCAGCGCTCCTTCATCGGCTGCGTCTCCGACGTCGATCAGCGCGAAGCGCGCGAGGTCGGCGAGAAGGCAGTGCAGTTTGCGATGTGGGGTTCGCAAGACGGATCGGTCGCCATCAAGCGCACCGGCTTTTATTCGGTTGACTACGATCTGCTGCCGCTGGACGCCGTGGCCGGCAAGACGCGGGTGATGGAGGACGGATTCATTGCGCCCGGCGGCACCGACGTGACCGATGCCTTCCGGATGTACCTGCGTCCGCTGCTGGGCTCCGGCATGCCCGACGCGTTCAGGCTGCGCCACCATCCGGTGGCCAAGGTGCTGCAGGGCGGCCGCTGAGGTTGACAGCAGCGCGGCCAAACCCGCCGGTCAACGCGTCCCGTTTGAGTGTTTGCAGTGCAGCTGTCTCGCCAATAAGGCCGGCACAGTCGGCTACCGGGCCCAGGGTGGGGGCGAGGGTCGCTAGTTCTCGAACAGGCTCCCGACGTTCAAAATCTCGTAAGCAATTTCAGGCCGCTGCTCCAAACTGCGCTTGATTGCTGCCGGGATGGCCTGGCGCGTCTTTCGGCACAGGCCGGGCTGCTCATGCACCAGGATCGTGATTCCGCGAAGGCTGCGGACTACGTTGGGGCTGGTGCTGATGCTCAGCCGGATGCCGACCTGCTGTTCCATCCGCTCTTCCATACGCCGCAGATCGCTGAGGCTGCTTAAGTTTTCCAGCCGGTGCAACAGGCGCTTCTCATCCTCGCGGGTCAGGCGTAACACGCGCAGGTCGCCACCAGGGCTCTCCAGCAGCGCATCGCGCCCGCAGTTGCAGGCGCCGGGCGGGCATTCGGTGCGTATAGGGAAGGGGGGCAGAGTAGTAGTCATGCGGATTGCCATCCTTTGTCTCGGGCTGAGATGGCAGTTTGAGCGATCATAGTCAGACTTGGGTACCCCATCCGCTGAAAGCTTTTTGACTTTGCCTCTGTCGGGTAAAGCTCTCAGCCCACCGACTACGCGGCCTTTCTGAGCTGTGCCCGGCAGTCGGTCATGCCTCTAAATTGAATGTCGGCTTCTGTTTTTAGCCGAATTTGATGAGGCTGGTCACGCATGGCCGCTTCTACGCCTTTTGCAGGCATAGGCGAGGCACAAAAATTCGGACCTGTCCGTGCTTTATGGTTCAGGTCACGGTAGTTCGACAGCTCAAAACGCAAATCCCTAACCTCACGCGCCACCAGGCTTACTTCGCCGCCGCGCGGGCGGCTTCGGCCTTGCGTTTGGCTTCGTCGGCCTTGCGTTGCAGCTCCTGGGCTTCTTTCTCGGCTTCCTTGGCCTTGGTTTCCTTGTCGGAAGAGAGGCCGCCGGCCAGCGCGTTGCCTGCCATGGATCCGGCCACGGCACCCACGGCAACTGCACCCATGGTGCCCATCAAGCCAGGGCCTCGGGCGGCGGGTGCCGCGGCGGCGGCAGGAGCTGCGGTGGCTGCTGTAGGGGCCTTAGGTGCGGTTGGTGCAGCAGGGGCGGCCGGGGCATTGCCAATGCGGGCGGGGGAAATGGAATTGCCTCCACTGCCCATGACCTCCTGCGCCACCGGCTCAACAGTGACCGGCAACATGGTCGCCAAGGCCGCCGCTGTCCCTGGCTCGCGCCGAGGCAGCCATTTGCGGATCACGTTGGCGTTGATGCCGTGGCTCAGCGCAATGGCGGAAACTGAGGCCCCGGGCACCAGGCACTGTGAAACGATCTCTTGCTTGAACTGCTGCGCGTAGGTGCGCCTGCTTCTGTTGGCTTGAGGTGCCGCTCTTGGCACGCTAATTTTGGCGTCCGCTATTTTCATGGTGGACGCCATCTTTACGTCACCCGTTCAACTCCACAAGGCGGTACTGCTCGGACGCTTACCTTGGGGCGACACAAAATGTGAATTCTGTGGAGCCCCACGGGCACTCTTCGAGAGAGGTTCAGAGATTGAGAATTACGCCTATGCGTTTATCCACGCTGAGAACGTGAAGACGCGATTGGGGGACATATTTGGAGGTGTTATGCAATTCGATGTGATCATTGGGAATCCCCCTTGCCAGATGAAAGGGGGCGCTGGCGGCACCAGCGATTCATCCATTTATCACCTGTTCGTTAAGCAGGCTCGGGAACCAACTGCCTTATCGAGCACCGAAAAATGTTCCGGCTGAACCAGCTTTTCCCAACTCCATTGCAGCGCATTTTCCAGTTTGAAGTCGTCAGTCCGACTCAAGAGCCAAACGCCCTCCAAGGAGGCCAGAAGCAGCCAAGATGCTTGAAGCCGAAGTGCGTAGGAGCGTCCTTGCAAAAAGGTTTCAAACAATTGCTTTTGTGTCCCGATACGATACTTTGCTTCCACCACAATGCTGGCTCGCTCCTCACCTTTAACGCCCCGGTAACCGATCAAATAGTCGGGATACACCTTTTCGCCACGGCCCATGCGAACGCGCACTTGCCGCTGCCAATGACTGTCAACGTCATAGCCCAGTTTTTTCAACAGCAGAGGCTCTATGAGTTGCAACTCTACTTGGCGTTCGTCAAGAATCTCGGTGTCGGAGGGGAGCACAGGCAAAGCAGGGACATAAATTTGGGCAAGGCTACTGAGGTTGTTTCCTGTGCGTTCAAGCTCGTCCAACAATGCGGCGTAGTCGACTGGCCGGAAGTATTTGTCGGCACAGCCCTGAAAATGCGCGCGAACCATGGGGCTTTCAGCCAGTACGGGGTTGTTCTTTAAGTCTTTGATTTTGAGGTGACTCACGAGAACAGGATGGCCTATACGAACCATGGAGTACCAGTAGGCGAACGGGTCGCCGTATCCATCTTCGACGATGCGCCAGATGGAATGCAGGTACGCGCGAGGGCTGGAGCACCACATCACTGCAATATCACCCCGGCGCGCATCGCGATTACCGCGCCAATTGCATTCTGTGCCGTCTATTGCGCTATCCAGAAAATCAAAATCGGCGGTTGTGCCCACACCCGCCATCATGAACCAGACCCGTTGCGGTTCCGGCAAATCCTTGTCCTGCTCAACCGCCAGGTAACGCGGCGCAAACACATACAAAAAGGCATTCAGTTCCCGAGGGGACAACTGATTTCGCTGACGAAACTCCTGCAACGCGCTGTTGACACCCAAGTAGTAAAGCGCACGTTCCTTCTTTTGCAGTGGCCCTGGTACTTCTGGCAGGACGATTCCAAACGTACGGCATATTTCAGCAAACAGGGAGAAGCGGCCCTCGAAGTAGTAGGGGACAAAATCATTTGGTTTCAGCCAGTGCAGTGTAGTGGAAATGGCGCCAACGGCGCTCGCAACATTTTGAGCATCGTCCTCTTCATCGCCGCCAAAAAAAGCGTGACACTGTTTTCCATGGTGCTGATCTTCCTCCCAAGTTTGGGAGGCCCCAACGTCCTCCAGCAGATCGCGAAACTGTTGTTCAAATGCCGATGGCTCGTCGAGTTCATCGAACCAATTGGAAAGTATCTCGCGCAAGTCAATGTGCCCACCATGCTCCCATTGCGCGTCAGGGTGGTCGATCATTTCGAGGTGTACAGGAATTTTGGCGTTGGTTTGTCGCCGCCATCCTTCTCCGCCTGCGCTACGACCGATGCGTGCAAATCGGAGAAACGCGGTGTTGATAGCGGTCTTGCACGATGGGGACGCGCAGAAAAGTTGCCAGACAAATGGATTGAATGCCATAGGTATTCCGAGTAACGGGTGACTAAAAGCGCGCGTCGCGGCTAAGCAGTGATCTTGCCCCTGTTGTCTGCACTCCATAGGCTGCCCATTATGCGGACTTCCTGTCTTGCTGCTGGGCCGCGATCCAGCGTTGCTCGAACGTCATCGGGCTGACATAGCCCAGCGTCGAGTGCAATCTCTTGTGGTTGTAGAACGCCCGCCAGTCCATCACTTCGTCCATGGCTTGGCGTCGTGTGGCGAATCTGCGCCCGTACAGCCTGCCGACCTTCAACCGCCCCCACACCCAGCAGTCAGCTCTCAGTCTTGACCTGCCCCTTGATGCACACGCTCAGATGAGCGGAGTTGGCCGATTCCCGAAGTTGAGCGCGCTTGCTGCACCATTGGCGCCTTGAACGGCGCCCCGCGCTTGCGCAGCAAACCGCAGGCCAGTCTTATGCTGCACACTCAGGTGAACTACACCGTTGAAAGCATAGCCATGGTTGCCGACCTTGCCCACTCCTGGTTGATCTGCAGCGCGCCTGTGGCGGCTGCACAGGCCGCCGGCCGCCCGCTCGTGGCGCTGGAATCAACCATCATCGCCCACGGCATGCCCTACCCGGAGAACGTTCGCACTGCGCGCGAAGTGGAGGCCCTGATCCGCGATCTGGGGGCCGAGCCCGCGACCATCGCGCTGATCGGCGGGCGCATCCGCATTGGCCTGTCGGATGACGAGCTGGAGCTGCTCGGCCGCTCGGGCCAGGCACACAAGGTCAGCCGCCGCGACCTGCCGGTCGTGCTGGCCGGCGGCGGACTCGGCGCCACCACGGTGGCCGGCACGATGATCTGTGCCGCACTGGCCGGCATTGAGGTCTTCGTCACCGGCGGCATTGGCGGCGTGCACCGCGGCGCGCAGGAGACCTTTGACATCTCGGCGGACCTGCAGGAACTGGCGAAAACCTCGGTGGCGGTGGTGTGTGCCGGTGCCAAGTCGATCCTGGACATAGCGCTCACCCTGGAATACCTG
>NZ_JANOAL010000056.1:0-10013 GCF_031411155.1 Polaromonas sp. | reverse complement strand
GGCCTGGACGGCCTGCCCGACCACCTGCCCAATTACGAAACCCTGGGCACATCGGCCGAGTTTCCGCTGGCCATGATCTCGCCGCCGGCGCGCAATTTTCTCAACTCCAGCTTTGTCAACGTCAAAAGCCTGCGCGATATTGAAACCGAGCCGGTGCTGGAAATCCATGCCGACGATGCGCTCGCCCGCGGCATCCGCAGCGGCGCGGTGGTCAGGGTCTTCAACCGGCGCGGCAGCTACCTGGTGAAAGCCGAAGTCTCGGCGCGCGCCCGGCCCGGTGTGGTCAATGGCCTGGGCATCTGGTGGCGCAAGCTGGGCCTGGACGGCACCAACGTGAACCAGCTCACCAGCCAGCAGCTGACCGACCTGGGCCGGGGGCCGGTGTTTTACGACTGCCTGGTGCAGGTGACCCTGGCCGAGCCGCCTGCGCCGCCAGCCTCGCCGCAACCCTTGCCCCCGATGGTGTGAAGCGGGCACACATCTTGGCCATCACAGGTTTAAGCACGGCATTGGCCGCAGCCGCGGCGGCACTGTGCCTCGGTGGTTGTGCCAACCTGGGCTATTACTGGCAGTCCGTCAGCGGCCACATGCAGATGCTCAACGCCGCGCGCCCGGTCGATGACTGGCTGGGCGACAGCCAAACGCCGCAGGCCCTGAAGACCCGGCTGGCCTTGAGCCAGCGCATCCGCAGCTTTGCCGTGGCCGAGCTGAAGCTGCCCGACAACGCCAGCTACCGCCGCTACGCCGACCTGCACCGCAGCGCGGCGGTGTGGAACGTGGTGGCCGCGCCCGAGTTTTCGCTGACGCTCAAGACCTGGTGTTTTCCGGTCGCGGGCTGCGTCGGCTACCGCGGTTATTTCAGCGAAGCCGAAGCGCGGCTCGAAGCAGACCGACTCAACGCCGAAGGCCTGGAAACCAGCGTGTACCCGGTGCCGGCCTATTCCACCCTGGGCCTGATGAACTGGGCCGGCGGTGACCCGCTGCTCAACACCTTCATCCGCTACCCCGAGGGCGAACTGGCGCGGCTGATTTTTCATGAGCTGGCGCACCAGGTGGTTTACGCCCAGGGCGACACGGTGTTTAACGAATCGTTTGCCACCGCCGTGGAGCGTCTGGGCAGCCAGCGCTGGCTGGCGACCCAGGCCGGCGACGCGGCGCGCCAGGAGTACGCCAGGTTTGACGGGCGGCGCCGGCAGTTTCGCGCGCTGGCGCTGGCCACGCGCCGTGACCTGGAGCGTATTTATGCACAAAATGAGGCTGCAGCCCAGGAAGAACAAGCGCAGTCAGCTATCAAAAATATAGCGACCGAAAAAGCCAAGGCGCGCATCATGGAGCGCTTTCGGCGCGACTATGCGCAGCTTAAAGCCGGCTGGGCCAGCCAGCCCGGCCCCGCCAGCAACAGCAGCAGCATCGGCAACACCGTCACGGGCTACGACAGCTGGGTGGCCCGCGCCAACAACGCCTCGCTGGGCGCGCTGGCCGCCTATGATGAACTGGTGCCCGGCTTTGAGGCCCTGTTCGAGCGCGAAGGCCGCAACTGGCCGAGGTTTTATGATGCAGTCAAAAAACTGGCTGATCGCCCCAAGAACGAACGCCATCAGGCCCTGAGCACCCCATCCACACATCAATAAGACGGAGACCGACCATGGCAGACATTCACATCGAACGCAAACACAGCCTGGGACTGGCCAAGGCCCGCAAAGTGGCCTTTCAATGGGCCGAACAGGTCGAAGAAGAGTTCGACATGGAATGCATTTACGCGGAAGGCAGCGAGGCCGACGAGGTGAGCTTCAAGCGCTCGGGCGTCGCGGGCACCCTGGTCGTGACCCCCAACAGTTTTGATCTGCGCGCCAAACTCGGTTTTCTGCTGGGCGTCTTCAAGGAAAAAATTGAGGGCGAAATCGTGAAAAACCTCGACACGCTGCTGGCCAAAAGCGCGAGCGCGCCCACGGCAAAAAAAACCACCGCCCGAAAAAAAGCCTGAGGCGTAAAAACCATGAGCGCCGCCGGGCCGCCCCAAGCAAGCACAGTCCCCGAGGGGCTGGAGCCTGCGGCTCCAAAGCTGCTTGAGCAGGTTTGGACAGGCGACAGAGGCGAAGCGTCCCGCGAGCCGCGGCCTGCAAGGCCTCGCGCAGTACACGAAGTGACAAGCGTGGGGGCACCATGAACCTGGCGCGCTTCGACCTGGTGTCCATCCGCCTGGCCGTGGCCTGCGCCCAGAGCGGCAGCCTGACCGCGGCGGCGCGTGATTCACACCTGGCGCTGGCCGCCGCCAGCCGGCGCCTGCGCGAGCTGGAGGTGGCGCTGGGCGACACCCTGTTCGAACGCCATGCGCGCGGCCTGCTGCCCACGGCGGCCGGCCGCGTCTTCGTCAAACATGGGCTGACCCTGCTGCAGACCATGGAGCAGCTAGGCACCGAGCTGAGCGACCTGCGGCGCGGCATTGCACGGCATATTCGCCTGTGCGCCAGCAGCGCCGCCATCAGCCAGTTCCTGCCGCCGCTGCTGGCCCGCTATGGCGAGCTGCATCCCCAGGTGCATGTGGACCTGGAAGAGCAGGTGTCGGAGGCGGTGGTCGCCACGCTGCGCGAAGGCCGGGCCGATGTGGCGGTGTTTGTCGAAGGGCCGGACACGGGCGGTCTGGAGACCCGGCTTTTTCGCAACGACGAGCTGGTGCTGGTGCTGCCGGCCGGCCACCGGCTGGCCGGCCCCAAAACGCCCATCGCCTTTGCCGACACGCTGGACGAAGAGTGGATCAGCCTGACCGCCGGTGCCGCCATGCTGCAAAAGCAGCAGCAGGCGGCGCTGGCCGCGAACCGGCCGCTCAAGCTGCGCATGCAGGTGCGCAGCTTTGACGCGGTCTGCCACATGGTGGCTTCGGGGCTGGGCATCGCGGTGTTGCCCAAGGGCGCCAGCCTGCCCATCCTCAAGGCCATGAAGCTCGGCTGGCGCCCGCTGGCCGATGCCTGGGCACAGCGCCGCCTGCTGGTGGCCACCGCCGCCGGGGAAAGTGATGCGGCCATCATGTCGCTGGCAGCGTTCTTGGTGCAGGAGGCTTCGCAAAACGCGAAGGCACAAGGCCGCAAACAGTAATGGACGCCGGCCGGCCGCTGCCGCACACTGCCCGGCCATGGACATTACTTTTTCATCCGCCAATACCGGCCCGCTGGCAGGGCTCAAGGTTCTCGAACTCGGGCAGCTGATCGCCGGACCGTTCGCGGCCAAGACGCTGGCCGACTTTGGCGCCGGGGTCATCAAGATCGAACCGCCGGGCGCGGGTGACCCGCTGCGCAAATGGCGGCTGCTGAAAGACGGCACCTCGGTCTGGTGGCAGGTGCAGTCGCGCAACAAGCGCTCGCTGGCACTCGACCTGAAAGACCCCCAGGCCCAGGATATCGTGCGCCAGCTGGCTGCCGGTGCCGACGTGCTGATCGAAAACTTTCGCCCCGGTGCCATGGAGGGCTGGGGCCTGGGTCCCGACGAACTGCTAAAAATTAACCCGCGCCTGATCATGCTGCGCATCAGCGGCTACGGCCAGACCGGCCCCTACCGCGACCGCCCCGGCTTTGGTGTGGTGGCCGAAGCCATGAGCGGCCTGCGTCACCTGACGGCCGAACCGGGCCGGGTGCCGGTGCGCGTGGGGGTCAGCATTGGCGACACGCTGGCCGCGCTGCATGGCGTGATCGGCATCCTGCTGGCGCTGCAGCATCGCCACGTATCAGGCCAGGGCCAGGTCATCGACGTGGCGCTGTACGAGGCGGTGTTCAACTGCATGGAAAGCCTGCTGCCCGAGTACAGCGCGTTTGGCGCGGTGCGCGGCCCGGCCGGCAGCGCCCTGCCCGGCATTGCACCTAGCAATGCCTACCGTTGCAAGGACGAAGCTTATGCGCTGATTGCCGGCAATGGCGACAGCATTTTCAAGCGGCTGATGACGCTGATAGGCCGTGACGACTTGGCAGCCGACCCTCTGCTCGCCGACAACGCCGGCCGCGTCGCCCGCGTGGACGAAATCGACGAAGCCATTGGCCTGTGGGCCGCAGAGCGCACGGTGGATGAGGTGCTGGCGCAACTGGACAAGGCCTCGGTGCCGGCCGGCCGCATCTACAGCGTGGCCGACATCGCCGCCGATCCACATTACCAGGCGCGCGGCATGCTGGACAGCGTGCAGATGGACGACGGCAGCACGCTGGCCGTGCCCGGCATCACGCCCAAGCTGTCGCTCACGCCCGGCGGCCACCGGCGCAACGCGCCCACACTGGGCCAGGACACCGACGCCGTGCTGCAGGAGCTGGGCTTGAGCCCCGAACAGATTCAGGGCCTCAAGGACAAGGGAATCGTGGCGGGAGGCAAGGCATGAAACGCATCTACTTCAACGAAGTCGCCACGCGCGACGGCTTTCAGATCGAACCTGAATTCATCCCGACCGACACCAAGGTGGCGCTGGTCGATGCGCTCAGTGACTGCGGCTACGCCAAGATCGAAGTGACCTCCTTCACCTCGCCCAAGGCGATTCCGATGCTGCGCGATGCCGAAGAGGTGATGGGCCGCATCCGCCGCGTACCGGGCGTCGAATACACGGTGCTGGTGCCGAACCTGCGCGGCGCCGAACGCGCGCTCGAATCACGCGCCGATGAGCTCAACCTCGTCATGTCCACCTCGGAAACGCACAACCTGGCCAACCTGCGCATGCCGATGGCGCGCAGCTTTTCGGCGCTGTCGCAAGTGATTGCGCATGTCGATGGCCGCACCCCCGTCAACGTCTCGCTGTCCTGCTGCTTTGGTTGCCCGATGGAAGGCGAGGTGGCGCAGGCCGCCGTGCTGGACTGGGCCAGCCGTTTTGCCGATCTCGGCGGGGACCGGGTCAGGGGCATCACGATTTGCGACACCACCGGCATGGCACACCCGGCGCAGGTCAGCCGCATGGTGGAGGCGCTGCAGCAGCGCTTTGCCCAATCCTCACGCGATATGCAGCTCACGCTGCATTTTCACAACACGCGCGGCATGGGCCTGGCCAATCTGCTGGCGGCCGTGCAGGGCGGCATCACCCGCTTTGACGGTTCGCTCGGCGGCCTGGGCGGCTGCCCCTATGCACCCGGCGCCAGCGGCAACATCAGCAGCGAAGACGCCATCCACATGCTGGCCGCCATGGGTTACGACACCGGCATCGATTTGCCCAAATTGCTGGCGGTGGCGAGGCAGATGCCGCAGATCGTCGGCCATGAGGTGCCGGGCCAGGTGGCCAAGGCGGGACGCATTTCTGACCTGCATCCGGCGCCGGAGTTTGTGGCGGCCCTGCGGGAGCAGATGAGCACCGACGGGCCGCCCCCAGGCGCGAAGGTCTCCTCATCGTGGTGAAAGGGGCAGCGCAACGCCGGAGGCACACACAGTGACAAGCGTGGGGGCCAGACCCGCGTGATAGACCCTCTTGACCCTCTGGTGCTGGCAAGGCTTTGCGCTTCGGCCAGCAAAAAATCAAACTGATCGAGATTTCAGAACTGGCCTGAACTGGCATTGACCCCCCCAAGGAGACACAGACATGAACCCCATTTCCCGCAGAACCTTCACGCTCGCCGCCGGCCTGGGCGCTGCCTCGTGGCTCAACCCGGTGCGTGCGCAGCTCGCCGGCAAGCCCATCACGCTCATCGTGTCCTCGGCAGCCGGTGGCACGACCGACATTTCGGCACGCATGCTGGCCGAGCCGCTGGGGAAAATCCTGCAGACCTCGGTCATCGTGGACAACCGCGCCGGCGGCAACGGCAACATTGCCGGCCAGATGGTGGCGCGTGGCCCGGTTGACGGCTCCAGCCTGCTGGTGCAGTACTCGGGCTACCAGTGCATCACCCCGCTGATCCAGCCGGTGCCCGGCTTTGATCCGGCCACCCACCTCAAGCCGCTGGGTCATTTGATAGACGCACCGCAGTTGATGGTGGTGCGCGCCGACTTTCCGGCGAACAGCTTTGCCGAGTTCATCCAATACGCCAGGGCCAACCCGGCGCGCATCAATTACGCGTCGAGCGGCAACGGCTCGCTGCAGCACGTCACCACCGAACTGCTGAAGGACCTGACCAAGACCTTCATGGTGCACATCCCATACCGCGGCACCGGCCCGGCCCTGAACGACCTGCTGGCCGGCACGGTGGACTTCACCATCACCACGCCGCCACCCCTGCTGCCGCACATTCGGGCGGGCAAACTGAAGGCGCTGATGGTGACCGGGCGCACACGCCTGGCCGCCTTGCCCAACGTCCCCACCGCGACCGAAAGCGGCGTCCCGCTGGTCGCGTCATCCTGGTTTGCGGTGTACGGGCCCACGGGCATGCCGGCCGATCTGCAGAATCGCCTCTCGCTGGCCATCAAGCAGGTGGTGGAGTCGGACAGCTTCAAAAAGCGCGCGGAAGACCAGGGCGCCAAGGCGATCGTCATGAACGGCGCCGAACTGGCCACGCTGGAGGCCAATGAACGCAAGATGTGGGGCCGCGTCGTGAAGCTGGCCAACATCAAGGCCGACTGAACGCGCGACCTGCTCAGCTCAGCTCGGCAATCAGGTCGATGTACTGCTGCATGGCAGCGTCCTGCGAGGTGCCCTTGAGATTGTTCCAGGCCTCCCACTTGGCGCGGGCCACCATTTCGCTGAATCCGGGTTTTTTCTCGGTGTTGTCACCGCTGCTGCCCTGCTTGTACAGCGCATAAATCTTCAGCAGCGTGGCGTTGTCGGGACGCTCGCTGAGGTTTTTGGAATCGGCCATGGCCTTGTCGAAAGCGGCTTTCAGGTCTGACATGTGAATGCTCCGTTTTTAGTAGTGGATCACCAATAAGGGTGCTTGGGGTATCTGCCCGGTATCTTAGCCATACACTTCCTTGCAAAATAGAGGCTTGCCCCCACGCTTTTCCTTGCGTGCAATGCGCGCCCGGCCTGGGAGCGCATTGCACGCAAGCGGCATTGCAAAAATTGGCACCCTCGCTCGATTTATTCATTTTGGAAAAGTTCATGGTCACACGCGTTTCGGTCCAGTCAGCAGGAAAACAAGCCGCTCAAAAAGTGGCGAAAAACGTTCAGAAAAACGTCACGCGGGCGGTCTCGGGCACGCTGGGCTTGTCGGGCGAGCGCATGAGCAAGGTCGACACCGCCTGGCTGCGCATGGACAGCGCGGCCAATCTGATGATGATTGTGGGCGTCTGGCAGCTGGCGCCGGGCGTCAGGCATGCGGCGGTGTGCGAGCGCATTGAAAACAGCCTGCTCAAGTACAGGCGCTTCAAGCAGCGCGTGATGCAGGACGCGGCCGGCGCCACCTGGGTCAATGACCGCAACTTTGACCTGGCCCAGCATGTGCTGCTGGAAACCCTGCCCAAGCCGGCCAGGGGCGCGCACGACCAGCAGGAGGCGCTGCAGGACCGGGTGGCCGAGCTGGCCATGCAGCCGCTGGACGCTAAACGCCCGCTGTGGCAAATCCACCTGATTGAAGACTACCTAGGTGCCGACGGCGTCAAGGGCAGCGCCATGATTGTGCGCATTCACCACTGCATTGCCGACGGCATCGCGCTGATTTCGGTCACCATGTCGCTGGTCGATGGCGGTGCGCCGCCGCCCGAGCGCCAGAAAAAAGAGGCCATGGCCAACAGCGCCGAGGACTGGATTGCGGACACCCTGCTCAAACCCTTTACCGACATCACGGTGAAAGCACTGGGTGCCGTGGGCGAAGGCGCGGCGCGCTCGCTGGGCCTGCTGAATGACCCGAAAAAGGGCATGGAGCAAGGCATGAGCGGCTCCATGGACATGGCCAAAGTGCTGTTGCAGGTGCTCAAGGACAGCGCCGCGCTGGCGCTGATGCCCGACGACTCGAAAACCCGGCTCAAGGGCAAGCCCGGCGGCGCCAAAAAGGTCGCCTGGTGCCAGCCGATTCCGCTGGACGAGGTCAAGGCCGTGGGCAAGGCGCTCAACTGCTCCATCAACGACGTGCTGCTGAGCTGCGTGGCCGGGGCGCTGGGCGAATACCTGAAGTCGCTGGGCGACGACGTGAGCGGCCAGGAAATCCGCGCCATGGTGCCGGTCAACCTGCGCCCCATCGAGCAGGCCTACAAGCTGGGCAACCGCTTCGGCCTGGTGCCGCTGGTGCTGCCGATTGGCGTCGAGAACCCGATCGAGCGGGTCTACGAAGTGCGCCGCCGCATGGCGGCATTAAAGGGCAGCTACCAGCCGCTGCTGGCTTTCAGCCTGCTGGCCGTGGCCGGTTTGCTGATCAAGCCGGCGCAGGACGTGATGCTGAACCTGTTTTCCAAAAAGACCACCGCCGTGATGACCAACGTGCCGGGGCCGCGCGAAAAGCTCAAGTTTTGCGGCGCCACGCTGGAGCAAAGCATGTTCTGGGTGCCGCAGTCGGGCGATGTGGGCCTGGGCGTGTCGATCTTGAGCTACGGCGGCGGCGTTCAGTTTGGCGTCATCACCGACAGCGCCCTGTGTCCCGAGCCGCAGCGCATCATTGACGAGTTCGTGCCGGAGTTTGCCAAGCTGTCCATCGTGACGCTGATGCTGCCGTGGGGCGATTAATCCGTCATTTTTAGACAATTCAGGCCTCCAGCCCTTTAACAACGTGCGCCTCTAGCTATTTTTTTGATAGCATCAAACGGCGAAACGGCGTGAGGCGATCTCCAGCAGGCCATCAAAAATCAGGCTTTCCACCAGCTCGAAATGGCCGGTCATGCTGGGGGCCATCTTCCAGCCGGCGCCGCCGGTCATGATGCATTCGGGCGCTTCGCCGCAGTGGCGCGTGATGTTCTCCACCATGCGCTGCACCGCCCCGGCAATGGCAAAGGTGCCGCCGCTGGTCAGCGCATCGCTGGTGTTGGTGGGGAAATCGCGCACGTCGCCGGTCGGCACATGCAGGCCGGCCGTACCCGACTCGAGGGCGCGCAGCATGATGCCGTGGCCGGGCAGGATGATGCCGCCCAAAAACCGGCCATCGCGATCAATCGCTTCCACCGTCACGGCCGTGCCCACCATCGCCACCACGCAGGGCTTGCGCAGGCCGCGCGCCAGCAGCCGGTGGTGCGCGCCAATCATGGCGACCCAGCGGTCAGCGCCCAGCCGCGCCGGATGGTCATAACCATTGCTCAGGCCGGCCTCCTGCGCGCCGGGAACAACCCAGCGCGGACTCACGTCCCACAGTTCCATCTGCTCGGCCACCCGGCGCTTGATGGCGTCGCCGGCGACCACGCAGCCCAGCATCGCGGTGGGCGCTGGCAAGGTACTCCATTCGTCCTCGGCCAGCTTGTCGATGTTTTCCAGAAACACCGCGCCATGCGCCAGCAGCCGCGCGCCCGGCGTGGGCGCGTCGTACTGGGCCCATTTCAGGCGGGTGTTGCCCACGTCAAGTGCTAGAAAAGTCATGTGACGGAATTATGAACAGGTTTGCCGACGTGCTTGCCCCGGCCACGGGAGGGGGTAAACCCTTCACTACACCGGCAACGGCCTTACCAACGGCCCTACTTTTGCCGCCACGGCAGGCCGCGAAACCGCCAGCCGCCCTGCAGGTTGCGGTGTGCCTGGCCGTTGGGGTCGCCCTCAAAGCCTTCCAGGATGTTGTAGGCCTGCAGGCCCAGCGCCTCGGTGGCGCGTTTGGCGGCGGCGATGGAGCGCACGCCGCTGCGGCACAGCAGCACGACTTTTTTGCCGGCCGGCACAGCGGTTTTCAGGGCCTCGTCAAAGTCCGGGTTCATCGCCATGCCGGGCCACTGCTTCCAGGCCAGCGGCACCGCGCCGGGCACAAACCCGACCCACTCGCGCTCAGCGTCGCTGCGCACATCGACCAGCACCGCTTCGCCGGACAAAAACCACTGGTAGGCCAGCTGCGGCGACACGTCGCCCGCGTAGCCCTCGGCCGGGCGCACCTGCATCAGCGCCACGGCGTCGGCGTCATGGCGCAGGCCCGAGGTCTGGTTGAGCGGCAGCACCTCGGCCAGGCGGGCGGGGGTGGGCAGCACCAAGGCGTTCATGGTGGCGACAAACTCGTCCCGGG
>NZ_JANOAL010000055.1:0-2687 GCF_031411155.1 Polaromonas sp. | reverse complement strand
GCCCTGATGTTTGCGCTGTCGCTGGTGATTGCGCCGCTGCTGGCCAGCTACATCGGTTTGCATGGCCTGTTTGCCCTGACGGGGTCGCTGGCCCTGGCCGGTATCGCCGTCGTCGTGTGGTGGGTGCCGCCCGAGCCGCTGCACCATGCGGATCGCCCGCGCGGCAGTGTGCTGGAGGTCTTGAAAGACTCTGCCCTGCTGCGGCTGGACTTTGGGGTGTTTGTGCTGCACGCGGTGCAACTGGCCATGTGGGTGGCGATTCCCGCGCTGCTGGTGGCTGCAGGGCTGGACGGCAAGCAACACTGGCTGGTTTACCTGCCGGCCGTGCTCGCCTCGCTGCTGGTGATGGGCATGACGCTGTTTCCGCTGGAAAAGCGCGGCTATCTGCGTGCCGTGTTCCTGGGGGCCGTGGGTCTGATTTTGCTGGTGCAACTGGGCCTGCTCTGGTCGGTCACTTCCGCAACGCACAGCCTGGGCTTGCTGGGCACGCTGCTGTTTCTGTTTTTTTGCGGCTTTAACGTGCTGGAAGCCAGCCAGCCCAGCATGGCCTCGCGCGTGGCACCGTCGCACGCACGCGGTGCGGCACTGGGGGTGTACAACACCTTGCAGTCGCTGGGGTTTTTTGCTGGGGGCGCTGTGGGCGGCTGGGTCACCAAAATGCAGGGCCCTCAGGGGCTTTTCCTGTTGTGCGGCGGCCTGATGCTGTTGTGGCTGCTGGTCGCCTGGCCCATGAAAGCACCCGGTCGTCATGCCTCGGCGGCGGTTTCGGGCGACGGTGATTCGCTGGCGGGCAAGCCAGTTAAACTCTGAAGATTAGGTTAGTTAGGAGAACACTTCCATGGCATCCGTCAACAAAGTCATCATCGTCGGCAATCTGGGCCGCGACCCCGAAATGCGCAGTTTCCCCAGCGGCGACCAGGTCGCCAACGTCACCATCGCCACCACCGACCGCTACAAGGACAAGGCCACCGGCGAGATGAAGGAAATCACCGAATGGCACCGCGTCAGCTTTTTTGGCCGCCTGGCCGAGATCGCCGGCCAGTACCTGCGCAAGGGCTCGCAGGTCTACGTCGAAGGCAGCCTGCGCACGCGCAAATGGACCGACAAGGACGGCCAGGAAAAATACAGCACCGAAATCCGCGCCGACCAGATGCAGATGCTGGGCAGCCGCCAGGGCATGGGCGGGCCCGGCCCGTCGGACGACGGCGGCGGCTACGACGAGCCGCGTCGCGCGGCCGCCCCCGCGCCGCGCGCCCCGGCAGCCGCCCCGCGCCCGGCCCCGGCCCCGACCAAGGCCGCCAGCGGCTTTGACGACATGGATGACGACATTCCGTTTTGACGGGCCACCGTTCTGACCCGCACACCCGTGCAAGCAACCCGCCCCGCGCGGGTTTTTTGTTGAGTTGCTCTGGATGCTATTGATTTTGTAGCTGAATGCGCCCGTTTTGCAGGGGCTGGCGCCGCTTATTCTGATAAATAGAGGCGGGTTTACCGGCTCCGACCCTTCAAGACACCTTACCGATGAAAAATCTTCCGTCCTCCCGTTTCCTGCCCTGCGCGGCCCTGTTGATGGCCGGCCTGCTCGGCATGACCAGCGCCCGCGCCCACGGCGACACCGAACTGCTGACCTCCGACCTGCAAGCCGCTCCCGGCAGCGCGGGCGTGGGCATCGTGGGGCGCACCGAAACCTCGCCCTACCAGGGCGGCGGCACCCGGCTGGACCTGATGCCGCTGTACCTGTACGAGGGCGAGCGCTTCTTTCTGCACGGCAACCGCGGCGGCGTGAAGCTGCTGGAAGGCGGCGACCAGCGGCTCGATGCGCTGCTGGAGCAGCGGCTGGAAGGGCCGCGCCCCAACCACCGGCCCGCCAGCCTCAATGGCATGGCCCTGCGCGAAACGGGCATTGACGCGGGGCTGTCCTACCGCTATCGCCAGCCCTGGGGCACGCTGCAGGCCGATTTGCTGCACGATGTGGCGGGCGCCTCGCGCGGCAGCGAGTTGCGGCTGGCCTACAGCTACGACTGGCGCTCCGGCGCCTGGACGCTGCGCCCCAGCGTTAGCCTGGCGCTGCGCAATGCCAGGCTCAACAACTATTACTACGGCGTGCTGCCGGGCGAGGCCAGCCCCGGCCGCCCGGCCTATGCGCCCGGCGCCGGCGTCAACACCACGCTGGGCCTGAATGCCAGCTACGCGCTGTCGCAGCGCTGGCGCCTGCTGGCCGGCGCGTCGGCCACCGTGCTGGGCGGCCAGGTGGCCGACAGCCCGATCGTGCAAAAGCGGGTGCTGCCCGCTGTTTACCTGGGCGCCGCCTACGACTTTGGCGCGCCGCAGCGGCTGCGGAACCAGGACGGCCAGGACGGCCAGGACGGCCAGGACGGCACGCCGACCTACTTCAAGCTGCTGTACGGCAAGGCCACCGAAGACGGCTGCCACCTGGTCAAGATCATCACCGCGC
Organism: Polaromonas sp.; assembly: GCF_031411155.1. Classification (GTDB taxonomy): domain Bacteria; phylum Pseudomonadota; class Gammaproteobacteria; order Burkholderiales; family Burkholderiaceae_C; genus Polaromonas. Next base: position 232 of record NZ_JANOAL010000055.1, on the reverse strand, counting down.
GCTGCCTGTCCACCGACAGCACCCACCCGACCAGCATCAGCGGCGTGCAGGTGGGCAAGCCCTTCATTGAAAACTTCAATGGCTGGCCGATTGACCTGGTGGGCTATGTCGGCCTGACGCACCACAACGACCGCGGGCTGCAGCGCAATGGCATGCAGTTCGATGTGTTCATGAAGGGCATTTACAGCGGCTTCCCCTGGAGCGAGCGCGTCAAGACGCGGCTGGGGCTGGG
>NZ_JANOAL010000054.1:0-14125 GCF_031411155.1 Polaromonas sp. | reverse complement strand
CTGATGACGCCGACCGCAAAGCCATCGCCCGCGCCCACGGTGTCTATCACCTGGGCCACCGGAAAGCCCGGCACATGGCCGCTGCCGGAGGCGTCTTCAAAATACGCGCCTTCGCTGCCGAGTTTAACGACCACCAGCTTGGCGCCGCGCTGGCGGTAAAACCGGGCCACGCCTTCCGGCGTGGTTTCGCCGGTCAGCAAGCGGCCTTCTTCCAGGCCGGGCAGCACCCAGTCGGCGCGCGTGGCCAGGTCGTTGATGGATTCGCGCATCAGTTCGGGGCTGGCCCACAGCGTGGGGCGCAGGTTCGGGTCAAACGAGACGCTGCGGCCGGCGCCGCGCATCAGGTCCATGGTCTTGCGGGCGGCGGGCAGGGTGCTGGCCGAGATCGCGGCAAACACGCCGGTCGCGTGCAGATGGCGGGCGCTGAGCAGCCAGGCCGCGTCAATGTCGCTTTCGCCTATGTGACTGGCGGCCGAGCCCTTGCGGTGGTATTCAACCGGCGGGTCGCTGCCGTCGGTGACCTTGCCCTTGAACTGGAAGCCGGTTTTTTGCGAAGCGTCGCACACCACGTGCGAGCAGTCGATGCCTTCGGCGGCCATGGCGGCCAGCAAATAACGGCCCATCGAATCGGTGCCGAGGCGGCTGGCCCAGCCGACCTTGAGGCCTAGCCGCGCCAGGCCGATGGCCACATTGGTCTCGGCGCCGGCGGTGCGCTTGTGAAACGCTTCGGCGTGCTCCAGCGGGCCGGGCTGGTCGGCCACCAGCAGCATCATGGCTTCGCCAAAGGTGATGACGTCCAGGGCGTGGGTCATGGGAAGGCTCTCCTGCTAGTTGCTATTTGCTATTTGATGAAAGGCTGCGCAGCAGATGGATTTCCTGGCGCGTCACGGCCAGCAGGTCGTCGCCGGTCAGCGGGTATTCAATTGCCCAGGGCACGCAGCGCGGCAGGGCGCGCAGCACGGCGCGCCAGGGGGCACTGGATTCGGCCAGCGGCACGGCGACCCAGCGCTGCGGCTGGCGCTGCACGCCCTTGCAGTGCACATAACGCACCTGCGGCGCAAGGGTGGCGGCGGCCTGCAGCGGGCATTCGCCGGTCCAGTGCCAGTTGCCCATGTCAAAGGTCATGCCCGGAAAAACTTCGTGGGCGTGGGCGGCGTCAAAAAAATCCTGCAGCGCGGCCAGTGTGCCGGCGGCGGGGGTCTGGTCGTTTTCAATGAGCAGTTCAACTTCGGCCGCGGTCAGCTGGTCTTGTAGCGTGGCGAAGCTGGCGTGTGAGCCCGCATCAAAGCCGCCTATGGCCATTTTGATGCGCGGTGCGCCCAGGGTTTTGGCGGCAGCCAGCGCATGCGCCAGCGCCTCCGTATCCAGCGTGCCGTCTTCGGCCCACAAGTAGTCGGCGCAGGAGTACACCACGCTTTTATCGGCTGCCCGAACGGCTAGGGCAATGGCCGGCAGTTCGCGGGCGGCATCGATCAGCAGCTCGCTGCGCACTTCTACTCCATCGGCGCCGGCGGTCAGGCTGAGCTCGGTCGCCCACAACTGGCCAGGGCGGCGCACTTCGGCGGCGCCAAACGACGACAGCGAAATCAGGATGGGCGGCGTGCCATTCGTGCCTGCAGCGGCGCCAGAAACTTCAGTGTGCATGCTGCGAATTCAGAATCTGCCCCAGAAAATTGCGCGTGGTGTCGTGCTGGGGGTTGCTGAAGAACTGCTGCGGCGGTGCCTGCTCGATGATCTGGCCGTTGGCCATGAAGATCACGCGGTCGGCCACGCTGCGGGCAAAGCCCATTTCGTGCGTCACGCAGAGCATGGTCATGCCGTCGTCGGCCAGGCTGATCATGGTGTCCAGCACTTCCTTGACCATCTCCGGGTCCAGCGCCGAGGTCGGCTCGTCAAACAGCATGATCTTGGGCGTCATGCACAGCGCGCGTGCAATCGCCACGCGCTGCTGCTGGCCGCCCGAGAGCTGGCTCGGGTATTTGCGCGCCTGCTCGGGAATGCGCACGCGCGTGAGGTACTTCATGGCGATGGTTTCGGCCTCTTCCGGGCTCAACCCGCGTGAGCGCATGGGCGCCAGCATGCAGTTCTGCAGGATCGTCAGGTGCGGAAACAGGTTGAACTGCTGAAACACCATGCCGACTTCCTGCCGCACCGAATCGACATTTTTGCCGCCGGCCGTCAGGTCTATACCGTCGACCACAATACGGCCTTTTTGCACGGTCTCGAGACGGTTGATGCAGCGAATCAGCGTGGACTTGCCCGAGCCCGAAGGCCCGCAGACCACAATGCGCTCGCCGGCCGCGACGCTCAGGTGGATGTCGGTCAGCACCTGGAATTTGCCATACCACTTGTCGACCGCCTCGATGCGGATGATGGGCTCGGCACCAGGTGTTGCCTGCGAGGGGGAATGCATTGTGTCTGTCATTGAAAAGCACCGTTGTCAGCCGTTAAGCCCTGATTGCCTGATTTATTGCAGTTTTGGCAGGTCGGTTTCCAGCCATTTGCGGTACAGCTTGTTGAGTTCACCGTTGGCCGTGTTTTTGGCGACAAAGTCATCCACGGTTTTCAGCAACTCGGCCTGGCCGGGGCGCATGGCCACGGCCATGACCTGCTGGCGCAGCAAAAACTTGTTTTCAAAGGTATTGGCCGGGGCACGCTTGTCGATTTGCGCAGCTACTGTCGTGGAGCAGCCAATCGCATCGACCTGGCCCGACAGCAGGGCCTGCATGGCCGATGCGTCGTCGTCGAAGCGGCGGATTTCCGTGCCCTCGGGGGCCACGGCGGTCAGCGCCACGTCCTGCGTGCTGGCGCGGGCGACGCCGACGCGCTTGCCCTTGAGGTCGGCCGGGGCCTTGAGGATGGCCTTCTTGTCGCCATACAGCACGATGCTGGCAGCGGCGTAAGGTGCAGAAAACTGCACCTGCTTGGCGCGCTCGGGCGTGACGGCCAGCGAGGCAACCAGCAGGTCGACCTTGTTGGTCAGCAAAAACGGAATGCGGTTCGGGCCGGTGACGGGCACCAGATTGAGCTTGACGCCCAGGTCCTTGGCCAGCAGGCGCGCCACGTCGGCGTCGTAGCCGTCGGGCTGGTTGCTGCTGTTCATGGTGCCATAGGGCGGAAAGTCCACCAGCATGCCGATGGTTAGTTCGCCCTTTTTCTTGATGTCGGCCACGCTTTGCGCGCTGGCGGCGGGGGCCCAGGCTGACAGGGTGGCGGCAAAACCCAGAGCGAGGGCGGTGGCCGTGAATGCGCGGCGTTGCAGGTGCTTGATCATGGTGAGTCTCCGAAGGTTGGGATGAGAGAGGACGGGGTGAAAGAGGTCGGGGTGAAAGGGATCGGGGGTGAGCGCGAAATGCTTCAGCGTGCCAGCGCGGCGGCATGGTGGCGTTCCATGCGCGCCGCCAGCAGCGACAGCGGCCAGCACAGCACAAAATAAATCGCCGCCACCACGCTGAACACCATCAGCGGCTGAAAGGTGGCGTTGTTGATGATCTGGCCGGAGCGCGTGACTTCGGTAAAGCCGATGATGGCGGCGAGCGAGGTGCCCTTGATGATCTGCACCAGATAACCCACGGTGGGGGCCAGGGCAATCTTGAAGGCCTGCGGCAGGATCACATCGCGCATGCGTGACACATAAGGCAGGCTGAGCGCCTGCGCGGCCTCCAGCTGGCCGGCCGGGATGGCCTGGATGCAGCCGCGCCAGATTTCGCCGAGGAAGGCGGCACTGTTCAGGATCAGCGCCACGCCGGCCGCGACCCAGGGGTTGATTTCAAAACCCAGCACCGGTGCGCCAAAAAATACCAGAAACAGCTGCAGCAGCAGAGGCGTGCCCTGAAAGATCTGGATGAAGCCACCCGCCAGCGTTTGCAGCGCGCGGTTGTTGGAGGTGCGGCCGAGCGCAATCGCCAGGCCGACGATGGCGCCGCCGACAAAGGCGATCAGCGACAGCGCCACGGTCCACTTGGCCGCTTCGAGGATGAACCAGAATTCTGGAAAGCCAAAGGTACGCATTAGCGACGGTCCGGGTAGTTCAGGCCCAGCCTGAAGATCACTTTGAACAGCGCCGAGAAGGCCAGCGCCAGCGCCAGGTAAATCACGGCCACCACGATGTAAATCTCGAAGCTGCGAAAGGTCTGCGACTGCAGGTTGGCGGCCACCGAGGTCAGGTCATCCGCTGAAATCGCCGACACCACGCTGGAGCTGAGCATCAGCAAAATGAACTGGCTGGTCAGCGCCGGATAAATCGCGCGCAGCGCCGGCTTCAGGATCACGAAGCGGAAGATCTCATAACGCTTGAGGTTGAGCGCCAGGCCGGCCTCGATCTGCCCCTTGGGAATCGACTCGATGCCGGCGCGGATGATTTCGGTGGCATAGGCGCCCAGGTTCACCACCATGGCGGTGAGGGCGGCGGTGTAGGCCGACCAGCGCAGGCCCAGCGCCGGCAGGGCAAAAAAGAAAAAGAACAACTGCACCAGAAACGGCGTGTTGCGGATCAGCTCGATGTAGGCGTTGATGACAAAACGCAGCGACTTGGGGCCGGTGGTTTTGCCCCAGGCGCACAGGATGGCGACGACCAGGCCCATCAGCATGGCCAGCATCGACAGCTGCAGCGTGCTCAGCGTGCCCTTGAGCAGCAGCGGCCAGGCGGCAAAGACATCACCAAATTGAAATGTGTAGTTCATGCTTAGGGTGGCGGTGTCGGGGTGGGCGCAAAGCTTTCTGATGGCTGGGGTTTCGGATTCATTTCCTCGGAAGAGTCTGAAACCGGTTTCAGTGGATTATAAAAGTGCCTTTGCCGGACTGGTAACTATGGAAAACCCTAGTGCGCCGTCAGTGAGGCGTGGCTACGGACGAGCCCCGCGGCACCAGGTGGCCCGACAGCAAAATCTGGCGCGGTGGCAGCTCCAGGCCCTTGAGGCGCTCAATCAGGCAGCCCGCGGCAACCCGGCCCAGCTCGTCGGTGGGCTGGGCAATGGTGCTTAAACCCGGTCCCACATAGGGCGACCACTCGGTCTCGTCAAAGCCGACTAGGCCCAGGTCCGGGCCCAGCCGCCAGCCCAGCCGCGCCAGGGCCGCCACCACCCGCAGCGTCACCACGGCGTTGCTCGACAGCACGCCCGGCAGGCGCTGTTCATGGGCTTGTTGGGCCCGTTCGCGCAGCTCGCGCAGCGCCTGCTCCAGGCCGGCCGTGTCGTCGGCGGCACTTTCAAAGGTGCTGCCTTGCAGCGCGTTCGCCTCCTGCGTCTGCGCCATGGCGGCGTCGCTGACAAAACCGCGAAAGGCGGCGGCGCGCTCCATGCGCGAGCTGACATCGCGGATAGGCTCGGAGACAAACAGCAGCTCGCGGTAGCCCGCCTCGACCAGATGGCGCGCGCCCAGCCGCACCGCGCCGGCATTGTCGAGCGAGACAAAGTCGGCCTGCATGTCGTGGTGGCGCCGGTCCACCAGCACCACCGGCTTGCCGTGGCGCGCGGCATCGGCGGCGGCCCCGGCGTCACGGCCCAGCGTGTTCAGGATGAAGCCGTCCACCTGGTAGGCGGTTAGGGCCTCGATCGCTTCACTTTCACGCCGGCTGTCGTTGCCCAGGTTGAACAGCATCAGCAGGTAACCGGCTTCCTGGCAGGCCTTTTCGGCACCGCGCAGCACGGCCACGGAAAACGGATTGGTCACATCGGCCACCACCAGCCCAATCAGGCGCGAGCGGCCGCGCTTGAGCGCCTGCGCCATCGGGCTGGGCACATAGGCCAGCGCCGCAATCGCGACCTCCACCCGGCTCGCAATGTCGGGCGTGAGCAGCCTGTCGCGGTGATTCAGAAAGCGTGACACGGTGGCCTTGGACACCCCCGCGGTGCGGGCCACGTCGGCAATGGTGGCGCGGGCCGCGGGTGGTCTGGCGGTGGCGATTCGCGGGAGTTTTTTGGCGGGCATGGCAGTCGATGGCAGAAAGCGAGGCAGACGCAGGGTGGTTTTGTGAAACCAGTTTCAGCGAATGGTAGCACTCCGCCGGATGCTATGCTATTGATAGCAGCTGATGTGCGTAATCATTGGGCTGCGGCCTAATTTGATGCCGAAAAAGCGTGCTGGGCGGCCGTCACAGTTGCGAGCCCAGCAGCCCGGCCGCTTTCTCCATCAGCTTTTCCTTCCAGGGCCGGGCGGCCCAGGCCTCGTAGCTGATGCGCCGTGCCTGCTTCAGGTCGTCCTCAAACACGGCCGATTGCCGCTCGGCAAACACCGTGTCGAACACATTGAGGTTGGCCTCGTCGTTGAGCCGGAAGGAACGGTTGTCGAAGTTGGTGGAGCCGACCGAGACCAGCAGCCGGTCGACAATCATGACCTTGCAGTGGTACATGGTGGGTTGGTATTCGTAAATCTCGGCGCCGGCCTGCAGCAGCGGGCCCCAGGTTCCGCGTGAGGCGCTGCGCACGGTGTCGGTGTCGATGATCTCGCCAGGCAGGATGATGCGCAGCTTCACGCCGCGTTTGAGGGCATCGGTCAGCGCCTTGCGGGTCAGCTCGTCGGGCACAAAATAGGCGCTTGCCAGGTCGATGCTGCGCTCGGCCGCCGTGATCGACAACTGGTACATCAGCTGCATGCTTTCACTGCCGCCCGAGGGCGAGCTGGAAAACACCTGGGCGTCGCTGCTGCCGGCGGGCTGCAGCGGCGGAAAGTAGGTGGGGCCGTGCATCACCTTGCCGGTGACCTTGAGCCAGTTGTCCATGAACACCGCCTGCATCTGGGCCACTGCCGGCCCCTCGATGCTGAAATGGGAGTCGCGCCAGTGGTCGGGGTCGGTGCCGGCGCCGGTCCATTTGGGGGCAATGCCCACGCCGCCGGTAAAGCCGGTTTTTCCGTCCACCACCAGCAGTTTGCGGTGGGTGCGGTTGTTCAGGCGGGCCAGGTTGTACCAGAGCGGTTTGTGGAATTTGCGAATCTCGACGCCGGCCGCTTCCATCTGCTGCAGGTAGGCATCTTCAATTTTGGCGCTGCCGACCCAGTCCAGCAGCACATGCACCTTCACCCCGGCGCGGGCGCGTTCGGCCAGCGCGTCGGCAAATTCGCGGCCGATGTCGCCCGACCAGTAAATATAGGTTTCAAAGGTGATGCTGTGCTGCGCGCCGCGTATCGCCGCCAGCATGGCCGGGAAAATCTGCTCGCCGTTGAGCAGCTCCCGCGCCCGGTTGCCGCCGACGATGCCGGGCCCCAGCAGCGATCCCATGGCCCGGCGAAACTGCGGGTCATCGGTGGCGTACAGGCGCGGCAGCTGCCGCTCCACATTTTTCTCGCCGGTGGTGAAGTTCACCGCAATCAGCACACCGACCAGTGTCAGCAACAGGGTAAGGGCAATGGTGAGCACAAAACGGGTCTTTTTGATCATGTGGGTTGCGCAAACGGCTGTCGATCAGTCGGCAGGATGGCAGGTTGAAATACCGCCCCGGATACGGCAGACCTTAAGCGGGTGCGTCCCGCTCCACTGTGAGCAGTCAATTTGTTCAGCCGTAGTCCATGGTCTCGACTTGACGGGCACAGCTGGCGGCCATGGCAAGCACCCGTCGACATCCCTGGCCGGTGCAAGTCAGCGCTGGCCTGCGCTGCGCGGGCGCGCTGGCCGGGCGGGCGCGCGCAGGGCCTGCGTCAGGTGCGCCAGGCAATCCGCCACGGCCGGGCGGTGCAGCTGCGCCGGGCCGCGCACCATCAGCGCAATGCGCCGTGTGATGGCCGGCGTGACTAGCGGGCGCACGCACAGGCCCTGGGTCGGCATGCCCTGCGTGTACAGACGCGAGATCACGCCTACCGCCAGGCCGCTGCGCACCAGGCTGAACAGCGACTCGCTGTAGAGCAGCCGGTCGGCTTCTTCCAGCGCCACGCCTTGCTGGCGCAAGGTGGCCAGGGCCAGGTCGTAGGTGCTGCCGCTGGCGAACAGGGCCAGGCGCTCGCCCTGCAGCTCGCGCCAGCGCAGCGCGCTGCCGGGCGCGGACTGGGCCAGCCGGTGCTGGCGCGGCAGCACGGCCACCAGCTCGTCGCTGGTCACGGCAATGGCCGCTATGCCGGCGGGCAAGGCGAGCTCGGTGCCCAGTGCAATGTCCACCTCGCCGGTGTGCAGGGCGGCGATCAGGTCGTCATTCAGCGGGTCGCGCACCGTGAGCGTGACCTCCGGGTGCTGGCGTTGCCATTGCGCCAGCGGCGGCGCCAGCAGGTGCATGGTCGAGGGCAGGGCCGCCAGCCGCAGGCTGCGCGTCTGGCTCGTCAGCGCCCGGTGCATGTCGCTCACGCCCTGGCTGAAACTGTTGAGCAGCCAGGCCACCTGCGGCTGCAGCGCCGCGCCGGCGGCGGTCAGCGCCACATGGTGGGTGCTGCGCTCCAGCAGCGTCACGTCCAGCAGCCGCTCCAGGTCGCGGATGGTGGCCGAGAGTGCGGGCTGGGTCAGCGCCAGCGCCTCGGCGGCCCGGCTGAAGCTGCCGTGCTGCGCCACCGCCTGGAAGCCCTTGAGCTGTCTGAGCGTGGGCTGGCGCAGGCGGGCGGCGGGTTCCGGGCTGGGTTTGGTCATAGCTTTGTGTGATGAACTTATCAAATTAAATCATTTCCCTTATGACAAGTCCATGCCTAAGATCAAGCCATGTTGCCGCCCCCAATCTCTGAAAAGTCTGAAGATTTCCTGCGCGCCATGCCCAAGGCCGAGTTGCACTGCCATTTGCTGGGCACGGTGCGCCGTGACACCTTCATTGATCTGGCGCGGCGTGCCAAGGCGCCGCTGACCAGCGAAGAGATAGCGGCCTTCTACACCCGCGGCGACAAGCCGGTGGGCGTGTTGCGCGTGCTGCGCGCGCTCGATGCCTGGCTGCTGAAGACGCCCGACGACCTGCACCGCATCGCTTACGAATACCTGCAGGATGCGGCGGCGCACCAGGTGCGCTACGCCGAGTTTTTCTGGAACCCGACCGGCACCGTGCGCGCTTCCGGCATTCCCTATGCCCAGGCCCAGGCCGCCATCGTGCGCGCCATCGCCGACGCGCAGACCGATTGCGGCATCATCGGCCGCCTGGTGCCGGCGATCGACCGTGAAGCCACGCCGGCCGAAGCGCTGGAGATGGTGCAGTGGCTCATCGAACACCGCCACCCCGACGTGCCGGGCCTGGGCATCGACTACCGCGAGGTGGACAGGCCGCCCGAATTGTTCGTGCAAGCGTATGCGGCCGCACGCCGCGCCGGGCTCAAGACCACCGCCCACGCGGGCGAGTTCGGCATGCCCTGGGCCAACGTGCAGACGGCGGTGGAGCTGCTCAAAGTAGACCGCATCGACCACGGCTACACCGTCATCGACAACCCGGCTTTTGCGCGGCAGTGCGCCGAGCGCGGCATCGTGTTCACCGTGGTGCCGACCAATTCCTATTACCTGCGAACGCTGGCGCCCGAGCGCTGGGCGCTGGACCACCCGATCCGCCAGATGCCGAAACTCGGCCTGCGCATTCACCCCAATACCGATGACCCGGCGCTGCACCATGTGACGCCGACCCAGGCTTGGCTGATGATGCGGCGCGACTTCGGCTTCACGCTCGATGAGCTGCGCGGCTTCATGCTCAACGGCCTGGACGCGGCCTGGATAGACGACGGCACGCGCCGCCAGTGGCGCGTCGAGTGGAGCGCCTGCTTTGACGCCCTGCGCCAGAATGTTGAACCCGTACCAGGAGCCTGACCATGTTGAAACCTTTTGCGCTTTCCCTCGCCACCGTGGCGACCCTTGCCGTGGCGGCTGCAGCGGGTACGGCCCATGCGCAAACCGCCTGGCCCGCAGCCAAGCCCATCACCCTCATCGTGCCCTTTAGCGCCGGCGGCAGCGTCGACGTGACGGCGCGCCTGGTCGCGCAAAAACTCGGTGAGCGGCTCAAGCAGTCGGTGGTGATCGAAAATGTCGCGGGCGCCGGCGGCACCATAGGCGTGGCCAGGGCCGTCGCCGCCACGCCCGATGGCTACACGCTGGTGATGGGCGCCGACAGCCCGGTCGCCATCGCACGCCTGATCAATCCGGCGGCGGTGAAGTACGACACGCTGAAAGACCTGGCGCCGGTGGGCATGGTCAACACCGCGCCCATGGTGCTGGTGGCCCGGCCCGGCCTGCCGGCCAGCAACCTGGACGAGGTGCTGAAACTCGCGCGGGCCCAGCCCGGCAAGCTCAGCTACGCGACCTCGGGCGTCGGCACGGTGCTGCAGTTGGCCATGGAGACGGTCAAGGATCAGGCCAAGGTTTACATCACGCATGTGCCGTATCGCGGCGGCGCGCAGATCGCGACCGATGTGATCGGCAACCAGGTTGACCTGGCGATGCTGATCAGCATCAGCGCCACGCCGCACATCCTGAACAAGAAGATGAAGGGCATCGCGGTGACCAGTGACAAGCGGCTGCCAACCTTGCCCGGTGTGCCGGCGCTGGCCGAATCGCCCGGATTCAAGGGCTATGACTTTGTCGCCTGGACCGGGCTGTTTGCCCCGGCCCAGACACCCGCCGCCGTGATCGAGCGCCTGAACCGCGAACTCAACGAAGTGCTGAAGTCCGACGAGGTGCGCGCCAAGATGCTGGAGCAGGGCGCTCTTAGCGGCAGTGGCAGTGCGGCTGAGCTGGGGCGCTTTGTGCAGCGCGAGCAGGCACGCTATGCGCGTATCGTGCAGGCCGCCAATATCAGGGAGTAAGCGGTTCAGCCCTGCGCCACCGGCCGCGCCGGGTCGCTGACCCAGTCGCTCCAGCTGCCGGCGTACAGGCCGGTGCGGCCGAGCCCGGCGATTTCCATGGCCAGTACATTGGGCACGGCGCTCACGCCGCTGCCGCAGTGGTGCACCACGGTGGCGGGGTTGCGGCCTGCCAGCAGGGCTTCAAACTCGGCCCTGAGCTGCCCGGCCGGTTTGAACTTGCCATCGGCGTCCAGGTTCTGGCTGAAGGGGCGGTTCAGCGCGCCCGGGATGTGGCCGGCGACCGGGTCCAGCGGCTCGACCTCGCCCCTGAAGCGCAGCGCGGCCCGCGCGTCGACCAGGGTTTGCGCCGGGCGGCCCAGTTGCTCGGCCACGGTTTGCGCGCTGACCAGCGTGGCCAGCGCCGGGTTCAGCAGGAAACTGGCCTGGAAGTGGGCCGGCTCCTCGCCGCTGTTGATGGCGCCGCCAGCCGCCTGCCAGGCCTGCAGCCCGCCATCGAGCACGGCAACGTGGTCATGGCCGGCCCATTTCAGCATCCACCACAGGCGGCCGCAGTAGTTGGCGCCGTTGCGGTCATAGACCACGGCCTGCATGGCGTTGCCAAAGCCGACGCTGGACAGCCAGGTGGCAAATTTTTCGCGGTTCGGCAGCGGGTGGCGCCCGCCCGAGGCCGGGGTGTCGGCGCCGCTGGCGGTGATGACACCGTGGGCGCCGGGCACGCCATGCCGGGCACTGAGCGCCGTGTCCAGGTTGGCATAAATGGCGCCCGGAATATGGGCCGCCAGGTACTGCTGCTCGCCGGCCTTGGGCTGCATCAGGTCAAAGCTGCAGTCAAAAATGCGCAGCGGCCGGCTGCTCGAGGGCTGCTGCATCAAGGTTTGCAGCTGGGCGGCGGAAATCAGGGTGGTGTAGTTCATGGCGTGCTCCTGTCATCGATGGTACAGGCGGCCCGCGGAAATTCAATGTTCCTCGGCCGGCGCGTGGGGCGCGGCGCGGGGGATTCGAACAGCACGCCCGGCGCGCCCGCCACTGCCCTGCCCATGCTGGCAAACAAAAAGGAGGGCAGCAGCATCCAGACGGCTTGCATCGCGTGATTTTGCGGGTTTTGGGGATTAAATCTGGCTCTAGCCCAGACGGAATAAACGTTACAAGCTATCAAAACAATAGCATGCAACGGTTCGTCAGATCATCTGCGTGGTTTTGCTGGCGCCCATTTCGCGGCGATACCACTCGTGAAAGTGCTGCATGCCATCTTCCATCGGGCTTTGGTAGGGGCCAAACTCGTTGTCACCGCGCTGCATCAGCGCCTTGCGGCCGGCGTCCATGCGCAGCGCGATCTCGTCGTCCTCGACGCAGGTTTCCATGTAGGCGGCCTGCTGCGCCTCGATGAACTCGCGCTCGAAGGCGCAGATTTCCTCGGGGTAGAAAAACTCCACCACGTTCAAGGTCTTGTCGGGCCCCTGCGGGTGCAGGGTGCTGACCACCAGCACATGCGGGTACCACTCGATCATGACGTGCGGGTAGTAGGTCAGCCAGATCGCGCCGTATTTGGGCGGAACGCCCTTGCGGTACTGCAGCACCACGTCATGCCACTTCTTGTAGGTGTCGGTGCCGGGCTTGCCGAGCTTGTCGGACACGCCGACGGTCTGCACCGAATAACTGGGCGCCAGCTCCCAGCGCAAATCCTCGGTGGTGACAAAGCCGCCCAGGCCGGGGTGGAAGGGGCCGACATGGTAGTCCTCCAGGTAGACCTCGATAAAGGTTTTCCAGTTGTAGTTGCACTCGTGCAGGTGCACCTTGTCGAGCTGGTAGCCGGAAAAATCGAGGTCGGCGCGGGTCGCCAGTGGCTGCATCTCGGCCGCAATGTCGCGGCCGTTGTCTTCAAACACCAGGCCGTTCCAGGTCCGGGTCTGGTAGCGGTTCAGGTTCAGGCAGGGGTCAATCTCGAAGTGCGGCGCGCCAATCAGCTCGCCCGAGGTGTTGTAGGTCCAGCGGTGCAAGGGGCACACAATGTTGCTGTCAGCCCGGTTGCCCAGTGAGCCGCGGCCGGCAAGCAGGGTTGCCTGGCGATGCCGGCAGACATTGGAAATCAGTTCGATGCCCGAGGCGTTGCGCACCAGCGCCCGGCCCTCGCCTTCGTGCGGCAGGGCATAAAAGTCGCCCAGATGCGGCACCGCCAGCTCGTGGCCCAGGTAGCGCGGCCCGCGCGCAAACAGTTTTTGCTGTTCGCGCTGGAACAGGCCCGCGTCAAAGTAGCTGGAGATGGGCAGCTGGCTGGTGGCCTGCAGCAGGCGAAGGCTTAGATCAGACATGCAATGTTGGTAAGCATGCCGCCGCAGACAGGCTTTGGCGGCAGGTGAATGAAGGGCTGAGATCGCAGGCCTGGCCCGACTGTATGGCTGCGAAGTCAAAAACCGGAGTGTTCCACAGCGCCGGCAGGGCCTGCAGACTGGCTCAGAACCGTTGCCAATTGTACCCGTGCGGGCTGTTGGCCGACCCTGAAAGAGCGTCCCGGCACCTGACCGGGGGCAGCCGGGTTGCACGGGCCAGGCGGGCGGTGCGGGGCGCCGGCTGTAACCGCCTAAAATCTGCCTTTCACCGAAATACCATGGCCAAAAGCTCAAGCTCATCCACTTCCGCCGCTGCTGCCGCCGCAGTCGCGCCCCTGCCCGCCACCTACGAGGCCGCGCTGCTGGAACTCGAAGGCCTGCTCAAGGGCCTGGAGTCGGGCCAGCTGCCGCTGGACCAGTTGCTGACCGGCTACCAGCGCGGCGCGCAGTTGCTGAAGTTCTGCAAGGACAGGCTCGAAGCCGTGGAAAACCAGATCAAGGTGCTGGAAGGCACGGAGCTCAAGCCCTGGGCCCAAGAATAATCCGCACAGAGAATACCGATTGAACGCCGCACCCACTTTGTCCACCCCCGCCCCGGGCGGTCCCGTCAGCGCCTTCAACCTGGACGCCTGGAGCGCGCAGCAGCTGGCCCGGGTCGAGCAGGCGCTGTCGGCCTGGGTCGCCTGCCCGACGGCGGCGCCGGCGCCGGCCGGTCTGGGCGAAGCCATGCGTTATGCGGTGCTGGACGGCGGCAAGCGCCTGCGCCCGCTGCTGGTGCTGGCGGCCTGCGAGGCGGTCAACGGCCAGGCGAGCCCGGCGCTGCGCGCGGCCTGCGCGGTCGAGCTGATTCACGCCTATTCGCTGGTGCATGACGACATGCCCTGCATGGACAACGACGTGCTGCGCCGGGGCAAGCCCACGGTGCACGTCCGGTTTGGCGAGGCGCAGGCGCTGCTGGCTGGCGACGCGCTACAGGCGCTGGCTTTTGAGCTGCTGTCGCCCGACGATGGCTCGGTCGATGACGCCACCCAGGCCCGGCTGTGCCGCATGCTGGCCAGGGCCGCCGGCTTTCAGGGCATGGCGGGCGGCCAGGCGATTGACCTGGCCAGCGTCGG
>NZ_JANOAL010000053.1:0-33631 GCF_031411155.1 Polaromonas sp. | reverse complement strand
CTAGCCCGGATATTTCACCGTAGTAGGCCGTAAAACGAGAACGGCATTGCCCTTGTATGCTCGAAAATCGAGGTGTCGAATCTTGATCAAGCGAGCGAGCAATGCCGAAGCCAAACTGTACCGAAGAAATTGACGTTGGAGCGATGAATTTTGGCCAGTTGGGCCGACGCGTGGTGGAGGGCAGGTTCGACGGCGGCAGCATGACCAGCGATGGCGGTGTGATGCTGCTCGGTCAGGTGGACCGCAAGCTGGGATTGATGGACGCGGCGGCCCGCTGCATCGCCGATCCTCGCAGTCAGCTCTTGATCAAGCACGGCGTGCGCGACATGCTGCGCCAGCGCGTGTACGGGCTCGCGCTGGGATGGGAAGACCTCAACGACCACGGCGAGCTGCGCCAGGACGTGGCCCTGCAAACGGCAGTGGGTGTGGACCGCGAAGTGGCCAGCGCCCCCACGCTGTGTCGCTTGGAGAAGTGGGCTGATCGGGCCACGGCCTGGCGGCTGCACGAGGTGTTGGTGGAGCAGTTCATCGCCAGCTTCGAGGCCGCGCCCGAGGAGCTGGTGCTGGACTTTGACGCCACGGATAACCCGCTGCACGGCCAGCAAGAAGGGCGCTTCTTTCACGGTTACTACGACAGCTACTGCTACTTGCCGCTGTACGTGTTCTGCGGCCAGCAACTGCTGTGCGCCTACCTGCGGCCCAGCGACATCGACGGGGCACACCACGCGGGGGCCATCCTCAAGTTGCTGGTGCGCCGGCTGCGCGCGCACTGGCCTGGTGTGCGCATCGTGTTCCGGGGCGATTCCGGGTTCTGTCGCCAACGCATCCTGAACTGGTGCGAGCGCGCCGGCGTGCACTACATCGTGGGCCTGGCACGCAACGCACGGCTGCAAGCCCAGGTCGAGTTCGCCGAACTGGCGATGAAGGAAGACTATGAGCGCACGGGCGCCAAGCAACGCATGGTGGACGAGTTCAGCTACGCCGCACAAAGTTGGCCTCACGCGCGGCGCGTGATCACGCGGCTCGAATGGGGCGCGCAAGGCTGCAACCCGCGCTTTATCGTGACCAACCTGACAGGTGAGCCCCAGGCGCTGTACGACCACATGTACTGCCAGCGCGGTGAGGCGGAGAACCGGATCAAGGAGGCGCAGATCGGACTGTTCGCAACCCGTACGAGCTGCCACGTGCTGCGCTCCAACCAGCTGCGCATACTGCTGGCCGCACTGGGCTACGTGCTGATCGAGCGGCTGCGTGCGCTGGCCCTGCAAGGCACCGAGTTGGCCACGGCACAGATCGACACCCTGCGCATCAAGCTGCTCAAGGTCGCAGCAGTGGTGACACGCAACACACGGCGCATCCGGCTGTACCTGGCCTCCAACTGGCCCAGCGCGCAGACCTTCGCGCACGCCATGAGTCAACTGCGCTCACCCTGAACTCTCAAACAGCGCCTGGCCGGCGCGACGACACAAAAATGGCCCGCAACCCAAGCCGGGGTGGGGGCAGGTACGAGCGCATGTCCCGCGAGGGCACTGCGACCCCGAGCGGCAAGTACCGCAGCGACCCTTGTGCACGCCAATGCGTCGCTTCACGGTCAGTCGGCCGCCCAGCGGCCATAGCGTGAAATATCCGGGCTAGAGCACTAATTCGTTAAAATTCCGGAGCACTCAATGCCTTCGGCCAGGTTTTGCGGATTTTTTGCCGCCCGGCTGCGTCGGGCCCGGTTGTCAGGCATGATTTCGCCATGGCATCGACTTCCTCCCCTCCATTTCCCTTCACGCCCGCGCGCCGGCTGGCGGCACTGGCCACCCTGGTGGTTGCGGCCTGCAGCCTGAGCACGGCGACCCTCGCGGCAGCGCCCTTTGAAGACAGCATTGCCCAGCGCACGCTGGCCTGCACCGCCTGCCATGGCCCGCAAGGCCGCGCCGCCCCCGACGGCTACTACCCGCGGCTGGCGGGCAAACCGGCGGGCTACCTCTACAACCAGCTGCTCAATTTCCGCGACGGGCGCCGCCACTACGGCCTGATGACGCAGTTGCTCGACCCCCTGAGCGATGCCTACCTGCTGGAAATCGCGCAGTATTTTTCGGCGCTGGAGGTGCCCTACCCCGCGCCCGCCGCCAACACCAGCCCGCCGGCGCTGTTGCAGCAGGGCGAGCGGCTGGTGATGCAGGGCGAGCCGGGCCGCAAGGTGCCGGCCTGCGTGCAGTGCCACGGCCAGGCCATGACCGGCGTGGCGCCCAACATTCCGGGCCTGCTGGGCCTGCCGCGCGACTACCTTAACGCCCAGCTTGGCGCCTGGAAATCGGCCCAGCGCCGCGGCCACGCGCCCGACTGCATGAGCGAGGTGGTGGGGCGCCTGAGCCTGGACGACATCAACGCCGTGGCCAGCTGGCTGGCGGCCCAGCCCCTGCCCGTCAACACCCACCCCGCCAGCGCGCTGCCGCCACTGGCCGCCGGCGCGCTGGCCATTGAATGCGGCAGCGCACCGGCACCGGCCGCGCTGAACGCGGCTGCGCCAAAGGCCAGGCCATGAAAAAAATCCTCAAATTCACGCTCGCGGCGATCGTGGTCCTCATCACCCTGGCGGCGCTGGTCTGGGCGCTCAATGTTCGCGATGAATTCGATGTGAAGGTACCGGTGGCGACGGCGGCGGCCAGCGACAGCCTGATTGCGCGCGGCGCCTACCTGGCGCGCGCCGGCAACTGCATGGCCTGCCATACCGCGCGTGGCGGCGCCAGCTATGCGGGCGGGCTGGGTATTGCCACGCCGTTTGGCACGGTCTTCACCTCCAACCTCACACCCGATGACAACACCGGCATTGGCAGCTGGTCGTCGGCGCATTTCTGGCGCGCCATGCACAACGGGCGCTCCAAGAACGGCCGCCTGCTGTACCCGGCATTTCCCTATCCCAACTACACCCAGGTCACGCGGGAAGATTCCGACGCGCTCTATGCCTACCTGAAAAGCCTGCCCGCCGTGGAGCAGCCCAACCGGCCGCACGCGCTGCGTTTTCCTTATCAGACGCAGGCCGCGCTGGCGGTATGGCGGGCGCTGTTTTTCAGCCCCGGCGTGTACCAGCCCGATGCCAGCCGCAACGCCGAATGGAACCGCGGCGCCTACCTGGTCAGGGGCCTGGGCCACTGCAGTGCCTGTCACACCGCGCGCAATGCACTGGGCGCCAGCAGCACCGATCTGGACCTGGCCGGCGGCGTGATCCCGATGCAGAACTGGTATGCACCCTCGCTGACTTCGCCCCACGAAGCCGGCGTCAGCGACTGGGACCGCCAGCACATCGTCAGCCTGCTTAAAAACGGCGTCTCGCCGCGGGCCTCGGTCACCGGCCCGATGGCCGAGGTGGTGTTGCGCAGCACCCAGTATTTGACCGACGACGATTTGGGCGCCATGGCGCAGTTTTTGAAGGAATTGCCCGACGCCGCAGCGGGCGCGGCGGCCGCCACGGCAACCACCGCGTCCGTCCCGAGCGCCAAGGGGGCCAAGCTCTACGAGTCGCACTGCGCCCAATGCCATGGCGACAAGGGCCAGGGCGTGCCCAATGCCTACCCGGCACTGGCCGGCAACCGCGCCGCCATCATGAGCTCCAGCGCCAATCTGGTGCAAATTGTGCTGAGCGGCGGCTATGCACCCGCCACCGCAGGCAACCCGCGCCCATACGGCATGCCGCCCTTTGTGCTGGTGCTGAACGACAGCGACATCGCGGCGGTGCTGACCCATGTCCGCAGCTCCTGGGGCAACCAGGCCGGCGAGGTCACGCCGATCGACGTCAACCGCATACGCGCGCACCAGGGCAAATAGCCGGGCCAGGCGGGCGAGCCCTTTAGTCCACCATGCGGTCGCGCCGGGCCAGAGCCGGAAAGCCCCTGAAATACAGCGCCGCCACCAGCAAGGTGCCGATGCCGCCCGCCACCACCGAGCCGACCGGCCCGAGCAGCGCGGCGGTGGCGCCCGATTCAAATTCACCGAGCTGGTTCGACGCGCCGATAAACACCGAATTGACCGCGCTGACCCGGCCGCGCATGGCGTTGGGGGTTTCGATCTGCATCAGGGTCTGGCGCACCACCACGCTGACCATGTCGGCGCCGCCAGACACCGCCAGCACGGCCAGCGACAGCACAAAACTGGTCGAGAGGCCAAACGCCACCATGCACAGCCCGTACAGCGCCACCGCGGCCAGCATGGTGCGGCCGACACGCCGCTCCATTGGCCAGCGCGTCAGCACCGCCGAGCTCAGCAAGGCCCCTGCCGCTGGCGCCGCCCGCAGCAGGCCCAAGCCCCAGGGGCCGACCTGCAAAATGTCCTTGGCAAACATCGGCAGCAGCGCCGTGGCACCGCCCAGCAGCACCGCAAACAAATCCAGCGACACCGCACCCAGCAAGGCCTTGCGCTGCCAGACAAACTCGGCGCCGGCCAGCAAGGTGCGCAGCGACACCGGCTCGCGCGGCGACGGCAGGTGCTCATAGGCGACCCTTGAAATCAGCACACAGCCGGTGGCAAACAGAAAGGCACTGGTGGCATACACCGCCGTGGCGCCGGCGACAAAAATCACGCCGCCCAGCGCCGGCCCGCCAATCACCGCCGCCTGCATGCCGGCCGAGCTGAAGGCCATGGCGCGCGGCAGCATGGCCGGCGGCACCAGCATGGGCGTGAGCGCCTGCTGCGCCGGCATCTGAAAGGCGCGCGCCACGCCCAGCAGCACCGACACGCCCAGCAGCAGCTCGCGCGAGGCCCAGCTATGGCTTGCGCCCCAGCCCTGGGTGGCGGCCACCAGAATCAGCGCCACGCTGGCCTGCGTGACCAGGCAGGCGGCAACGATGCGGCCACGGTGCAGCCGGTCGGCCACATGGCCGGCCACCAGCGTCAGCAGCAGGGCCGGCACAAACTGGTACAGGCCGACCAGCCCCAGGTCCCAGGCGCTGCCGGTCAGCTCGTACATCTGCCAGCCCACCGCCACCATCAGCATCTGGTTGCCGGTGGTGCCAAACAGGCGGGCAAACCACATGCGCATGAAGGCGCGCAGGGCAAAGAGATCGGAGACGCTGTGAAGAGGCATGAAGCCCTTGATTGTCGCCACAGCGGCTTGATTAATTACTATACGTTCGTATAATTAGTTCATGGCCCGCCCGTCGCAAAACATTGACCAGCTGCTGCTGGACGCCGGCCTGGCGCTGCTGCCGCTGACCGGCTGCGCCGGGCTGTCGGTACGCCGCCTGACCGAACATGCGGGCGTCAACCTGGGCATGTTTCACTACCACTTCAAGACCAAGGAAAACTTCATCAAGGCGGTGCTGCAGCGCACCTATGACGAGATGTTTTCGGCGCTCACGCTGCGGGTCAACCCGGCGCACCCGGCGCTGCAGAACCTGCGCGATGCGCTGGGCGTGCTGGGGCGCTTTGCCATCCAGAACGGCCGCCTGCTGCTGCGCATCATGGGCGACGCCATCAATGGCGAGCCGCTGGCGGCCGGCTTCCTCAAGGCCAACCTGCCGCGGCATGTCACCGTGATTGCCGCGCTGGTGCAGCAGGCCCAGCAGGAGGGCAGCCTGGCCCGGGCGCCGGTGCCGCAGGTAATGGCCTTCATGGCCGGCGCCGTCGCCGCGCCGATTCTGGTCGGCACCGCGCTGCAGCAGCAAAGCCCAGGCGCCGATGCCACCAGCGCCGCCGGGCTGGTGCTGTCTGAACAGGCGCTGGCCCAGCGCATCGAATTTGCCCTGCGCGGGCTGGCACCGCAGGCGCCGCTGACCGCCGCAAAGGACACCCGATGAACCCACGCCGGCACGGCACCGCATTGCTGTTGGCCGCCACGCTGCTGTCGGGCTGCGGAGGCAAGCCGGCGGACAGCTTTCCCGGCTATGCCGAGGCCGATTACGTGCGGCTGGCGGCCCCGATCAGCGGCACCCTGACGAAGCTGCATCTGGCCCGTGGCGACCAGGCGCCCGCCGCCGCCGAGGCCTTTGTGCTGGAGCAGGACAGCGAACGGGCGGCGCGCCAGGAAGCGACATTCCGCGTGGCGCAGGCGCAAGACCAGCTGAGCAACCTGCGCCAGGGCAAACGGCCCGACGAACTGGCCGCGCTGCGGGCGCAGCAGGCGCAGGCGCAGGCCGCGCTCGACCTGTCATCGGCCGAGCTGGCGCGCAGCAGCAAGCTGGTGGCGCAGCAGTTTCTCTCGCCGGCCAGCCTGGACCAGGCCAGGGCCGCCGTGGCGCGCGACCGGGGCCGCATCAATGAGCTCAACGCCCAGCTGCGCCAGGCCGTGCAGGGCGCGCGCAACCCCGAGATCAGCGCCGCCGAGCAGGAAGTCAGGGCCGCGCAGGCACAGCTTGAACAGGCCGGCTGGCGCGTGGCGCAGAAAACCCAGCGCACGCCGGTGGCCGGCGATGTGGTGGACGTGCTGTACCGCGAGGGCGAATGGGTGCCGGCCGGTGCCGCCGTGCTGACCCTGCTGCCGCCGGCCAACCTCAAGGCGCGCTTTTTTCTGCCCGAGGCGCAACTCGGCGCCATCGCCATCGGCCAGCCCGTGACCCTGCAGTGCGACGGCTGCGGCGCGCCGATTGCGGCAAAAATCAGCTTTATTGCGCGCGAGGCCGAATACACCTCGCCCATCATCTACAGCAAGGAAAACCGCGCCAAGCTGGTCTTCATGGTGGAGGCCCGCCCCGGCCCGCAGGACGCGCGCCGCCTGCACCCGGGCCAGCCGCTGGAGGTGCGCCTGAACGCCGCGCCTGCGGCGCCGCCATCATGACGGCCGCAGCGGAACCGGCCCTGATCGACGTGCACGGCCTGACCAAGCGCTATGGCAATCGCGTGGTGGTGGACCACTTCGACATGCGGGTTCCCAAGGGCCGCATTTACGGCTTTCTCGGTCCCAACGGCAGCGGCAAGACCACCACCATCCGCATGCTGTGCGGCCTGCTCACGCCCGACGCCGGCGAAGGCACTTGCATGGGCTACAACATCCGCACCCAGGCCGCGCTGATCAAGCGCGAGGTCGGCTACATGACGCAGCGTTTCGGCCTGTATGAAGACCTGACCATCGCGGAAAACCTCGACTTCATCGCGCGCGTCTACGCCGTGGACCAGCGGCCGCGCAAGGTGCGTGAAACGCTGGAGCGGCTGGGCCTGGCCACGCGCCACGACCAGCTGGCCGGCGCGCTGTCGGGCGGCTGGAAGCAGCGGCTGGCACTGGCCGCCTGCCTGATCCACAACCCGCGGCTGCTGCTGCTTGATGAACCGACCGCCGGCGTGGACCCGGCCGCGCGCCGCGAATTCTGGGACCATATCCACGAGCTGGCGGCCGACGGCCTGACGGTGCTGGTGTCGACCCACTACATGGACGAGGCCGAACGCTGCCACGAGCTGACCTACATCGCCTACGGCAAGCTGCTCACGCGCGGCACCGTGGCCGAGGTGATTGCCGGCGCGGGGCTGATCACCTGGGCGGTGTCCGGCCCGGACCTGATCGCCGTGGCGCACCGCCTGCGCCAGGCCGCCGGCATTCGCAGCGTCGCGCCCTTCGGCACCACGCTGCACGTCAGCGCCGCCAGCACCGCGGCGGTGCGGGACGCGCTGGCGGCCTTGCCTTTCGAAGGGCTGGTATCCGAGCCCATCACACCCAGTCTGGAGGACGTGTTCATCGCGCTGATGCAGGATGCGAAGGACAACTATGGGGAAACGACCCCGGGAGCAGCCGCATGAGCTGGGCGCGCTTCCTCGCCATCCTGATCAAGGAGATCCGACAGGTGCGGCGCGACCGCCTGACCTTCGGCATGATGGTGGGCGTGCCCATTGTCCAGCTGCTGCTGTTCGGCTTTGCCATCAACAGCGACCCCAAGCATTTGCCGGCCGCCCTCCTCGTGGCCGACGCCAGCGAGTTTTCACGCAGCTTTGTGGCGGGGCTGGAGAACTCCGAGTACTTTCGCATCACCCACCGGCTACAGAGCGAGGCCGAGGGCGACGCGCTGCTGGCCACCGGCCAGGTGCAGTTTGTGCTGGTGGTGCCGGCGGATTTTTCGCGCAAGCTGATGCGTGGCGAACACCCGGCCATGCTGCTGGCCGCCGACGCAACGGACCCGGCCGCCACCGGCAACGCGATTGCCGCGCTGGCTGGCATTGGCCAGCGCGCCATCGGCCGCGAGCTGTATGGCCCGCTGGCGTCGCTGCGCCCGGCCGAGGCGCCGTTCGAGGTGCGGGTGCAGCGCCGCTACAACCCGGAAGGCCTGACCAGCTACAACGTGGTGCCCGGCCTGATCGGCGTGATCCTCACCATGACCATGGTGATGATGACCTCGCTGGCGATGACGCGCGAGCGCGAGCGCGGCACCATGGAAAACCTGCTGGCCACCCCGGCGCGCCCGCTGGAAGTGATGCTGGGCAAGATCGTTCCCTACATCCTGATCGGCTATGTGCAGGTCAGCGTGATTTTGCTGGCCGCGCGGCTGCTGTTCAACGTGCCCATGGTCGGCAGCCTGGCGCTGCTGTCGGGCGTGCTGGTGCTGTTCATTGCGGCCAACCTGGCGGTGGGTTTTACCTTTTCCACCATCGCACGCAACCAGCTGCAGGCGATGCAGCTGACATTTTTCTTCTTCCTGCCGTCGATGCTGCTGACCGGCTTCATGTTCCCGTTTCGCGGCATGCCGGCCTGGGCCCAGGCGATTGGCGAGGTCTTGCCGCTCACGCACTTTCTGCGCATCGTGCGCGGCATCATGCTCAAGGGCAACGGTCTTGTGGAGGTGTCTGGGCAGCTGTGGCCGATTGCCCTGTTCATGCTGGTGGCGGGCGTGCTGGCCCTGATGCGCTACCGCCAGACAGTGGATTGAGGGCTCCGCGCCGTCTGTCGATTAAAAATTGGCTGGCCGGCCTGCAACGCAAACCGGATGGCCGCAAACCGGCAGTTAATATCGGGGCAACTCGGTGGCCTTTGAGCCCGGAAGGAAGCAAATGCAACGCATCGTCATCGTCGGAGGAGGCGCGGGAGGACTGGCGCTGGCCACCCAGCTCGGCAAAAGCCTGGGCAAAAAAGGGCTGGCCGAGATCACCCTGGTGGACGCCGCGCGCACCCATGTCTGGAAGCCGCTGCTGCACCAGCTGGCAGCGGGCAGCTTTGACACCCACGCCGAGGAAATCGAATACCTGGCGCAGGCGCGCTGGAACCACTTCAAGTTCCGGCTCGGCAGCCTGACCGGTCTGGACCGCGTCCATAAAACCCTGCAGTTGGCCGCCAGCTACGACGAAGCCGGCCGCGAGATCACGCCGCCGCAGCAGCTCGCCTATGACACGCTGGTGATTGCGGTGGGCAGCCAGACCAACGACTTTGGCACGCCGGGGGCGGCCGAGCACAGCATCAAGCTGGACAGCCCGCAAGCGGCCAAGCGCTTCAATGACCGTCTCATCAACGCCTGCATCCGCGCGCAGACCGTGCCGCGCGCGGCGGGCAGCGGCCGCCTGACGGTGGCGATTGTGGGCGGCGGCGCCACCGGGGTGGAACTGGCGGCCGAACTGCACGCCGCGGCCCGGGTGCTGGCCAGTTACGGCTTTGACCATATTCATCCCGAAAAGGACTTGCAGATCGTGCTGATCGAGGCCGCGCCGCGTCTGCTGGCGCAACTGCCCGAGCGCCTGAGCGAATCGGCCCTGCGCGAATTGCGCAAACTGGCGATTGAGGTGCACACCAATGAAAAAGTGGTCGAGGTCACCGCCGACAGCCTGAAAATGGCCAGCGGCAAGGTGGTTTCATCCACCATCACCGTGTGGGCCGCGGGCGTCAAGGCGGCCGACTTCCTGAAAACCATAGGCACGACGCAAGACGGACGGGATCCGCTGGAAACCACCCGGCTCAACCAGCTGGTCGTCAACGGCAATTTGCAGACCACCCGCGATGCCGGCATTTATGCCTTTGGCGACTGCGCCGCCTGCCAGCAACCCGACGGCACCTGGGTGCCGCCACGCGCCCAGGCCGCCTACCAGCAGGCGATGTACCTGACCCGCTCGCTGCCGTTGCTGACGGCCGGCAAGCCGGTCGCGCCCTTTGTGTTCAAGGACCAGGGATCGCTGGTGTCGTTGTCTGAATACTCGTCGGTGGGCAGCCTGATGGGCAGCCTGACCAAGGGCAGCTTTTTCATTGAAGGCCAGCTGGCCAAGCTGATGTACTGGGCGCTGCACAAGCAGCACCAGCTGGCGCTGGGTGGCATGAAGAAAACCGCCCTGATTACCCTGTCGGAAATGATTGATCGCACCCACCGGCCGCGCATCAAGTTGCATTGATAATTACCCTCATCGAACAATTCACCCTCAGGAGAAAACCATGGCAAAAGGTCAACAAAACAGCGGCAAGATGGTCAAGAAACCCAAGAAAGACACCTCGCCGCCCAAGACGGTGTCC
Source organism: Polaromonas sp. (assembly GCF_031411155.1). Lineage (GTDB taxonomy): Bacteria > Pseudomonadota > Gammaproteobacteria > Burkholderiales > Burkholderiaceae_C > Polaromonas. Next base: position 23,238 of record NZ_JANOAL010000053.1, on the reverse strand, counting down.
CCCGATGCGGTGCGTCCCACCGTCGTGACCCAGGTGCCGCTGCGCGGCAAGCTGAAAAACAAGTGATGCCGGCATGAGCGCGGACCCGACTCCCGCCCCACAGGCCGATCCGCTGCATGGCGTCACGCTGGAGGCCATGGTCACCGCGCTGGCCGGGCATTACGGCTGGGAGGGGCTGGGTCAGCGCATCAACATCCGCTGTTTCACCAGCGAGCCCAGCGTGGCATCGAGCCTGAAGTTTTTGCGCAAAACACCGTGGGCCCGCGAAAAGGTGGAAAGCCTTTACCTGTTCATGCTGCGCGAGGTGCGGCGCGCCAGCCCGCCTGTCCACAATTTCCCGCCGCCCAGGCGCTAGGCTTTGAGCGGGTTGCCAAACAGCAGCATCATGGCGACGCCGACACCGATCAGGAAATTGGCATCGATCAGACCCGCCAGCAAGAACATCTTGACCTGCAGCGGCTCCATCATCTCGGGCTGGCGTACCGCGCCCTCCAGATAGCGCGCGCCCATGACGCCCAGCCCCAGGCAGGCGCCAATCGCGCCCAGACCGATCATCAAACCGCATGCAATCGAAATGGCACCCGCGTCGCTCATGATTTTCTCCTTGAATTCATCCATTGGGTTGATGGCTGAATCATGAAGCCGTGCCTGACCCGGAGCAATTACCCTGCAGGTAATGGCACTGCCAGCAAAGCCTTGACGCTGGTGTACGCCGATGAAAGTCTGCTGCTGCTGGACAAGCCCGCCGGCCTGCTCTCGGTGCCGGGGCGCGGCGAAGGCAAGCAGGACTGCCTGTGCCGCCGGGTGCAGGCGCGCTACCCCGACGCGCTGGTGGTGCACCGGCTCGACATGGCCACCTCGGGCCTGCTGCTGATGGCACGCGGCCCCGCCCTGCAGCGCGCGCTGAGCCGGCTGTTCGAGCAGCGGGCGGTTCACAAACGCTATGTGGCCGTGGTGCAGGGACGGCTGCACGGCCCGCTTGACGCCGGCCCGGACGACTGGCAGCTGATTGACCTGCCAATTGCCGTGGACTGGCCGCGCCGCCCGCTGCGCGTCATAGCCCCCGCCCACGGAAAACCCAGCCAGACACGCTGGCGCGCGCGGGGCTTTGATGCGGCCGCCAACCGCACCCGCGTCGAGCTGGAGCCGGTCACCGGCCGCTCGCACCAGTTGCGGGTGCATTTGCAGGCGCTGGGCCATCCGATTCTGGGCGACGCCCTGTACGCCGACCCTGGCACAGCCGCAGCGGCCGGGCGGCTGTTGCTGCACGCCAGCCTGCTGGCCTTCAGCCATCCGGCCAGCGGGCTGGCGCTGCATTTTGAAAGCCCGCCACCGTTCTGAGCGGCGGAACCTGCCGGAACTTTTGCGCGGCTGGCCACCTCTGAATCCTTGCACCTGGAGAACTGTCATGCCTTTGCAGCCCACGCACCCTATTGGCTCCCCTCTTTGGCGCCCCTGGAATCGCCGCGCGATGGCGATTGCGCTGGTGGCCTCGCCCATGCTCTGGACCGGGCTGCGCGCCCAGACCGCGCCGGCGCCGCGGCGCGCCACGCCGCGCCAGACCGAGGGGCCGTTTTACCCGGTCATGCTGCCGCAGGACGCCGACTTTGACCTGCTGCGCAACGGCATGCTCAACTACAGCCAGGGCCAGCCGAGCTGGCTCGAAGGAACGGTGACCGACCTGAAAGGCCTGCCGGTGCGCGGCGCCGCGGTCGAAATCTGGCAATGCGACCACGCCGGCCACTACGACCACCCCGGCGACGGCGGAAAAATCGACAAGGCGTTTCAGGGTTTCGGCCGTGTGGCGGTCAATGCCCAGGGCGAATTCCGCTTTCACACCATACGCCCGGTGGCCTACTCGGGCCGCGCGCCGCACATCCATGTGAAGGTCAAACTCGGCAACCGCGAGTTGCTGACCACGCAGGTTTACGTGGCGGGCGAGCCGCTGAACCAGCGCGACTTTTTATGGCGCGGGCTGCAGGGCGAAGAGGCGCGGGCGGCGCTGACCGTGCCCTTCCAGCCTTCGCCCGACGGGCTGCGCGCGCAGTTTCCGATTGTGGTGGAGGTCTGAAGCGGTCTGAAGCGCCAGCGCCGACATAAACCGGCAGCGCCGCCGCGACCCATCATGCGGGCATGACACAACACCTCACCATCCTCACAGGCGCATCCCGCGGTATGGGCCTGGCCATGGCGCGGCAACTGCTCAACGCCGACGCCACCCTGCTCTGCATCTCGCGCACGGCGCAGCCCGCGCTGACGCCGCTGGCCGAACAGGCGGGTACTACCCTGCTGCAATGGACGCACGATCTGGCCGACAGCGCCGCGCTTGGCGAGCGGCTGGAAGTCTGGCTCGGCACACAGGCGGGAACGGCCTGGCGCAGCGCCACCCTGATCAACAACGCCGGCATGATTCCGCCCATCGTCCCGCTCAGCGAAGCCAAGGGCGCCGACCTGGCCCAGGCCCTGCGTGTCGGGCTGGAGGCGCCGATGCAGCTGAGCGCGGTGTTCTTGCGGGCCACCAAAAACTGGGCCGCGACGCGCCGGGTGCTCAACATCTCGTCGGGTCTGGGGCGCCGCGCCATGGCCTCGCAGGCCGCCTACTGTGCGGCCAAGGCCGGCATGGACCATTTCACGCGCTGCCTGGCGCTCGACGAGGCGCTCAAGCCCAATGGCGCCAAGGTCTGCTCGCTGGCGCCCGGCGTGATCGACACCGAGATGCAGCTGCAGCTGCGCGGTGCTGACGATTCAGACTTTCCGGACCGGGAGAATTTTGTGCGGCTAAAGGCCGGCGGGCAGCTGAGCTCGCCCGATGAGGCCGCGCGCCGCGTGCTGGCCTACCTGGCACGGCCCGACTTTGGCCGCCAGCCGGTGGCGGATGCGAGGGAATGATGCTATATTTTTTATAGCACGCTATGCGCTTGAAATATGGGCTAGACGCGGATTTGACACCGAAACCGGGGCGCTGCAGCCCCGGTGGCCTTATTTGGCCTGGAGAATCTGGTAAATCTCGTCCTTGACCTTCAGCCGTCTTTTCTTCATGTTTTCCAGCGCTTCATCGCTGATGGCCCCGAGCGCGCCAAGCTCGTACTTGGCAATCGCGTGGTTGTCGGCGTCGTATTGCGCAAACAGGCTCGCAAAGTGCGGGTCTGAAGATTTCAGGCTGCGCATTTTTTCCAGATGCTGCGGAAACTCGTGGGCCAGATCGTGGTTCAGTAAATCCATGAAGACTCCTTGTAAAAGGGAGAAAACCGCCGGTTTTTTTTACAGGGCCGGCTATGCCACTAGTCGCGAACCACCAGCACCGGCAGGTGCGCGTGCGACAGCACCTGGGCCGTCACGCTGCCCAGCACCAGCCGCTCCAGTCCGCGGCGTCCATGCGAGCCCATGACGATCAGATCAGCGCCCACCGACTCGGCGGTTTCGAGAATGCCACGGTAAATCGCATGCCCTTCCACCACCGACGCGGTAACGGTGATGCCATGGTTCTGGAAAGCCAGCTTCGCGGCGCCGAGGGCTTCGTTGGCTTCGGCGGTCGCCGCACTCAGGTATTCGGCCTGACCGTAGGAGAAATCGGTGCCCACCCCGGTGAAGGCGTAAGGATCAATCACATAGATGATGGTCACCGCACTTTTGAAGGCTTCGGCGACGGCAATCGCCTTGGTAATCGCCTGCCCTGCGCTGGACGAGCCGTCAACAGGAACCAGAATGTGATTGAACATGATGCATTCTCCTGGGTGGTCTGGGGTCATTCTCAAGCACGATCACAAGGCGGTCAATGCCACACGACAGTCGCCCCCTCAAGGCTCTATCTTCACGCCCTTCCAGAAGGCCACGCGGCCCTTGATGCTGTCGGCCTCGGATTTCGGGTCGAGGTAATACCAGGCGGCATCGGTGTTCATTTCGCCGTTCACCAGCAGCGAGTAATAGCTGGCCTGGCCCTTCCAGGCGCACATGGTGTGGTGGTTGCTGAAGGTAACGTAGTCGCGATTGAGCGCGGACTCGGGGAAATAGTGGTTGCCCTCCAGCACCACGGTGTCGTCGCTCTGCGCAATGACTGCGCCGTTCCAGATGGCTTTCATGTTTTTTTCCTGAGGTTCACTTGATGAAGTTCATTGGATCTTCGCACAAAGAAATTCAACCAGGGACGGGCGGGCGGCAGTCCGATCCAGGGCGGCAAGCGACTCAGGCGGATGCGGGCCGATCAGTCGTCATGCCCCTTGCCATGTTTTTTGCCGTGGCCCTTGTCATGGTCCTTGTACTTGAATTTTCCCTTGTGCTGGTCCTGGTCGTTGGCGTAATACACGCCGCCGTTGCGGCGTGATTCATAGTCGTCATCACCCCGGACCCGGACGAAGTAAACCGGCTGGCCGCAGGCGTTGTACCTGGCGCAGTGCTTGGACCATTTTTTGGCATGGCCGGGCGGCACATGCAGGTACAGCGGCGGCTGTTGCACCAGCACCGGCGCGCGCTGAATGATGACGGGCTGCGCATAAATCAGCGGTGGTGGCGGTGCATTGCCAACGTCAATGCGGCCATACACGCCGGGCGACAGCGCGCCCTGCACCGTGGCATTGACATAGGGCGTTGCGGCGAGCGCGGCGCCGCCCCACAGGGCAGACAGTGCGGCCAGGCTGGCCAGCAGCCAGGGTTTCGAAATGCTTTTCATGCTTGTTTGCTTTCTTTGATGAGTCGAGTCAGGTCGGATCAGATCAGGCCCAATGCCACGCGCCAATGCAGTCAGTGGACGAGTTGCCGACGCGATCCGGCTACCGTCATTTGTAACAAGTAAGTCGCCGTTCAAATGTAGGACGAGGTGACATTGGTAAGTAAACTTTGCAGACTTCCAGGCTTGGCTTGCTGCTTACACCGGTCGTTCAAACGCCGCCGTGCGGATGCGTAGCATCCACCCACAACACGGTGGCGGGTTTTTCCACGGGCTCGATGTCCAGATTGATCGCCACCGCCTCGCCGTCGCTGCGGCACAGCACGCACTCCAGCACCTCGGTCGGGCTGGCGTTGATTTCCTGGTGCGGCACATAGGGCGGCACATAAATAAAGTCGCCCGGCCCGGCTTCTGCGGTGAACTCCAGCTGGTTGCCCCAGCGCATGCGAGCCCGCCCCTTGATCACGTAGATCACGCTTTCGAGATGGCCGTGGTGATGCGCGCCGGTCTTGGCATCGGGGTGAATGGTGACGGTGCCGGCCCACAGCTTTTGCGCGCCGACACGGGCAAAGTTGATGGCCGCACGCCGGTCCATGCCTGGCGTTTGCGCGGTGTTGCTGTCAAGCTGGCCGGCCCCAATCACCCGCACGCCATCGTGCTTCCAGGCAGGCTCGGCGGGCGTCGAAGGGTCATGATCGTGGGGGTGGGAGTGCTGCTGGCTCATTGGGTTTACCTCACGGGTCTCACTGGTAACGTTCGCGCGCCAGCGCCGCGCCCTGGGCCAGCGCCTGGAGCTTTTTCAGCGCGACGGCCCGGTCCATCGGCGCCAGACCGCAGTTGGTGCAGGGCAGCAGGCGGTTTTTGGGCACGTACTGCAGCGCCTTGCCAATGGTGTCGGCCACCTGTTCGGGCGTTTCAATCTCGTCGCTGGCCACATCGATCACGCCCACCATCACGTCTTTGCCTTCGAGCAGCGCCATCAGGTGCGGCGGCACATGCGAGTGGTAGCACTCCAGGCTGACCTGCTGGATGCTGCTTTTGGCCAGCGCCGGAAAAATTTCCTCGTACTGGCGCCATTCCTCACCGAGCGAGGCCTTCCAGTCGGTGTTGGCCTTGATGCCGTAGCCATAGCAGATGTGCACGGCGGTGGTGCAGCTCAGGCCCTGGGCCGCGCGCTCCAGCGCCTTCACGCCCCAGTCGGCCGCTTCTTTCATGTAGACATTGAAGGCCGGTTCGTCAAACTGGATGATGTCCACGCCATCGGCCTGCAGGGCCAGCGCTTCCTGGTTCAGCAGTTCGGCAAAGGCCATGGCCATTTTGACCTTGTCGCCGTAAAACTGGTCGGCCACGGTGTCGACTATCGTCATCGGGCCGGGCAGGGTGAACTTGATTTTTTTGGCCGTGTGCGCGCGCAGCAGCCGGGCCTCGGCCGCATGCACGCGCCCCTTCAGGCGCAGCGGGGCCACCACCTGCGGCACCATGGCGTCGTAGCGGTTGTTGCGTATGCCCATCTTGATCTTGTGATCAAAGTCGATGCCCTCGACCTGCTCCAGAAAGCCATGCACAAAGTGCTGGCGCGACTGCTCACCGTCGCCAATCACGTCCAGCCCGGCGTCTTCCTGCGCCTTGATCCAGAGCAGGGTGGCATCAAGCTTGGCCTGCTGCAGTTCGGCGCCCTCGGCCTTCCACTGCGGCCAGAGCTTGTTGGTTTCAGACAGCCAGGCCGGTTTGGGCAGGCTGCCGGCAATGGTGGCGCTAAAGAGCGGGGTCGTCATGGGAAGTCCTTGGGTTGTCTCTATCAGGTTTTGTGATCGAACGAAGCTGAAAAGTATTGCGTCAAAAGAATTCACCGGCGAGCAGTTCATACGATCGCCTGCGGGCCTCGGGATCGTGCGTCCAGGTAATCACCACCAACTCGTCCAGTTGCAGAGTATGAGCCAGCGCGCGCAGCTTGTCGGCCACCTGAGGCGCGCTGCCGACCAGGGCCGCGGCCCGCAGCTGGTCGACCTCGATCTGCTCGGCCGCGCTGTAAGGCCGCGCAGCCACTTCAGCCGGTGACGGCAGCGGCCCCAGCGCGCCTTTGCTGCGGTCGATTTTCCAGCGCTCGCGGCCCGAAAAATAGTGCCAGGCCTGGGCTTCGGTGTCGGCCGCCAGCGCCCACACGCAGATGACGGCCTGCGGCGCGGGATGGCGTGGGCTGGGCCGGTACATCTGGCGGTACAGATCGATCGCCTGCGCTGCGCCCTGCCCGTCGGTGATGAAGTGCGCAAACGCATAGGGCAGGCCATAGTGCGCGGCCAGCTGCGCGCCGTAGCTGGAGCTGCCCAGCATCCACAGCTCGGGGCTGGTCGGGCCGGTCGGGTTGGCGCTCACGCCTTGGCCGGCGTGGCCTTCAGGCAGGTCAATACCCGACACCCACGATTGCAGCTCGCGTACCTGCAGCGGAAAGTTTTCGGCGGCCTGGTTCGGGTCGCTGCTGAGCAGCCGGGCGGTGCGCATGTCCGAACCCGGCGCCCGCCCCACGCCCAGGTCAATCCGGCCAGGCGCCAGCGCTTCGAGCACCCGGAACTGTTCAGCCACCTTGAGCGCCGAATAATGTGGCAGCATCACCCCGGCACTGCCGACACGGATGCGCTGCGTGGTGGCCGCAATCGCCGCCATCAGCACCTCGGGGGCCGAGCCAACGATGCTGGGGTGGCTGTGGTGTTCGCTGACCCAGAAGCGGTGATAGCCCAGTGCCTCGCAGTGCTGCGCCAGCGCCAGCGTTTCGCGGATGGAGGCATCTTCGCTGCGGCCGGAAACGGCAACCGACTGATCAAGAACGGACAATTTGAGCATCTCCAAACTATAGCCAGAGCGCATAGACCCTGCTGACGCGCAAAGCTCTGTTCCAATACAGCACTGACGCCCTCCCCTACCAAGAATCAAAGAAGCAACCTGCCATGGCACTCAAAGCCACCATCTACAAAGCCCAGCTGCAGCTCACCGACATGGACCGCGGCGTCTATGCCGACCACAATGTCATCATTGCGCGCCATCCGTCCGAGGCCGATGAACGCATGATGATCCGGCTGCTGGCGTTTGCGCTGCATGTGCCGGCCGATGACAAGCAGGGCAAGCTGGAATTTGCCAAGGACCTGTGGGACGTGGACGAGCCGGCCCTGTGGCACAAGGACTACACCGAGTCGATACGGCACTGGATCGATGTCGGCCAGCCCGACGACAAACGCCTGATGCGCGCGGCCGGCCGCGCCGAACGCGTCACGGTGTACAGCTTTTCCAGCAGCACGCCGGTCTGGTGGAAAGGCATTGAAAGCAAGCTGACGCGTGCCAGCAATCTGGTGGTGTGGCAGATCGAGGCCGCGCAAAGCCAGGCCCTGGCCAAACTGGCCGAGCGCAGCATGCAGCTGCAGGTGACGGTGCAGGACGGCACGGTCTGGATGAGCACGGCCACCGGGTCGGTGGAGATCACGCCGCGCCGGCTGACGGCGGGGGTTTGATCCGGGATTTTCCGCCGTCGGCAGATGCTATGTTTTTAATAGCTGTAAGCACTCGTTCCATAAGGGCTACCGGTCATTTTTATCAGTAAACCGCCTCGAAAAACGCGGCTCAGGCCTTGCCCGCCTCCGCTTCCTGCAGCGTGCGCCACATCACCTTGCCCGACCCGCTTTTGGGCAGCGCATCAACAAACTGCACCAGGCGCGGGTACTTGTAGGCCGCCATGTGGTCCTTGCACCAGTTGATGATGTCGTCTTCGGTGGTTTTGCCTTTGGCATCGGCCCGCAGCACCACCACCGCCTTGACCGACTCGCCGCGGTAGGCGTCACGCGTTGAAATGATGCAGGCTTCCTGAATCGCCGGGTGCTTGAACATCAGCGCCTCGACTTCCGCCGGCCAGACCTTGAAGCCCGAGGCGTTGATCATGCGTTTGAGCCGGTCGGTGAGGAAAAAATACCCTTCTTCATCGACGTGGCCCAGGTCGCCCGAGCGGAAAAAGCGCTTGCCGTCGAGCTCGATGAAGGCGTCTGCGGTGGCGTCGGGCCGCTTCCAGTAGCCCTGAAAATTCTGTGGCCCGCACATGATGATCTCGCCCTGCTCGCCCTGCGGCATCTCCTGCAGCGTCAGCGGGTCGATCACGCGGGCCTCGGTGCTTAAAAAGGGCACGCCCAGGCACTGCTGCTTGGTCGCGTCGGGCGGGTTGCTGTGCGACGGCGCCGCAGTTTCCGTCAGGCCATAGCCTTCGGCAAAGCGCAGGCCGTACTGCTCCCACAGGCGCTGGGCCACGGCCTGCGGCATGGCCGCGCCGCCACCGCCGATGTAGACCAGACTGCTCAAGTCGAAATCTGCAAAATTCGGGCTGGCCAAAAGGTCAATCACCATGGTCGGGATGTTGGTCCAGTGCGTCACGCGCCAGCGCGAGATCAGCCGGCCGGCCAGTTCGCGGTCCCAGCGCGGCATGACGACCAGGGTGGCGCCGCCATAAATCGCCGCATGCATAACCGACACCATGCCGGTGATGTGAAACATCGGCACCACCGACAGCACCACGTTCTCGAACGTGCTGTTGCCCCACAGGCAGCTGCCGACGGCGTTGTGCATGAGGCTGGCATGCGTATGCATGCAGCCTTTGGGCAGGCCGGTGGTGCCGCTGGTGTAGGGCAGCACCGCCAGGTCTTGCGGCGTGGCGGTGTGCGCGGGCAAATCGTCGGCGCTACCTCCTGACGCGCCCGCCAGCGCATCGGGCCAGCGCATGACCGAACCCCCTTCCAGTTCGGGCAAGGCGTGCTCAGTGCCCAGCCAGTCGCGCCAGGCCTCGGGCATCGTGCCGCCTTCGAGGCTGGCGGTCACATCAAAGGCATCGCTGTAGTGCGTCACGATCAGATGGGCCAGCCGCTCTGCGGGCGCCAGCTGGGCGCTGGCTTTGGCCAGTTCGGGGGCCAGGTCCGCCGAGGTGATGGCGACTTTGGCGTCGGGGTCGGTGATGTAGTGCTTGAGCTCTTCGGCTCGGTTCATCGGGTTAACCGGCACCACCACGGCATTGGCCCGCAAAATGGCAAAGTGCGCAATCACCCACTGCGGGCAGTTCTGCATGTTGAGCAGCACGCGGTCGCCCTTTCTGACGCCCAGCCGGCACAGCGTGGCGGCCAGCCGCTCGGCCTGCTGCATCAGGTCGCGGTAGCTCAGCACCTGGTCAAAAAACACCAGCGCCGGCTTGTCAGGAAACCGCAGGCTGCTGACCGCCAGGTTGTGCCACAAAGAGGTGGCGGGCGGCGTGATACGGCGCGGCAGGCGTTTGGGCCAGACTTTGGCATGCAGGTCATGAAGGCCGGTGGGGACAGGGGGGGTCAATGAAGGCTCCGGGTAGGACTGGACACCCCACAGCCTACGCCGGGTCGGTGCCGCCCACATCGGGGAAGCTCCTGATAAAAGCGTGTCACTTGAGCGACCCGCACTGACTATGATGAGCCAGCCGATCACCCTCAAACACCCGAAAAACACGATGCGCAACCGCCCTGTTTTCTCCATGCTGGCCGCCCTGCCCCGCAAGGCGCTGCTGACAGCCGCCCTGCTGGCCGCCAGCGCGCTGGCCAGCCCCTCGGCCCTGGCCGCCTTCCCTGACAAGCCGATCCGCGTCGTCATCGGCTTTCCGGCCGGCGGGCCGCTGGACCAGCATGCCCGGCTGCTGACCGAGCGTCTGCAGACGGTGCTGGGCCAGCCCATTGTCATTGACTACAAGTCGGGCGCGGGCGGCACCGTGGGGGCACAGGACGTGATGAAGGCCGCGCCCGACGGCTACACCCTGATGCTGGCCAACACCGGCGTGATGGTGATCAACCCGGCGCTCTACAGCAAGCTGCCCTACGGCACACTGAAAGACTTCACCCCAATTGCCCGCACCGCCATGCAGCCGCTGGCGCTGCTGGTCAACCCCAGGCTGCCGGTCAGCACGCTGAAGGAATTTGTCGACTACGCGCGGGCCCGGCCCGGCCAGGTCAACTACGGTTCGGCCGGCAACGGCGGCATCAGCCACCTGGTGCCCGAGATGTTCAAGAATGCCACCGGCCTGTTCATGGTGCACATTCCCTACCGCGGCAGCGCGCCGGCCTTTACCGACCTGATGGCCGGCCAGGTGCAGTTCATGGGCGAGTCGATTCCGCAGGCGGCCAACTACCACAAGCGAGGCTTGGTGCGGGCGCTGGCCGTGACCAGCAAGGAGCGCAACCCGGCCCTGCCTGATGTACCCACCGTGATCGAGTCGGGCATCAAGGACTTCGAGGTGGTCGGTTTTTACGGCTTCCTGGCGCCCGCGGGCCTGCCCAGGGACATCACCGCCAAGCTAAGCGACGCCTTCAAGCAGGTGCTGGCCAGTCCCGAGATTCGCAGCCGCATGGTGGCGCAGGGCGCCGACCCGGCCTTTCTGGGCAGCGACGAATTTGCCGCGTTTCTGGCCGCCGAAATGCCGCGCTGGGCCAGGGCGGTGAAGGCCTCCGGCGCCAGGCTCGACTAGGAAATGGACAGGAAAGAGGCCGTCATTCAACGGTGATGGGCGCCTTGCCCGGGCTTCAAACGTGGCGTTTCGCCGAAATGCCCGGCCTGGCCAGCGCCGGCAGCGCGTCAGCCTGCTGATGCAGCGCCTCGATGATGTGGCAGTGCGCATCGGTGCCGTCGCAGCGATTGCGCAGCGCCTTCAGGTCTTTTTCCAGCACCTTCAGTTCCGCCAGCCGCGCGCGCACATGGGCCAGATGGCCGTCCAGCGCGTCACGCGCCGCGTCGCAGTCGGCTTTGCGCGTCAGGTCCAGCGCCAGCAGGGTACGCACCTCGTCGAGCGACATGTCCATGGCGCGGCACAGCCGGATGAAACGCAGCTGGTGCACATCGCCATCGCTATAAAAACGATAGCTGTTCTCGCCCCTTCCGTGGGGGCTGAGCAGCTTTTCCTTCTCGTAAAACCGGATGTTGGCGGTCGAAACACCGCTCAGTCGCGCGGCCTCGCTGATGTGGCAGGGCGCGGAGCCGGCAGGCACCCCGGCCCGCTCAGTGCGGGTGGCGGTGGTGGGCGTCGGGGTAGTGGGCATGGCTGTGCTCGAGTGGTTCGTGGCGGTGGCGATGCGAATGCGGCCCGGCAACCGCGGTCTCATGCCGGTGCGCGTGGTGCTCGTCATGGGTATGCGGGTGTTCATGCTCCAGCGCTTCATGCCGATGCCCGTGCGCATGGTGTTCGGTCAGGTGCAGCCAGATGCCCAGGCCCATCAGGCCGGCCGCCACCAGCAGTTGCCAGCTGGCAGGCTCGGCAAAAAAGACCATCGAAAACAGCGCGCCCACAAACGGCGAGCTTGAAAAATAGGCGCCGGTGCGCGACGCGCCGAGGTGCCGCAGCGCCAGCACGAACAGCGCCAGGCTGACGCCGTAGGCCAGAAAACCCACCAGCAGCGCCGCCGCGATTTTGGCCACGCCCGGCAGCACCGCGCCCAGCATGAAGGCCAGCAGCAGATTGGTGGCACCGGCCGCCAGCCCCTTGACGCAGGCAATCCAGGAGGCATCGGTCAGCGCCACCTTGCGCGTGAAGTTGTTGTCCAGCGCCCAGAACAGGCAGGCCAGCAGCACGGCCAGCGCCGGCCACAGCGAGCGCACCAGCGTGCCCGCCGGCAGGTCATTGGCCGGCCAGCTCAGCAGCAGCGCGCCGGCGACAATCGCGGCCATGCCGGCGGCAATGCGGCTGTCAAAATTTTCCTTGAACACCAGCCAGGCCAGCAGCGCCGTCAGCACCGCCTCGGCATTGAGCAGCAGGGCCGCGTGGCTGGCCGGCATCGCCGACAGGCCGTACATCAACAGCACCGGCGCGATGCCGCCACCGCACAGCACGGCCGCCACCAGCCATTTCATTTCACCGGGGTTCAGGCGCGGCGTGCCGGTCCCGCGCAACCAGCGGTACAGCGCCAGCCCCAGCCCCGAACCCAGGTACAACAGCCCGGCCAGCATCCACGGGTTCAGCTGGTCAAGCAGCCATTTGGCCAGCGGCGTGCCGGCGCCAAACAAAAACGCCGAGGCCAGCGCGGCCAGCACCCCAGGCTGCCAGTGCGTCCATCGCATGTTCAAAATCCTTTCGCGTCAAGGTCGCCACCATGGGCCCGCGCAGCGCATTTGGCGGTTCACCCGGCCAGTGGCCGGGTTATTGCCGGCCCGCGCTTGACCTTCAAGTGGCTTCAAGCTTTCCAATCATGCCATCAAAGCCAGAAACCGGGATTCGCCACCATGTCAGCCCACTGCGACCATCACCACCACCCTGCCGCCGGCACCGGCGCCAGCAACCCGCGCTACCGCAAGGTTCTCTGGATTGCGCTGGCCGTCAACCTGCTCATGTTTGGGGTCGAGGTCGGCGCCGGGCTGCGTTCGGGCTCGGTGTCGCTGCTGGCCGATGCGATTGACTTCTTTGGCGATTCGGCCAACTACGCGGTGACACTGGCGGTGCTGGCCAGCGGCGTGGTCTGGCGCGCCCGTGCCGCCCTGCTCAAAAGCGCCAGCATGCTGGTCTTTGGCCTGTTTGTGGTGGCCCGGGCGCTCTGGATGGCGACCCAGGGCGGCACGCCCGAGGCTTTCACCATGGGCAGTATTGGCCTGCTGGCGCTGCTGGCCAATGGCGGCGTGGCGGTCACGCTGTACGCCTGGCGTGAAGGCGATGCCAATATGCGCGGTGTCTGGCTCTGCACCCGCAACGACGCGCTGGGCAACATAGCGGTGATGCTGGCCGCGCTGGGCGTGTTTGGCACCGGCACCGCCTGGCCCGACCTGGCGGTGGCCGCCGTCATGGGCACGCTGGCCGTGACCAGCGGCTGGAGCGTGCTGCGACAGGCGCGCCATGAACTTAAACCGGTTAAAACCTGAGTCGAACGGAACTTTCCGCCGCATCATTTATCATTAACCAGTGCGTTACCTGTTCGTCCTCCTCATGATCGCCCTGCTGCCCCTGCGCGGCTGGGCCGGCGATGCCATGGCGACCAGCATGGCCACGGCAGATCTGCGGCAGCCGCACGTTGCTATCAAAACAGTAGCTTCTCACGCGCATGAATCGTGGGCCAGCAGCCATTTTCATCATCAAACGACGGCCCAGGCCGGCCACGGCGTGCATGACTGCGGCGGCGCCCCACAGGCCAGCCAGGATGAAAGTTCCGCGTCCACCGACGGCCAGTGCGAGTCCTGCCCCAACTGCCAGGCCTGCCACACCGTGGCGCTTTCCTCGACGCCGGCCACCCTGAAGCCGGTGGTCGTCCCGCTTGCGCCGCAGCATTCGCTGACAGCGCAATTTGCCAGTGCCGACACCGCACTGCGCCAAAAACCGCCCATTTCCTGACTCCCAGGCCCGTACTGGGTCTGTACTTGCGTCCGGCTCGGCCCTAACGGTCCTATCAAGCCGCGACAACCGCGATTTCACCCATCGCCGCGCTCGTATTTCAGGAGTTTTTGTGACTATTCGTCAATGTTGTAAATCATCTGCCCTCGCCTGCGCCGCAGCGTTGCTCATGCCGCTGTGGGCTGGCCCGGCCTCGGCCCAGGCCTCCGCGCCCCCGGCTTTCCACTCGGCGCTTGAGGGCTACCAGTCCTATACCGAGGAAAAAACCGTCGACTGGAAAGAAGCCAATGACGGCGTGGGCCGCATCGGCGGCTGGCGCGAATACGCCAAACAGGCGCAGCAGCCCGACAAGGGCGACGCTGCATCCGCTGCATCCACCACCACTGCTGCACCCGCTGCGGCCAGCGCCAAGCCCGACCCGCACGCCGGGCATGCCAAACCGTGAATGCCACCACCATGACAACCCTTTTTCGCCTCAGCGCGCTGGCCACGGCCAGCCTGGTGCTGGCCGGCTGCGCGTCGGTGAATATCGACGAGGCGCTGCTTGATGCCAACACCACCACCAACAGCTTTACCCAGGGCCAGCTGGTGCTCAGCCGCACCCCCCAGCAGCAACAGGCGCGCAACCAACTGAGCAGCGAGCTGCTGGCCAAACCGCTGGCCATGGACGACGCGGTGCAACTGGCTTTGGCCAACAGCCCGGCGCTGCAAAGCCTGCTGGCCCAAAGCTGGGCCGACATGGCACAGGCGACCCAGGCCGGCCGCCTGGCCAATCCGCTCTTCACCTTCGAGCGGACCACCTTTGGCAGCGAGCTGGAGCTGGGCCGGCTGCTGTCCTTCGGCCTGATGGATCTGCTCACGCTGCCGCGGCGCCAGGCAATAGCGCAGGGCCGGGTGGCGCAAGCCAAGGTGCAGCTCAGCGCCAGTGTGATTGAGCGGGTGACCCAGGTACGCCAGGCCTGGGTGCGCGCCGTGGCGGCGCAGCAGAGCCTGCAATACGCAGACCAGGTCAACCGCACGGCGCAAGCCAGCGCAGAACTGGCCCGGCGCATGCAGCAGGTGGGCAATTTCAACAAGTTGCAGCGGGCCCGTCAGCAGGTCTTTTATGCGGATGCAACGGCGCAGCTGGCCGCCAGCCAGCATGCGGCCACCGCCGCGCGTGAAGAACTGACGCGCCAGCTAGGTTTGACCGACGCGCAGGCCGCGCAACTCAAGCTGCCGGAGCGCCTGCCCGACTTGCCCAAGGAAGCACGAGCGGCCAACGTGGTCAGTGCCAGCGCGACGGAACAGCGGCTGGATGTGCAGTTGGCGCGCCATCAACTCGACATTGCCGGCAAATCCCAGGGCCTGAACCTGATCACCAGCCTGGTGGATGTGGAGCTGGGCATTCGCCGCGACACGGTTTTCGACAACGCCTCAACGGGTGGTCCAAGCACCAGCACACCGCGCAAAGGCTATGAACTGGGCATTCGCCTGCCGATTTTTGACTGGGGCAGCGCCCAGCGTGACACGATGAACGCCCAGTCGCTGGCGGCCGCCAGCCGCTATGAAAGCACGGTGCGCGGCGCTTCGTCGCAGCTGCGCGAAAGCTATTCGGCCTACCGCACCTCCTACGACGTGGCCCGGCATTACCGCGATGAAATCGTGCCGCTGCGCAAAACCATGGCCGAAGAAAACGTACTTCGCTACAACGGCATGCTGATTGGGGTGTTCGAGCTGCTGGCCGACAACCGCGACCAGATCTCCAGCGTTACTGCTGCCATCAACGCCTACCAGCAGTTCTGGCTGGCCGACGCCGCACTGGCCGCCTCCATCACCGGCAAGCCGACCGCCCTGCTGATGGCCGCGCCAATGGCGGGCGTTCCTGCCGATGCGGCGGCTCACTGAGCGCCCCACCTCTTTAGAAAAAATCATGACCAACCGAAGAAAATTTTTGACCGGCGCCGGCGCCATCACGACCGCTGTGGCCGCCACAGCGGTCAGCCGCGTCGCCATGGCCGCCTTGCCCGAACCGGTGCTGCAGGCCTCGCCCGACACCATGCCGCCGCTGCTGCCTGGCAGCGGCCGCCCCTACAACCCGGTGGTCACCCTCAACGGCTGGACCCTGCCCTGGCGCATGAACAACGGCGTGAAAGAGTTTCACCTGGTGGCCGAACCGGTGGTGCGCGAGATGTCCCCGGGCTTCAAGGCGCATCTGTGGGGTTACAACGGCCAGAGCCCCGGCCCCACGATCGAGGTGGTCGAAGGCGACCGGGTGCGCATTTTTGTCACCAACAAGCTGCCCGAGCACACCAGCGTGCACTGGCACGGCCAGCGCCTGCCCAACGGCATGGACGGCGTGTCGGGTCTGACGCAAAAAGCGATTGCCCCCGGCAAGACCTTTGTCTATGAGTTTGTGGCGCGCCGTCCCGGCACCTTTATGTATCACCCGCATGCCGACGAGATGACGCAGATGGCCATGGGCATGATGGGTTTCTGGATCACGCACCCCAAAACAAAACACCCGCTGATTGACGAGGTCAACCGTGATTTCGTCTTCCTGCTCAACGCCTATGACATTGACCCCGGTGCTTACACGCCCAAGATCATGACCATGCTCGACTTCAACCTGTGGAGCTGGAACAGCCGGGTCTTCCCCGGCATTGACCCGCTGGTGGTGCGCAAGAACGACAGGGTGCGCATCCGCATGGGCAACCTGACCATGACCAACCACCCGATTCATATCCATGGCCATGAATTTGCCGTGACTGGCACCGACGGCGGCCCAACATCCAGATCAAGCCGCTGGCCCGAGGTGACCACCGATGTGGCGGTGGGCCAGATGCGGCAGATCGAGTTCGTGGCCGACGAGGAAGGCGACTGGGCTTTTCACTGCCACAAGAGCCACCACACCATGAACGCCATGGGCCATGACGTGCCCACCCTGATTGGCGTCGATCACCGCAAAATCGTGAAGGACATCACCAACGTGATTCCCGACTACATGGTGATGGGCGAGCGCGGCATGGCCGACATGGCCGAGATGGAGATGCCACTGCCCGACAACACCGCGCCAATGATGACAGGCGCCGGCCCGTTTGGCTCGGTCGAAATGGGCGGCATGTTCAGCATGGTCAAGGTGCGGAAAAACCAGAAACCCGGCGACTACAAGGACCCCGGCTGGTACCAGCACCCGGCAGGCACGGTGGCCTACGAATGGACAGGCGCATTGCCCAGCCCGGCACGCGCTGGCGCCGGCGGCGGGCACGCCATGAAGGCCCAGAACATGCCCGCCAAAGAAATTGAAGTTCAGATTCGCAAGCCCGTCATGGGCAGCATGAAGCATTGATGAGTTTGTTAGCACCCACAACCCTTGAAAGGTATTTCATGAAATCTCGCAGCCTCCTGATCGCCGCCTCCGGCTTGTTTCTCTCACTGACGGCCCTGGCCTCCGGCAACCACGCAGGCGGCCATGACGATGCCGCCATTGGCAAGCCCGGTGTCGCCGCCAAAGTCACCCGCACGGTCGTCGTCGACATGAAAGACGACATGCGCTTTCACTCGTCCATCTTCAGCGTCAAGCAGGGTGAAACCATCCGCTTCGTCGCCAAGAACTCCGGTCAGGTCAAGCACGAGATGGTGCTGGGCACCGCCAAAGACCTGAAAGACCACTACGAACTGATGAAGAGAAATCCCGAGATGGAACACGCCGATGCCAACATGGTTACCGTCGCGCCGGGCAAGAGTGGCGAGATCATCTGGCAGTTCACCAGGGCGGGCAAGGTTGACTTTGCCTGCCTGCAGCCTGGCCACTACGACGCGGGCATGAAGGGCCTGGTAACTGTCGCGGGCGACAAGACGTCCGCAAAAGGAGATGGCCGTGCCGACCGCAAGCATTAAAACCGTTTCCCGCCGGTCGGCACTGCGCGCGCCGCTTGCCATGCTGGGCGCCAGCATGCTGGCGCATCCCCTGCTGGCAGGGGCAGGCACAGACCCGACCCCCATCACCGTCTGGAAAAACCCGGACTGCGGCTGCTGCCATGAATGGGTGGCGCATTTGCGCAAGAACGGTTTTGAAGTCATAACCCACGACGTCAACGACACCGCGCCCATCCGCCAGAAGCTCGGTTTGCCGGCCAAATTCGGCTCCTGCCATACAGCAAGCCTGGGCAACTACGTGATTGAAGGTCATGTGCCGGCGCAGGAACTGCGCCGCCTGCTGCGTGAAAAGCCCAAGGCACGCGGACTTGCCGTGCCCGGCATGCCGGTGGGCTCACCCGGCATGGAAGTCGGCAACACCCGCGACGCTTACGACGTGCTGTTGGTACTGACGGACGGCAGCTCGCGTATTTACCAGTCCTACAGCCAGTCCCCTTCTTCGAAATCTTCTGTCAAATCCTGAAAGCAAACATCATGAAAAACCTCAAAACCCTGTTGATTCTCACGGCCATGCTGGCCGGCGCTACCTCTGCCTATGCGGCCTCGCACGCGGGTGCGCCCATGGCCACGGGCGATGCCAAGAAAGAAACCGCTACGGCGGCCCCTGCCGATATGGCCGAAGGCGAAATCCGCAAAGTTGACATGGCCACCAAGAAGATCACCATCAAGCACGGTGAAATCAAGAACCTGGACATGCCCGGCATGACCATGGTGTTCCAGGTCATGGATCCCGCCATGCTGGACAAAGTCAAGGCCGGTGACAAGATCCGCTTCAAGGCAGAGAAGGCCAATGGCGCGATTGTTGTGACCGATATTCAGCCGGCCAGGTAATTCCGCTGTACAAGCCGCCGGGGGCGGCGTTGGCGCGCTTGGGCATGATCAAGTCTTGGGCGTCTGGCTCTCGACCGCGGATGGGACGGCGCTCTCCCGCAGGTAGCACAGCAGGCCGGCAAGCCACAGCAGCGCAGGCAGCAACAGCGGCCAGCGAAAGTCCGAGTACAACAAAAAGTTCGTTGCGCTCATCAGCGCCACGCTGGCTGCACCCGCCACCGACATGGCCAACAAGGTTCCACGCTCACGTCTTGCGAGCGAGTGGCACGCCACCAGCACCGTCATCGCGCCGGTGGCGACCATGAACCCGCCCATCACATTGAACACATGGCCGAGCCAACGCTCCAGGCCAGGCGCGGCGGACCGGATAGCTTCAAGCGAGGCGCCGATGTAGCGCGGGTCTTCGGGCAGAAAGGCGGGGCGAAGGAACAGGAAGTAGGTGCCCAGCGCCACAAGCCAGAGGCCGCAGACGACGAACAGCTTGCCGGACGGCGGCAAACGCAGAGGAGGAACTTGCATGGGCTGTTTTTGGTTTATCATTTTTAAATGGCTGCAAGGTCTACTGATTGGACCAAACGCCCTACTTCAGCATTCGGCCTCTTCATGGGAGATCAGGCTAATGGTCATGCCGGCCTTCTTGCCCTGAGCCTGCAGCCCGTACCCGGCTCCCTCGCAGACGCAAGGCGTTGCCAATCACCGACGCCGAGCTCAAGCTCATGGCCAGCGCAGCAATCATTGGCGACAACAGCCAGCCGGTCAGTGGATACAACACGCCGGCGGCGACGGGGATGCCCAACGCGTTGTACAAAAAGGCGAACATCAGGTTCTGTTTCATATTGCCCACCGTGGCCTCCGACAGTGAACGCGCGATGGTGATCCCGCGCAAATCACCCTTGACCAGCGTGACCTGAGCACTGTTCATGGCCACATCGGTGCCGGTGCCCATGGCGATTCCGACGTCTGCCTTGGCCAGCGCGGGCGCATCGTTGATGCCATCCCCCGCCATCGCAACGATGCGTCCTTCCTTCTGCAACCGCTCAATCAGGATAAGCTTGTCGGCTGGCTTGACCTCCCCATGCACCTCGTCGATGCCCAGGCGGGCAGCGACGGCTTTTGCCGTGGTCAGGCCGTCACCCGTGGCCATCACAATGCGCACCCCTGCCGCTTTCAGGGCGGCCAAAGCCTCGGGCGTGCTTTGCTTGACCGGATCGGACACGGCCAGCAGGCCGATTAGCTGACCATCGACCGCCAGATGCATCACGCTGGCACCTTCGGTACGCAAGGCTTCGGCCTGTGGCACCAAGGGAGCTACCGAAACGCCGATCTGCTGCATCAGCGTGGTATTTCCAAGCGCCAGCTGACGCCCCGCGACCTGCCCGCGCACGCCGATACCTGAACCCGACTCGAAGTTCTCCGGCTTGTCCAGGGTCATGCCGCGCTCGCGGGCGGCGCGCACGATGGTCTCGGCCAGCGGGTGCTCGCTGCCCTGGTCCAGGCTCGCGGCCAGGCGCAGCACTTCGTCGGCCGCAAAACCCGGCGCAGGAACCGCGCGGTCGAACGCCGGCCGCCCTTCCGTCAGGGTGCCGGTCTTGTCTATGACGAGGGTGTCGATTTTGCGCAAATTCTCGATGGCGGCCGCGTCGCGGAACAGCACGCCCTGCGTCGCACCACGACCGGTGGCGACCATGATAGACATCGGCGTAGCCAGTCCCAGCGCGCACGGGCAGGCAATAATCAGGACCGACACCGCGTTGATCAGGCCGTATACCCAGCTGGGCTCTGGTCCCAACAAGCCCCAGCCCAAAAAGGTCAGCAAAGCAACGACAACCACCGTAACGACGAAGTAGCCGGCCACCACGTCGGCCATGCGCTGCATCGGGGCCTTGGAGCGCTGCGCCTGGGCCACCAGTTGCACGATCTGCGCCAGCATCGTGGCTGAGCCCACCCGCTCCGAGCGCATCACCAGCGCACCGCTGGTGTTGAGCGTGGCCCCTATCACTTTGTCCCCCGCGCGCTTGCTCACCGGAACGGGCTCGCCCGTGAGCATGGATTCATCGACCGCGCTGCCGCCTTCAACAACAATGCCATCCACGGGCACCTTTTCGCCCGGCCGGACGCGCAGCAGGTCGCCCACATGGACCTGGTTCAGCGGCACATCTTCTTCGTTTCCATCGGCACGGATGCGCCTGGCTGTCTTGGGCGAAAGGCCCAGCAGAGACCTGATCGCCGCCGAGGTTTGCGAACGGGCCTTGAGCTCAAGAACCTGGCCCAGCAGGGTGAGCGAGATGATCACGACGGCCGCTTCAAAATACACGGCAACCCGACCCATGGAAACGAATGAGGCCGGAAACACTTGAGGTGCAACGGTGGCCACCACGCTGTAAACAAAAGCGGCACCAGTGCCCAGACTGATCAAGGTCCACATGTTGGGGCTGCGATTCAGCATTGACTGCCAGCCGCGCGAGAAGAACGGCCAGCCCGCCCACAGCACGACGGGCAAGGACAGCGCCAACTCTATCCAGCTTTGCGTCGCCATGTCAAACCAGTTCAGCCTGTGGCCGACCATCGCCATCACAGCAACCACCACGGTCAACGGCAGCGTCCACCAGAAGCGCCGCTGGAAATCGACGAGTTCCTTGTTCTCGCCCTCTTCAAGTTCGGGCAGCAGGAGCTCCAGCGTCATGCCGCATATAGGGCAGTTGCCGGGATGGTCCTGGCGTATTTGCGCGTGCATGGGGCAGGTGTAGATCGCACCCGCTTGAGTTGGCTGGTTTAGGTCAGGCGTCGGTTTTGAGGCCGTGAATTGACCTGGATCCGCGCTGAACCGGGTTTTGCAGCGCGCGCTGCAGAAGTAGTAGAACTGTCCGTCATGCGCCTGCTTGTGCCCGGATTGCTCCGTGACCGTCATGCCGCAAACCGGGTCTTTCAAGGACTGCGGCTCAGTCGCCATTGCCCCCTGCGCACGGGGCACAGCAGCGCTCCCGCTGCCTGCCGCTTCATGATCATCCACAGCAGCACCCGCCGCCCGATTGCTTCGGCTGCGGGATGGATGCAGCCGAAGTGGAAAGTTTTGCCGGATAGCCTGCAGCCGTCAAGGCCGATACAAGAGGATCGCCGCCTTGAGGCAGGTCACCGCTCACCCTGACATGTCCAGACTGAAGATCAACCTCGACACCGCTAACGCCGGATAGGGGTTGCAGTGCCTGCGTGACGTGTTTGACGCACGAGCCGCAGCTCATGCCCTGGACTTCCAGATCGATAGTGTTCATATTCAGGCTCCTGAAAATTTACGATTCAAAAGTCAACGGCTGCCTGATCGACACCAGCCAGCTCGATCCGGAATCGCATCGCGCGTTTCATACTCTTTCATCCATGGCAGTAGCTCCGCTACTTCGTCGACGTGGCAGGCATCCGATCCATCATCATTTTCATCATGGTCTGCATCATTTCCATGCGTTTTTCCATCATCGGATGGTGCGCGCCCATCTCGCCGGTCATGCCCTGCATGCCTTTCATGTCGCCCATACCTTTCATATCGCCCATGCCCGCGCCGCCCATGCTTTCCATCATGGCCATGCCGCCTTGCATGGACTTCAGGTGCTCTGCCATCAGTTTGTTGCGTTCTTCCGGGGTCTTGGCATTCATCATCTTTTCGTGCATGCCCTGCATGGTCTTCATCTGCGCATCCATTTTGGCCATGTGGTCGGGTGTAGCCATGCTATTGGCTGCTGCTGTGCCCATGGGCATCGCAGGGGCGGTGTTGCAGGCAATCAATGTGCTGGCGGCGGTGAGGGCAAGGGCAAGAGGGATAAATCGGAAATGGGTCATGACAGACTCCTGGTTGGTTGACGAATATGGAATACGGTACGTGTAGGGGACGCAAAGGCGCTGGTGTGATGTCCCAAGTGAACTGCGGTCCCTGGGCACAAAGCCCATCTGGACTGGGAAATGGACGCAGACCGGGGAGTGCGAGACGACGGGCCGGGCGTCAGCGGCCGGCTAGAGTGCCAGTCGCGAGTAGCGGACCCGGATGGGCAGCTCAGGTGTGACGGGCTGCTGCCGGTCGTCCATTCGACGGAATGACGAGACGACGGGCGTAGCTGCGGTCCAGAGGACCGCAACCAGGGGCGCCGGGCCAGGATCGGTCTGGGCGACCGTCAAATCCTGCTTGGGAAAAGAGTGCAAGCCATCGTCGCAGGCCTTCAGGCACGGTGCCCTGAGGGTGTGCGAGTCATCGTCGTGGTCGGCAATGGCTCCCGCATGACCAGGCACTATGGCGGGCGCATGCGTGGTCCCGGCGGATCCGGCCGTAGCGGCGTGGGAGTGAGTTCCGCGCGCCTCCAGCAGGCAGGCATTGGCGACCCCTGAAGCCAGCGCAAACAGCCACACCAACAGCACCATCAATGCGGTGTTGCGCTTGGCGCGGGTGTTCGAAAAGAGCTTCATGTTTGTGTATTACGGGCAGTTCATGCTAACC